>JBPPMC010000176.1:0-3794 GCA_051305835.1 Sphingobium sp.
TCTATGCCATTCTGGGCCTCGGCGCGGACTGGCTGGTGCGTATCGTTGAAAATCGGGCGCTCGTCTGGCGTCCCAGCATAGTGGAGCACTGACCATGGATGCACGTTTAGGTTTCCTCAGGAACGACACCGTTTTCCCTGATAACTTTACACCCCCTGCCGACCCGGTGGTGCGCCTGCGCAACTTTACGCGGCGCTTCGGCGCCAACACGATCATCGACGGGCTGAACCTGGAGATCGCGCCGGGTGAATTCATCGCCCTGCTGGGCCGCTCAGGCTCAGGCAAGACCACGCTGCTGCGCACGCTGGCGGGATTGGATGAAGTGTCCGGTCAGGACGTCAAGGTGCCAACATCGCGCGCCGTGGTGTTTCAGGATGCGCGGTTGCTTCCCTGGAAGCCGGTTTGGCGCAATGTCGCGCTGGGCCTGCGCGGCGGTCAGACTCGCGAACGGGCCGAATCGGCGCTCAAGGAAGTTGGCCTGGGTCATCGGCTCGACGCCTGGCCACTCACGCTTTCGGGCGGCGAGGCACAGCGCACCGCACTGGCGCGCGCGCTGGTCCGCGAGCCTGAACTGCTGCTGCTGGACGAGCCATTCGCGGCGCTGGACGCCCTTACCCGTTATCGCATGCACGACCTCGTGCTCTCGCTCTGGCGCAAGCATCGCCCAGCGGTTCTGCTCGTCACGCATGACGTTGACGAAGCCATTGCCCTTGCCGACCGCATTCTCGTGCTGGACGGCGGGCGCATCGTCGCGCAGGAACGCATCGAGGCCGAGCGCGGATCGCGCACCGGCATAGTGCGCAACCTGCGCGATACGCTGCTGTCCAAACTGGGCGGTGACCATCAGGGCGACGGCGTCGTGCCGTTCGCAAAGGCCGACGGATGAATGCCCATGCCTCGCCTGCGGGGCTGATCGATACCAAGCCGCTTCGTGATTTCGTGACGCAGTTTTCCGACCTCCTGTCAGCAGAGCGGGCGGAGCGCGACATTCTGGAAGCGGGTAAAATCCTGTTGGGCCGGCTCGTCGCGACAGACGACTGGCTTCCCGCCGCATTCGCACAGCCGCATCCCGAGCGCTATCAGCAATATCTCCTCCACTGCGACAGCCGCGAACGCTTCAGCGTCGTCAGCTTCGTATGGGGTCCGGGTCAGGCCACGCCGGTTCATGATCACCGGGTCTGGGGTCTGGTCGGCGTGTTGCGCGGCTCCGAACTGGTCGAGCGCTATGCGCGGGACGCAAGCGGCGCGCTTTTCCAGGCAGGCGAGCCAGCGCGTCTTAACGAAGGCGAAGTCGATGCCGTCAGCCCCACGGTCGGCGACATCCACCGCGTCCTGAACGGTCGTGACGACGCGCCCTCCATCAGCATCCATGTCTATGGCGGCAACATCGGCGCCGTCGAACGCGCCACCTATGAGGCGCAAGGCACGGAAAAACCATTCATCTCCGGATACGCGAACAGCGTGATCCCCAACATCTGGGACAGGTCCAAAGCCCTATGACGTATGCCACGCCTCTCGACGTTCGTCAGGCTCTGCTTGCACGTGACGAAATTGCCCTGATCGACGTTCGCGAAGAAGCGGAATTTGCGCTGGGGCATCCGCTGTTCGCCTCGCAGATTCCGCTGCGCCAGATCGATGCCGAAGCGCGCTGGCGCATCCCGCGCGCCGACACGCAGATCGTGGTCTACGACAATGGCGAAGGGCTGGCCGACAAGGCCGTGACGCGACTTCAGGCATTGGGCTTTGCCAATGTCCGCGAACTGGAAGGCGGCCTCGAAGGATGGCGCGCTGTTGGCTATGAACTGTTCGAGGATGTAAATAGCTACTCCAAAGCATTTGGTGAACTGGTCGAGCATCGCCGGCACACCCCCTCGCTTGCCGCCGAAGAAGTGCATGCCCTGATCCGCGAGAAAGCCGACATCGCGATTCTGGATGCGCGCCGGTACGATGAATATAACACGATGAGCATTCCAACCGGCGTCAGCGTGCCCGGCGCGGAACTCGTGCTGCGGGCGCGTGCCGTCGCGCCCGATCCCGACACGACCATCATCGTCAATTGCGCCGGGCGGACACGCAGCATCATCGGCACGCAATCACTGATCAATGCCGGATTGCCCAACCCGATCTTTGCGCTGCGGAACGGTACGATCGGCTGGACGCTTGCGGGCCAGGCGCTGGAAACGGGGCAGGAGCGCGCTGCGCCCGAAGTCGATCTGGACGGCGCAGAGGAAGCACGCAACAAGGCGCGCAATGTGGCCTATCGGGCTGGCGTAAAACGGATCAACTGGGTCGAACTCGACCATCTGAAAGCCGATAGCGCGCGCACGCTGTATCTGTACGACGTGCGCCAACCCGCCGCGTTCGAGCGGGGCCACCTTCCCGGCTTCCGCAACGCGCAGGGCGGACAGCTGGTGCAGGAAACCGATCAATATGCGCCGGTGCGTGGCGCGCGAATCGTGCTGTCCGACGACCTTGGCGCGCGCGCCGACATGACTGCATCGTGGCTCGCGCAAGTGGGCTGGGAAGTCTTCGTGCTGGAGGCGGATTTCTCCGGCCCGCTGGAGACCGGGTCCGATGGCGCGCCGATCCCGCGCGGACGCGAGGGCCGATACAAGCGACCCTATGAAGGCACCGACAATCAGGCGGCAAAGATGCAGGCCTATCTCGATTGGGAATATGGCCTGGTCGATCAACTGGCGCGCGATGGCACGCACGGTTTTTTCGTCATCTGACTTTCCGAAGGATCATCCCATGAGCGTAAAATTCATTGGCTATATCGGCTTTAACGACAGTTCAGAGGTTCATGCCGCCACGCGAAGCCGCGTGCTGGACAAAATATATGTCGAAGCAGCGGCGAAGGCGCAGGAAGAAGGCGGCTTTGACCGTGTGCTGATCCCATTTGGATCGAATACCCCGGAGAGCCAGATCGTTGCGGCGCACGCCGCGGCGATCACGACGCGCCTCGGCTTCCTAGTCGCGCATCGGCCCGGCTTCACGCAGCCGACGGTTGCGGCGCGGCAACTGGCGACGCTCGACCAGCTTTCCGGCGGACGCGTCGCGGTGCACATCATCACCGGCGGCGCGGACGAGGAAATGGCGCGCGACGGCGACACGGGTACGCCCAAAGCGGAGCGTTACGCCCGCACCGACGAATATCTGACCGTGCTGCGCCAGGAATGGAGCGCCGCCCAGCCCTTCGATCACAAGGGCCGCTTCTATGACGTGCGACAGGGCTTCAGCGCCATCAAGCCGGACAATTTGCCCGTCTTCTTCGGCGGATCATCGGACGAAGCCATCGATGTCGCTGGCCGTCATGCGGACGTCTATGCCCTGTGGGGCGAATCGCTGGAACAAGTCGGCGAGGTCGTCCGCCGGGTGCGCGGCGCGGCGGCGCGTCACGGGCGGCAACCGGGGTTCTCGCTCTCGCTGCGCCCGGTGATCGCGGATACCGAGGAAGCGGCCTGGAAAAAGGCTGAGGATATCGAGGAACAGGTGCGCGCCAATCGCGAAGCCGCCGGGCTTCCCGTGAGTGGCCATCGCCCGCACAACGCCGGCTCGCTGCGCCTGCTGGAAACCGCAAGGAGCGGTCGTCGCGACACACGGCTCTGGACCGGTGTTGCGGCACTGACGGGTGCGCAGGGCAACAGCACCGGGCTGGTCGGTACGCCCGATCAGGTCGCCGACGCGATGCTTGAATATTATGATATCGGGATCGACCACTTCCTGATCCGCGGGTTCGATCCGCTACAGGATGCCATTGATTATGGCCGTGAACTGCTCCCGCTCGTCCGCCA
>JBPPMC010000208.1:0-2428 GCA_051305835.1 Sphingobium sp.
GGCGTAGGGGGCACGGGGAGGGCAGGGTCATAGGGTACGCCCAGGCCACCACCCAGATCGGCCGTGCGGATATCATGTCCCTCGTCGGTCAGTGCCTCGATCAGCGCGCCGACCTTTATGAATGCAGCCTCCAGCGGAGTGAGACTGGTCAACTGGCTGCCGATGTGGACGGCCACGCCCTGCACGTCGAGGCCGGGGAGTTGCGCCGCGCGGTCGTAAGCGGCAAGCGCCCGGTCATAAGGGATGCCGAACTTGTTCTCCGATTTGCCGGTAGAGATCTTCGCGTGCGTCCCCGCATCCACGTCCGGATTGATGCGATAGGCGACCCGAGCGACCTTACCTCCCTCGACGGCGACCTGGCTCAGCATTTCTGCCTCCGGTTCACTCTCCAGATTGAACTGGAAGATGCCCTTGTCGAGCGCCAGCCGCATTTCCTCTTCGGTCTTGCCCACGCCGGAGAACACGATCCGACCCGCCGGTATGCCTGCTGCCAAAGCCCGCAACAGCTCGCCGCCGGACACGACATCCGCGCCCAGCCCCAGCTTCGCGAGGGTGGCCAGCACCGCCGCATTGGGATTGGCCTTGACGGCAAAGGCGATCAGCGGATTGACGAGCGTGCCCAGCGCCTCCCGGAACACGCCGACATGGCGCGTCAGCGTAGCCGTCGAATAGATGTAGACAGGCGTGCCGACGGCATCGGCAATGGCCGCCATCGGTACATGTTCGACGTGCATTGCGCCGTCGCGATAGTCGAAATGATCCATGATTCTCGCTTAGTCGGCCTTGGGGGGCAAGTCGAACGGGTCGTCCTGCCGCTCTTTCGATTGCGTTAGTAATTCGGCATTGCGCTCGGGACGGGATTGCGGCGTGGGCGTCATCAGTTGCTGCGCCGTCTGCGGCGCTGTTGCACCGCGGGCAGTCGGGATCGGTGGCGCACCCTCGGCGGATTTTAATGCCTGTCTGCCACCGCAGGCAGTGAGTGCCATCAGCAAAGCCATACCTGTGGCAAGTCGATACCTCATGAGGTTTGCTCCTTCGCGCGTGCTTCGGCGATCCGCGCCCGTACCTGATCCGGGGCCGTCCCGCCATAGCTGCGGCGGCTCGCTACCGACGCATCGACGCTCAGCACGCCATAGAGGCGCTCGTCGATCCGCGCGTCAATGGCCTGAAGATCGTCCAGCGCCAGGTCTACCAGCTGCACACCACGTTCTTCGGCCAGCTTCACGGCGCGTCCGGTGATGTGATGCGCCTCCCGAAACGGCACATTGGCTTCGCGCACCAGCCAGTCGGCAAGGTCCGTCGCGGTCGCATAGCCGCTTTCGGCAAGGCCACGCATCCGGTCCCTGCGAAACGTTACCGTTTCGATCATTCCGGTCATTGCGGCAATCGAGAGGCCCAGCAGATCATGCGCCTCGAACACCGGGGGCTTGTCGTCCTGCATGTCCTTGGAATAGGCGAGCGGCAGGCCTTTCATCGTGATGACCAGCGCCGTCATGCAGCCTGCAATGCGCCCGGCATGGCCGCGCACCAGTTCTGCCGCATCGGGATTGCGCTTTTGCGGCATGATGGAACTGCCGGTGGAATAAGCGTCGGGCAGTTTGACGAAGCCGAAGGGCTGGCTGGCCCAGATCACGAATTCCTCGGCCAAACGCGACAGGTGCAGGCTGCATTGCGTGGCCGCCATCAGGTAATCCAGCGCGAAATCGCGATCGGAAACGCTGTCCAGACTGTTGCCGGTCGGGCGGTCGAACCCCAGCGCAGCGGCGGTCATGTGCCGGTCTATCGAAAAGCCGGTTCCAGCGAGCGCCGCCGCGCCCAACGGACATTCATTCAACCGCACCCGTGCATCGGCAAAACGCGAGCGATCCCGCCCGATCATCGCATGATAGGCCATTATGTGATGCCCCAATGTCACCGGTTGCGCCGATTGCAGATGCGTGAAGCCCGGCATCACGGTATCGGCATGTTCCTCCGCCCGAAGCAGCAGCGCGCCTTGCAGCGCAAGCAGGCCCGCCTCGACCTGATCGATGGCGTCGCGCACCCATAGGCGAAAGTCCGTCGCCACCTGATCGTTGCGCGATCGTGCCGTATGCAATCGCCCAGCCACCGGGCCGATCAGTTCGGCCAATCGCGATTCCGTCGCCATGTGGATGTCTTCGAGATCGAGATCGACCGGAACGCCATTTGCGGCATATTCCGCCGCGACCTCGTCCAGCCCGGCGCTGATCGTCGCGGCGTCCTCGCGCGAAACGATGCCCTGTTGCCCCAGCATGGCGACGTGCGCCTTCGACCCGGCAATGTCCTGACGCCACAATCGCTTGTCGAAGGGGATGGAGGCGTTTATCTCGCGCATGACTGAAGCCGGGCCGGCGGCAAAACGCCCGCCCCACATGCTATTGGAGACTTCCTTGCGATCCGTAATGGCCTT
>JBPPMC010000258.1:0-29927 GCA_051305835.1 Sphingobium sp.
ACCGTCGAGCATGTCTTTGGCACGCTCAAATCCTGGATGGGCAGCACCCACTTCCTGACCAAGACGCTCAAAAACGTCAGAACCGAGATGAGTTTGTGCGTGCTGGCCTACAATATGAAGCGGATGATCCAGATCATGGGCATGCAGCCACTTATTGCAGCGATCCGCACCTGAAATTGGACCACGTCTTCACCAAAATCGTTGGTTCGTACCGACCAGCACTCCAACCGGTGCATTCACGCAGGGACGTTTTTACCAAGCATTCGCTGGCCAGTAAAGCGCGCTACCGCAGGCTTCCATCACGACGATCGCAGGAGCCTGCTCGGCCATAATGCGGGGAAACTCTGCCGCGGCAGCTTCCTGCGGAACTTTTCTTGGCCGTCTTCTACGCGCCGTCCACCTGAAAAACAGCCTTTGCGAGATCTACACCGATCACCCTATCTTTCGTCATGGTTGCCATTCTTTCCGTGCAGTGGCCTTCAACTCATATTTTGGCATATCTCACTGCCATCCGGGAGGGCGGCAATCACCCCAGCTATTATAGCATGACATCAGGGCAGCGCGACGGCAAATAACCCTTGTCTAATTGAATATGAGAACCCACGGTGCCATTGTTTAGTCAATTAAATATTAGACGAGAGGATAGCTGATGACTGATGCGCATGATGCCTTGGGACCCTTCGAAACTTTGTTGACAGAGCTGCGAGGCGCGGTGCTGATTGTGTCGCTGAACCGGCCCGACGCCCTAAATATGCTCAGCGCGACGATGGTGGATGAATTGAACCGGCTGTTCGATACCCTACATTCTCGGGAAAATATCCGTGTCATCATCCTGCGCGCCGAAGGCCGCGCCTTTTGCGCGGGCGCCGACCTGACTACTTGGGAGCAGCGCCAGAGCGGACGGGTTCACCACGGCCTTGCCGTCCAGCGCAGCATCGGGCGGATCATGCAAAAGATGCGTTCTTGCCCGCAGCCGATCATCGGGCTGGGGCATGGGCCGGCTTGTGGCGGCGGCTTTTCGCTGCTGCTGTCATGCGACGTGCGCTACGCCGCGCCGAGCCTGCGTATGAACGCGGCCTACATCCGGGTCGGCCTCAGCGGATGCGACATGGGCTCGAGCTATTTCCTGCCGCGGCTCGTGGGCATGTCACTGGCGTCAGAGATGTTGCTGACGGGCCGCTTCATCCACGCCGAGCGCGCTGCGGCTGTCGGGCTGGTCAGCGCCGTTGTTCCCGACGACGAGTTGCTGGCGACGGGCCTGTCGCTGGCTGACGAGATGCTCAGCACCAGCCCGCTCGGACTCCGGCTCACCAAGGACGGGCTCAATTTCGCGGTCGACGCGCCGAGCTTGGCGTCGGCGATGGCGATGGAGGATCGGCAGCAGATCCTGGTCTGGGGTACGGACGACGCGGGCGAGGCGCTTGATGCATTTTTCCAGAAGCGCCCGCCGATCTACCGCGACCTCTGATCGCAGCGCCGAGGCCCGGTGCATCGCCGCACCGGGCCTGTTCCATCAGGCAGCTTCGGTTTGCGACAGCCGGGCATAGCAAGCGAAATGGAATTCCCGTGAGCCGAACTGCGGTCGATCACCGGCGCGCGCTTGTAATGATGGTCCAGTTCGTGGGTCATGCTCATGCTACCATGCAGCTGCACCGCCTTCTGGCCTGTGTAGCGAGCGGACTGGGCGGCGGCAGCGGTCCGTGCGCACGTAACGCAACACCGTAGGAGCCGGTCCCCTCGATGCTTGGCTCGTTTCCGAGAACGAGCCGGTGGCAAGCCGTGCGCCCAGCCCGTTGATCGCGACGGAGACATGAACGTCTTTGTGTGTGTGACGTTGCCCACAGCGATAGCTTTAGGTGTGATATCATGCATCCCGGTCCTCCTGTCGGGCGGAATCCCGAGGCGCTCCGCGAGCGGACAGGACTGTGACAGGACGGCACTCGCTCAGGCTCCTCTCAAGTCACGTCTCAAGAGCTATCCACACCCAGGGCCACTTCCCGGTGAGGATGCCGCGACGAAGCTGCCGTACCTCATGCTCATTCACGCGACGGTCGAACTGAAACGCTGCCGTGTGAGTAGCGTAAGGCAAAAAGCCATTCCGCCGTGATGTTTGATGAGCCTTCGTCATCTGATGATGACGAAGGCTTTACGCAAAAACTATCGGATAGTCCCCACTTCCGATCCCCGGCCGATCAAGCCGGCAATGTAGAGCGGCACATCCGCCGCCGCGCGGGATGCGGAGGCCCGCCAGAAACGGCTCAAGCCATTGCCCCCGATCGCTCCGCCAGTCCACGTCGACCACCATCGCCATTGATCCATCGGCCTACCCTGACACACGAGAATCAACGACGATCCTAGCTCGTTCCTTCAACCTGGCGAAGTAGCGACAGGCTCTGCACGTTGGGGATGAGGACCGGCTTGATGGTGCGCCCCGCTTTCATGTCGGCCATCGCTTCGTTGATCTTATCGAGGGGATAGGTACGCACCAGTATCTCAAACGGGAATTTGCCCTGACGGTGAAGATCGATCAGCTTCGGGATGAACTCTTGGGGGTCGCACTCCCCTTCGATCACGCCTCTGACGGTGCGGCCGTATAGCAGCTTAGAAAGATCGATCGCAGCAGTTGCACCAGGCTTGCTGATCCCGAGAAGAGCGCACACGCCGGTCGGGCGCAAGGCAGCGACCGCAATTTCGAGAAACTGCGGCAAGCCGGTCGTTTCAACAGCATAGTACAGACCCTTCGGCTCGATCCTACCCAATTCTTCCGCGACATCGACGTCGTTGCCGTTGATGACATGGGTCGCGCCAAGGCGACACGCGATCTCGAGCCTCTCCGGAACACGGTCGATTGCGATAATAGGATCGGCTCCAACCACCTTGGCCGCCATTACCGCCGCCAATCCGACTGCTCCTGAGCCGAAAACCGCGACACCGCGACCCTCCTTCACTTCGAGCGCTTTCAACACCGTGCCCGCCCCCGTCAGGAAGCCGCAACCGAGCGGGCCGAGAAGTTCGATAGGCAGGTCGCTTGGAACCTTGACCGCGTTATGATCGCGGGCGATCGCATGAGTGGCAAACGATGATTGCGAGAAGAACGCGCCGTTGATTGGCTGTCCGTCTACGTGGATGAGCGACGATCCATCAAAACGCTTGCCGCTGCCGTTGGCGAGAAGCGCACGCTCGCAATGGGCCGGTGCTCCATCGATGCAGGTCGCGCATTTGTGGCACGCATAATAGCTGAGAACAACATGGTCGCCGGGCACGAGATGAGTTACGCCACGCCCGACCTCCTCGACGACCCCTGCCCCCTCGTGACCGAGCACGCCCGGCGCGTAGCCACCGGATTCCAGCACCACCAAGTCCGTATGACAGATCCCGACACCCTTGATCCTGACAAGGACCTCGTCGTCGCGAAGGGCGTCGAGGTCCGCAGAACTTAGTTTAAGCGGTTCGCCAGGAGCTGTCGTAATGGCGGCGAAAATTTTTGTCATTGCGTGACCTTCAATTCGAGGTAATTTGGGCTTTTCGCGAGCAACACTGCCTGGAAGCGGCGCGGAGCTTTCCGACGTTTCGCATCATACTCGGCCTTGAGAAGACCTGGATCACCTCCGCCCCGAGCTGCGCCAACATGTGACCGGCCAACAGGCCGCAGTGATCCTTGAGGTAAAGCACCCGATAGGGCCAAAGAAAGCAGCGCTCCACCTCGCCCATCTCAGCCAGCCTCCGTCACATTGCCCATAAAGACTGCTTTCGCCACGAGAATGAAGTTATCGGCGCGTGAATGCCGCGATCCGATCCTGAGCATCCGGCCCGAACCCTTCGCATTCCAGCACCTCCCACTGAAGCCCTGCGTCTAGTGCTCGTCCATCGGTGGCATCCAGCAGACGCTTGTTGGCAGCGTGGGTGAAGGGTGAATTTGCTCGGATCCGAGCAGCAAGATCGGCTACCTGCTCGTCGAACAGATGGGCGGGGAAAACCTGTTCGACCAAGCCAATGCGCAGCGCCTCTGCGGCATCGAACATATCAGCGGTGAACATCAGCCGCTTTGCGGTGGCCACGCCGACGCGGCGCGGCAGTCGTTGGCTCATACCCCAAATGGGCGTGAGCGCCCACTTCGCATGCGTGTCGCCAAAGCGCGCGTTGTCCGCGGCGACAATGAAGTCGCACGCCAGGGCGACTTCAAGCGCGCCAGTGTAGCAATGGCCATGCACCGCGGCGATCACCGGCTTCGGCAATCGTTCCATCGCGCGCAGCGTCTCGCTATGCCAGCCGCGCGAGGGCACGTCCTCGCTGCTCGCGATGTCGGCGAGATCGTGACCAGCGGAGAAGCATTTGCCTGCACCACGGAGGACCACGCATGCGATGCTTGCATCCGAGGCGATATCTTCGACATGCTGCCGAAGCTCGCGAAACATCCTGACGGTCAATGCATTGAGCTTGTCAGGACGATCCAACGTCAGGGTTGCGCAGCCACTGTCGTCCGTGCGTGTCAGTTCATTCACTCTGGGTTCCTCAACCGTGGATTGCGTCGGCGACAACGCGGGGGCGAAAGGTAGCAGATGCCGATGGCTACAAGGCACGTGCCCCCGCGTGCCCGAAGTGGCCGATCCTATGCCGCCGCGGCTTCCTTGCGCTTCTTGCGCACGATCGTCTGCGCGTTGGTATATTCGAGCAGCCCCTCAACTCCCCCTTCGACGCCCACGCCCGACTGCTTCATGCCACCGAATGCCGCCAGCGGCGACAGATGCTGCGTTTCGTTCACCCATACGGTGCCGCTGGCGATCCGCTGGGCAATCTCAAACGCCTTGTCCTCATCATTGCCCCACACCGATCCGCCGAGGCCGTAATCGGTGGCGTTTGCGCGCGCGATGACGCTCTCGTAATCGTCGAACTTGATCAGCGGCAGGACAGGGCCGAACTGCTCCTCCTGTACGATGCGGCTATCCTCCGGCGGATTGTCGAGAATGGTCACCGGTACGAAGTAGCCCGGCATATTTGCATTTTCGCCGCCAACCAAGAACTTGTAGCCTTTATCCTTAGCGTCCTGAATCAGCTCCAGCACGCGCGCATATTGCTGCTTGTTGTTGATTGGACCGATCTGCGTGCCCTGCTCGGATCCGTCGCCGACTTTCACCGTCTTGGCATACGTCACTATCGCGTCGCGCAACTGATCGTAGATGTCCTTGTGGACGTACATCCTCTTGGTCGCGATGCAGATCTGGCCGTTGTTGCGGAAGGCTGCCCAGAACAATTCTTGGGCGACCTTCTCCACATCGACGTCGGGCATGATGATCGCCGCGTCATTGCCGCCCAGTTCCAGCGTTACGCGCTTCAGCGTCGGCGCGGCGGACTGCATTACACGCTTGCCGGTCTCTGTTGATCCGGTGAAGCTGATCTTATCGAAGCCAGGGTGGCTCGTCATCCATGGGCCAAGCTCATCTCCACCCGTCACGATATTGAGCACGCCCGGCGGCAGAATCTCCGCCGCCAGCTCCCCGAACTTCAACGTTGAGAGGGGGGTGAACGGCGATGGCTTCAGCACCATTGTATTGCCGGCAAGCAGGGCCGGGCCGACCTTGAACATCGCCAGGATCATTGGGAAATTCCAGGGCGAGATAGCCCCGACAACGCCCAGGGGCACATGCCGCGTCTCGCTGTAGCGTTCCTCCGAATCCTCGTTCACCGTCACCGGCAGGTCGAGCTGCGAGGCAGCCATCAGCCAGTAACTTGCACCCCTCACTTCGCCCTCCGCCTCAGCGTGCGGCTTGCCCTGTTCGCTCGTCAGCAGTCGCATCAGGTGGTCAGCGTTCGCCATCACGGCCTGACCCAACGCCATCAGCTTCGCCTTGCGCTCTGCGATCGGGGTCGCAGCCCACCCCGGAAAGGCATCACGTGCCGTCGCGACGGCACGGTCGAGTTCCTCGCGTGTGCAGTCCGGCACCATAGCGATCACTTGCTCGGTCGCAGGGTTCAGCACGTCCAGCGTCCGGCTGCCCGGCACCCGCTCACCATTGATCAGCATCGCGTAACTATCGTCGAACGTCATTTTCTGCTCTCCTGCCTAATTTGTTCGCATTTCAGGGGATCATCACCACCTTGATGCATTCGCCTCGCGCCTGTGCCGCGATTGCCTCGTTGATATCGGACAACGGATAGGTCCGAATAAGCGTATCGAACGGAAACCGGCCCGCAGCGTGATGTTCCAGCAGTTGGGGGATGAACGTCTGTTGATCGCTATCACCCTCGATGATGCCAATAATGCGGTGGCCGGGCGTCATCAGCGCGGCGATGTTGACCGTGACCGAGGCCCCCGCCGAGCGCGGCACACCGACGAGTCCGATCGCGCCATGGCTGCCGAGCGACGCCAGTCCCGCTTCGATCACCGCAGGAACACCCGTGGTGTCGAAAGCGAAGTCGACGCCATCGGGAACGATTGCCCGTACCGCCTGTGCCAGATCGGCGCCCGTCGGATCGATCGTGTGCGTGGCGCCAAGATCGCTGGCGATAGCACGCCGCGCCGCCATCGGCTCGACCAGAACAATGGCCGCACAACCGCAGATCTTTGCCGCCATCACGGCGGCGAGTCCTACCGGGCCACCGCCGAACACCACGAGGGTCGATCCCGCAGGACAGGCGAACGTACGCATGATCGCCCCGGCCCCCGTTTGAAAGCCGCAGGCGAGCGTGCCCAGGATTGCCAACGGCGCGTCCGTCACAACCTTCACCAGATTGCGGGACCTGGTGATGGCGTACGTCGCGAAAGAGGACTGACCGAAGAAGTGGGACGAGATCCGCTCGCCGGCCGCACGGTACGCGGTTGATTCGTCCTCGACACGCGCACCAGCGTAGTTGAGCGGTACGAATTGGCGGCAGTAGCTGGGTAGGTTTTCCGCGCAGCGCGGGCACGTGCCACAGCTCGAAAAGCCCATGATCACGGGGTCGCCCCGGGCGAATCCCTCCACCCCGTCGCCAACCGCCTCAACGATACCAGCACCTTCATGGCCGAAAACCGCCGGAAACTTGAACGGGACCTGATCGCGAAAGACAAGGTCTGTGTGGCATAGCCCAACCCCGGCCACCTTCACGAGAACTTCGCCCGTGCGCGGACCATCGATACTCACTCCGATTAGTTCGAAGGCCGTTTCCGGTCCGCGGGCCACCGCGGCTGTGCAGTTCAGCATGCTTTCTCCTGATGCTCGTGCTTTCCAGGACAAGTGTTCGTGCGCCCCGCGCCTATCCAATCCCGCTAAGTATGCCTTCAACCTAGCGCGTCGGCGCTCGCGTCGCCAAGGTCGTTGCCGCCATCGACATTCAGAATGTGGCCAGTCACATATTTCGCTTCCGGGCTGGACAGCCACAACGCTGCCTCTGCCACGTCCCGCTTGGTGCCGTAATCACGCAGGGCGAGGCGATCCTTGATGAGTTTTTCGCGCGCCGAATCGGCAGCAAGCCGCTGCATTCCTTCGGTGTCGCTGATTGGACCGGGCGAGATGCCGTTCACCCGTATTCCCGCGGGACCCCACTCGAGCGCCAAGCATCGCGTGATCATGTTCACACCGGCCTTGGCCGCACAAGCGTGAGCCTGAAAGCTCATCGGGTGCACCGCCTGCCCCGCAGTGATCGCGATCAGCGACGCGCCGGGGCGGACAAGATGGTCGAAGCCGGCTCGGAAGACGTTGAAGGTACCAAGAAGATCGATATCGACTACCGTCTTAAAGGCGTTCGCGCTCATCTTCGCAGCCGGAGCCAGAAAATTGCCTGCTGCACCGGAGACAAGCACTGCGAGCGGCCCGTTCGTCGCGCACGCTTGTGCAAACGCCGCCGCGAGCCCGGGATAGTCGCGCACATCACAGGCGACCCCGGCCACGTTCGCGCCTTCATCGCGCAATGCGCGGGCCGCCGCCTCGATCTTGTCAACACTGCGGCTGAGGATCGTGAGTTTGGCGCCCTCACCTGCGAAAGCTCGCGCGATGTCCAAATTGATCCCGCTCGAAGCACCAGCAACGAAGACATGTTTGCCGTTGAACCGTTCGCCCATATATATATCAATCCTTTGCAAGTGCCGTGCGGCGCAGCGATGTCCACTGCGCCGCAGGGGGGGGAGCGAGTCGCTCCAGGTGTTTAAAACTGCGCGCGCAGGCGGGCCCCGTAGGTGCGGGGCGGGGCAAGATAGGCGTTCTGATCGCCGGTCTGGAGCGGCGTGTTGTACGCCTGCAAAGGATAGGTCTTGTCGGTCAGGTTCTGCACCCAGCCCTCGAAGCTTAGACCCGAACTCAGCTTCACGCCCAGATTAGCATTAATGATGCCGACCGAACCGCGCCGAGCGAACGAGGCGGTGTTTATGAACTGCCGGCCGCTGTACTGATACTGGACACGTCCCGTCAGATTGAGATGGTCGGTGATCGGTTGGTCTAGGTTGATGCTGGCGTTGCCCTGGAACTTGGGTGCGAAGCGGAAGCGCGATCCCGACAGCTCCGGACTAATGTTGGGATCAGCCTTGTAGCCAGCTTTCGGAAGCCAGGTTCCGTCGAGCCCCAGCGCGATCGTCGGCGTGACCTGGAACAGGTTCTCGATCTCAACACCGTAATCCTTGGCGGCCTCGGCGTTGATCACCGTGAAACGAAGGCCGACGAATTGCGCGATCTGGATATCAGATATGTCGTAGTAGAAGAACGAGATGTTCGTGCGTGCGCGCCCGTCCAGATATTCGGCTTTGGCGCCCAGCTCGTAGGCATTGACGGTCTCTGGCTTGTAGACTGGACTCACCGGCTGGCCAAAGCTGCTACCGGGATTGAAGGCCAAGATCAGATTTCGCGTAGCAGTGGGCAGCTTGTTGTATTCTGCCGGATTGTTGAGGAGCGTTCCCGCCCCGTTCGAGTCCATGTTGACGCCGCCGGCCTTGAAGCCGCGATTGTACGTTGCGTAAAGCATAACATCGTCTACCGGGCGGAACTGCACGCCGATCGTACCGCTGAGTGCCTTGTCCGTCGTCTTCACGTCGTATTCCGGACCTGGCGATATGCCCAGCACTTTGAAGATCGCGTTGGGATTTGGTTCGTAGTACAGGTAGTCGAGACTGCCCCGCTTTTTCTCGACCGAGTAACGCAGGCCCGCAATGATGTTGATCTTGTCGCCGACGGCGAAGTCGAGGTGACCGAACGCGGCGTAGGACTTGGCCCGACCGCCATAAGTCTCCGTTGCGACCCGCCCTTCGGGGGCCACCGTAGTGCCCGCAGGGACACCAGCCGCGCCAAGCAGGATGTCCCAGAAGGTCTGCGCCTGTGAACCCCAGAAGATATCGCGACCCATCTTCAGTTTCTCGTCAGAGAAAAAACCGCCGAGAACCAGATCTGCGTTCAACGCCTCGATCTTGCCGTTGTAGGTCAGTTCCTGCGAAATGAACCGGCTCGAGAAATCCTCGTCGATGCCGAGGAGGGAAGCGCCAGTGAAGTCAGCATCTGTCTGGCGCTGACCCACCGCAAATTTGCGGATCGCGGAGACCGACCGGACTTCGCCGGCGCCTACGTCGATATTCACCAGCGCGGTGCCACCGTAATCCTCTACACGTTGACGTGGCGAGGCATCCAGCGATGAACTGAAGTCGCTTAAGCGGCGGCTGGGTGGCTTGCGCCCGTTCGCGAGGCCGAGTGCATTAACCAGTGGCTGAGTAGGTCCATCAATGAACTCAGCCGAACCGTAGCAGCAGTCCCCGGTGCTAACCGAATAATCGCCGATCAGCCTGATAGAGACTCCGCTGCTCGGCTCGAACAGGAGCTGGCCTTTAACAGCCTGGCTGGAATCGTTGTTGACGGAGGAGCCGCTCGTGGCGTCGGTGAAGAAGCCATCGCGTCGCGACGAAAGACCGGCAATACGGACCGCCACATTATCGGAAAGCGGGACGCTGGCAGCAGCTCGCGCAAGTATGGTCTTGTAATTTGAGAAGCCTAGATCAACTAGCCCAGAGGTCTTGCCCAATGTCGGAGCAGCGGATGTCAGAAGCAGGGCTCCGGCCGAGGTGTTCTTACCGAACAACGTTCCCTGAGGACCACGGAGAACCTGAAGATTATCAATGTCGAGGAAGTTCTGCAGAACAGAGGCAGCCCTTGTGCGGTAAACGCCATCGACGAATACCCCGACCGAGCCCTCGAAGCTTCTGCTGGCACCCGTAGTACCCAGGCCGCGAATGATAATGTTAGCAGACGATGAGGCGAGATTCGCCGATCTGAAGCTGATGCTAGGGCTGATCGCCTGAATATTGGAAACGTTCTCGACACCTGCGGTGGCCAGTGCATCAGCGCTTGCGGCCGTGATAGAAATAGGGACGTCCTGCAGGTTCTCGCTACGGCGTTGCGCGGTGACGATGATCGCTTCCAGCCCCCCGGCCTGCTCCGCAGGCGCCGGAGCAGCCATCGCCGGATCTGCCGTCTTCGACGTAGACGCGTCCTGGGCGAAAGCCGGTACGGCGCTCAGCAGGGACGCGACAGAGGCCAGGCTCGCAAGTCTGAGAATTTTGGCTCCCGCGGGACGTAGGGAGGGCTGCGAAACTGGCTTGCCGTCCGCAAGCAACGCAGACGCAAAATAAAGATCACTCATTCTATCCTCCCTAAAAACACTATTACAGCATCTGACGCTACTGCGTTCATCATGCTGCTTGTTCGACTTAGTTTAGTCCCACGATAATAAATTGATTGAAGCGGCTTAGAATATCACGATCAAAGCCCAATGTTGGCGAGCAGCCCTATCCGAACTTTATGGGCAAACGCTTCGGCCCGCTGACAAAGTTGGAGCGTGCCCACGTTGGCTCACCATCTAGTTCAACTGAGTTAAGCCTTGGCACCAGTTCCTCGAAGAGGATCCGCATCTCTAGCTTGGCCAGATGCTGACCAATACACATGTGCGGCCCATAGCCGAAGGCGAGCTGCTTATTCGCCGGTCGGTCCAAACGGAACTCAGCGGGGTGATCAAAGACCGCCTCGTCACGATTGCCGGACATGTACGAAAGCATGAGCCAATCGCCCGCTGCCACCGCCTGGCCGTTGACCTCAGTATCGCGTGCTGCCGAACGCATGAAGTGCTTGACCGGCGTAACCCACCGGATCGCCTCCTCCACGAACGCTGGGACTAACGACGCATCGCCGCGCAGGGTCGCCAGCAGTTCCGGATCGCGCGCGAGTGCCAACATACCTCCAGCCGTCGACGCCGACGTTGTATCATGCCCTGCGGTAGCGACCAGAACGTAATATCCATTCGCCTCTGCCTTGCTGATCGGCGCGCCGTCGATCACGGCGTTGGCGATGATGCTGGCGACGTCTTCCCGAGGCTCCCTGCGGCGCTCGTCGGTCAGCTTTTCGAAATAGCGGTGAAAGTCCGCGATCACATTCTGAAACACGGCCAGTCCACGGTCGGGCGTCGCCATCACCTCCGCCTCACGGCCAAGCTCCGGATCATGGGCGCCAAACAGCTGCTGGGTCAACGAAAGCATCAAGCCCTCGTCTTCCTCTGGGACGCCGAGAATCTCCATGATAACGTGCAGCGGATAGTGCAACGCCACGTCGGCCACAAAATCACACCGACCGTTGCGTGCGAACATGCGATCGACGTGCGCCCGCGCCAGGCCGCGCAGCTTGTCCTCGAGCTTCTTGACGTTCCCCGGCATGAACCAAGCCTGCGTGAGCGTTCGATAGGCGCGATGCTCGCGACCGTCCATGGCGATCATCGACCGGACGAGATGCGGCGAACCCACCGCAGCCTCAAGCGCCTCGCGCATGTCAGCCGCGAGCATGACGGTCGAGCGATCGCCACTATGGAACAGGTCAGCCTGACGCTCGATGTCCAGAATGTCGGCGTGACGCGTCACGATCCAGAACGGATCGAAGTTCGACATCTGCACTTTTGCGAACGGCATTTCGCCTCTCAACCAGGCAAGCGACTCGTGAACCGCCTGCGGGTCACCGTAGGAGGCAGGATCCACAAGCTGCCGACCGATCGCTTCGGGAACGTGCATAGGGGCTGGAGCAGTATTCATGGCAACCGCATAACACTCGATAGTTAATCGTTCAATCAATAAATTGTGAGGTGAGATGGATTTCGGGAAATCGGCTGATCCCATTACGCTGAAGCTGTAGCGCCGGCAGATAGCCGCGCTGGCGCTGCGGCCGAAGAAAGGCGACGACCAGCATCAAGCGCCTGACACGCGTTCTTCTCGATCTACTCGCGGAATGGCCGGATCGTGTTTCGCCCGACCTCGGCACCCCAGTTCCAAGCCAGGACACCGCCAGCGCGGACGATTGCCGATCAGGAACACCATAGGTGCGTCGCTTACGTGGTTCTGTGCCGCCAGGATCGGGGCCTGGAGCATAGCTACTGGATCGCAGGGGTGGCATGGCCCTCCCCTCGAGTGGCGCACATCGGCGAGCTTCGCATCCAGTGCAGGCCCGAACACCTCGAAATTCAACGCGCGACCCATCGTCTCCAGCTGATCGCCACCTTTGACAGCGCCCGTATATGATCCGACCGCCCGAACAAACCTGCTTGACGCATCCGCTACCTCCCGTCGGGCACACCGAATCGTCTCAACAGCAATCAGGACAAGGTCCTCGGGGTGCCCAAATGGGGCGCCGCGTGCCAAAGACGGCCGGTACCGCAAACCGCTTCTCGCCGAGCACGAGAATTTGCTGTCCGAGCTCACATCGATGGGCTCGTTGCGCACAGGCTCTTGTCTTGCACCGATGGGACCAAATCAGCAGGCGACGAGCTCGTCCCGGGGGCGCGCAACATAGAAGCCGTTGGTGTTTTTCGGTTCAGCGCAGTGCGATCCCTGCGCCGCCCAGGCGTTCGCGCCATATCGTCGTGCATCAGACCGCCGCAGGAGACAATTTCGATATCGCTCGGGTCTGACCGAGATCACATGGTTGAGTCTCGCACAAACAAAGTATATTGTTAATCAATCGTTTAGTGATACACGTCTGCTAACGGCGAGGACGGCCGGGATAATGCGCCCAACCATCATGAGAGGAAATGTATGGATTATTCTCTTCCGAACGACGGAATGGATCTGACAGGCCAGACCGCGCTCGTCACCGGCGCTTCGGCTGGCCTAGGTGTCCGCTTCGCGAAGGTCCTGGCGAGCAAGGGGGCCAGTGTAGCGCTTGCAGCGCGGCGGGTCGAACGACTGGAGGAGCTTGCCTCCGAGATCCGAGCCGCCGGCGGCAAGGCAGTTGCGATCGCGATGGACGCGACCGATGTCAATCAATTACTGCATGCGGTTGAACAGGCCGAGGCTGCATTGGGGATGGTTTCCATTCTGGTCAATAACGCCGGAGTTCCCGATGCGAAGCGTGCGCAGAACCTGACGCTGGACGAGATACAGCGGGTCATCGACATCAATATCCGGGCGCCGTTCGTGCTCAGTTGCGAGGTCGCGAGGAGAATCATGGCTCACGGCAAGACGGGCCGGATCGTTAATATCGCCTCCAGCGCGGCCTACAATTACGCCGGGGAGGGCGCGGCGCTCTACTCTGTTTCGAAGGCGGCGGTGGTTCGGACCACCGAAGTGCTCGCGGTCGAGTGGGCTAAGTATGGGATCAACGTCAACGCCATCGCGCCAGGCGCGTTTGAATCAGAGATGATGGACGGGATGCTCAGCCGGGTCGGCGACATCTCGCACCACTTCCCTCGCAAACGGATTGGCAATCCGGCGCAGCTCGACACTACGCTCCTATATCTGGTCAGCCCGGCATCCGATGCCGTCACCGGAACTAGTATTCGTGTTGACGATGGCCAAGGTTCACGATGAGCAGCGCGCGCATCGAACGCACACCCTACGAGGCAAGTCTGTGTCCCACGCACGCGACAGCGGCATGCACGTTCCGAGTGCCCGTGTTGGCCGATCTACCGATCGCATCAGCCATCGTTCCCCAGGAACCAGCCTAGTCTAGCGGACTCGTCGCCATTGCCACAACGCCTGGCCACGACACTGGCAGGTTCGGTGGAGCGGGCGATGTCCGCCGGACAGCAGGCATGAGGCGGACCTGAGAATGTATTTCCACCATCAAAAAAGCATCGACCAGATCAGCAAAAATGCCATGCGGGATCCGCATGGCACTGCTCACTAGATCCAATGATGTGTCGCGACCAGACAGCTAGCCCGAATATTTATGATCCGTACCGATTGGTGCTTCGCCGCCCGTGACGCTGTCGTCGCGCGCTTCGGTATACTCATTGTCAAATTTCTTGGCGCGCCAGTCAAGAGCGGACTTCAGTCCGTCACGATGTACCCGGTTCGTGAATTCGTCGCCGCGGCTCAAGGAGGGGCGAAGCAACGCCAGGGCAAGATAGTCGACGCTCTGCTCCATACCGGTCTTGAAACCCATAAGCTCGAACTGCCTGTTGATCGAGCGCTTGGTCAGCATTGCCATATCGGTAGGCGTCAGCGCGATCTTCTGGGCAACCTCTTCGGTACGGGCTTCCAGCTCATCTTCAGGAACCGATTCGGAGGCCCAGGCCCACTCTGCGGCCTGCTTCCCGGTTATCGGTTCGCAGGTGAGCATGAAATATTTGGCGCGGGTCATGCCCATGATCCACGGCGCATATTGGAGGTTGCCCGGCGACCAGTGCCGACCAACCGGCCAGCCGATCTTGGCGTTGTCGGCAACGATCCGGATGTCGCAGAAAGCTGCTAGCTCGGATCCGCCGGCCAGGCAGTGCCCCTGGATTTGTGCGATCACGGGCTTTTGCAGATCGAAGATCGTGCGATAGACGCGGTAATGTTCCAGATCGTAGGACTGCCACACGGTGTCGCGATCGGCGTTGATATAGCCGTTCTCCGGCATGTTACGCTTGAGGCCGCCCTCCGGGCTCGGAGTGATGTCATAGCCCGCGCAGAAGCTCGGGCCTTGCCCTTTGAGGATTATGACCCGAACTTCATCGTCGAGCTCGAGTTCCTTCATCGCCATTTCGATCTGAAGGAGACGGTGGTAGCCGAGCGGATTGCGTTTCTCGGGCGAGTTGAGAATGACGCGGGCGATCTGCCCGTCGCGCTCCACGTCGATTAGATCGAACTCCATTCGTTCGACCTTTTCCCCCTTGTAGGGCGGCGACCACTTCTTGATGGGAACTTCGGTCATTTCATACCTCCTGTGCTGTCAGCCACTGCTTGCGACCAGAATTCGTCGCGGATTTTTTTCTTGAGGAGTTTGCCAGTCGGCTCCCGTGGCAGCTCCGCGCGGAACTGGAATTCCCTTGGCAGCTTGACGCGCGATAGTTGCGGCGTCAGCCAGGACACCAACTCCTCGATCAGCGCGGGGCCCGCCTCCTCGGGCTTCTTCAACTGGATAACCGCTACAACCTTTTCGCCGAAATCCGGGTCGGGCGCCCCGACGACC
The DNA here is from genome assembly GCA_051305835.1 of Sphingobium sp. Classification (GTDB taxonomy): domain Bacteria; phylum Pseudomonadota; class Alphaproteobacteria; order Sphingomonadales; family Sphingomonadaceae; genus Sphingobium. The sequence goes on from JBPPMC010000258.1 coordinate 15,384, forward strand.
GCTGCGTCGATGATGGCCGGATGTGCGAGGAGCAAGTTTTCGATCTCCTGCGGGTAAATGTTCACTCCGCCTGAGATTATCATGAAGCTCTTGCGGTCGGTGAGGTAAAGAAAGCCGTCTTCGTCGAGCCGGCCGACATCACCAAGCGTCGTCCAACCCATGCGGTTGGTGGCCTCTTCGGTTTTGAGAAGATCATTGTGGTAACTGAAGCCGGCGCCGCCCCCGAAGTAGACGCCGCCGGTCTCCCCCGTAGGAAGCTCCTCGCCCTGGTCGTCGCAAATATGGACTTCGCCGACGACGGCACGGCCGACTGACCCCGGATGTGCGAGCCATTGTTCGCTGTTGATATAGGTCAGTCCGTTACCTTCGGTCCCGGCGTAATATTCCTCCAGGATCGGCCCCCACCATTCGATCATCGCCCGCTTGACGGGGACCGGACAGGGAGCCGCAGCGTGGATGGCGGCGCGTAGGGTCGAGAGATCATATTTCGATCGCACATCTTCGGGAAGGGCGAGGAGCCTTACGAAGTGAGTAGGCACACACTGGCTATGCGTCACTCGGTGCCGCTCGATGAGCGCCAAAGCCTGTTCGGGATCGAATTTCTCCATGATCACGACAGTACCGCCCAGCCGATGAACCGCCATCGTCCAGCGGATCGGTGCTGAGTGATACATCGGTGTCGGCGACAGGTAGACGGTATCACGGCCAAACCCGAGCAAGGCCTGCGACAGCCTGGTCAGCCCGTTTTCACCGTCAATCCGTCGGTCTTCCGGTAGCGTCGGAAGCACACCCTTGGGCCGCCCCGTCGTGCCTGAGGAATAGAGCATTTCGGACCCGGCGCGTTCGTCATCGACCGGAATCGCGGGCATAAGCTCGAGTGCCTCGGCGAGCGAGCACCCCGAGGACTTGCCGACACGATACTGCTGCGTGTCTGGCGTCTCTCTCGCGACCTTGTCGAGGGTTTCGGAAAGCTGGTCGGACCCGATAAGTATGCGCGCGCCGCAATCGCTCAGGATATAGGAAATTTCAGGCGCGGCGAGGCGCGACGAAATCGGTACGAAGATCATGCCTGACCTTTGCGCGGCCCAGCACACCGGAAGATACCACGGATGGTTCTCAAGGCAGATCGCTACCTTGTCGCCGTCTGCCATACCCCGTGCCCGAAACAGCTGGGCAACCTTGTTACTCAGTGCATCAAGCTCGCCATAGGTCATAACCTCGCCGCTACCCCCCATTATGATGGCCGGCTTGCGGGGATCTATCGCGGCATGTTGGGATGGGTGAAACTCCATTTTTCTCTCCACTGTCTCTTCTCGTGTATGAAATGTCTGGTTCGCGGGCTGTCTCGTCGGGGCCTCAGGCGCTCAAAGCTCATGTCGGTGCATAGTGCGTTCCGGTTCAAACGGCGTCGCCGCGTCCCACTTCGATAACGGCCTTGCCCATCGGCTGCCCGGACATCGCGAACGCCATCGCTTCGCGATAAGCGTCGAAGGCGAAACGGTGCCCTACGGGAACAACAAGGTCCCCCCCCGCCACCCAACCCAGCAATTTGGCAACATGACACGCCGCCCTGTCCGGTTCGAACAACATGAACTGGCGTATATCGACGCCGATGAGCGACGCTCCCTTGATCAGCGAGAGATTGATCGGCAGCTTTGGGATTTCGCCGCCGACGAAGCCTACCACAAGATGCCGTCCTCCCCATGCAAGAGAGAGGAAGGCTGGTTTGAAAAGTGGCCCCGTAACCGGATCGAAGATCACATCGGGACCCTTGCCACCGCACTGTTCCTTGATCCGGTCGCGCCAGCCTTCGACTTGCGTATCAATGACGCGATGCGCACCGGCCTTCTCGGCAAAACCGCGCTTCTCGGATGTCGAGGCCGCTGCGATCACCTCGGCCCCAAGCAGCCTTCCGATCTGGATTGCCGCCGCGCCAACCCCGCCGGCGGCACCGAATACCAGCAGCCGCTCTCCAGGCTTGAGCGCTGCTCGGTCTTCTAAGCCGTGGAGGGCCGTCAGGTAGTTGATCTTGAAGCCCGCAGCCTGAGCGTAGAACATCGTGTCCGGAATCTTCGACACCGCCTGCTCGGGGGCGACGATGAATTCGGCCAGCCCTCCGCCAAAGGCACTTGCCATGACCCGGTCGCCCGGCGCAACGGTAGCGACGCCATCGCCCACCGCCAATATGCGGCCACTGACTTCCTGGCCCGGCGTGTAGGGCAGCTGCGGTTTCACCTGATAGCCGCCGACCGCCACGAGAGCGTCCACATATCCCATTCCGCAGGCCGCAACCTCGACTACGACCTGCCCCGGTCCGGCGCTCGGGATTTCGCGTTCGATGACTACATAACGGTCGAAGCTCTCCAGCGAGTCCGCTTCAATGATCTTCATGGTCGCTCCTTTATATGGCTGGCAGGCGGCGCGCCAATGCCGCGCGCCAACCTCACTGTTTGTCGATTGCCACCGCCCCTTCCGGAAGCTGCACCCAAGGCTGCTTGCTCCTCACCCAGAAGTGTGCCGATGGAGCAAGGTCGCTCACATCGTCGAGGGTTCCCGCCTTAATGAAGGCAAGACCTGCCTCGCGTCCGCCTTGAGTCTCACTGTAGATCGGCGAACCGCATGATCCGCAGAAATGGCGCGCGACCGGCTTTCCGCTGGCGCCCATGATCTCGAAGACGGCGCACTCGCCCTTGATCGCGACGGTAGGTTGCGGATAGACCGCGATAAGCGAGAACGCGCTACCCGCCTGCTTCTGGCAATCTCCGCAATGGCAAACGATAACGCCCGCAGGCTGCGACGGAACGGTGTAGCGGATCTTTCCGCACAGGCAGCCACCGCTGCGAACTTCGGACTGATTCATACCGATCTCCTGGCGGGTGTCAGAGAATGAAAGGATCGCTTGACGCGCGAACCGTGATCTCGCTCAACGTCACCCCAGCTAGCTGGTTGATGACAAAAATTATCGCATCGGCCATGAACGAAAGGTCGAGTCCGATAGCCAAATGTTTCGGGATCTAAAGCTAAAGGGTCGAGTTCACCTGCCGCCCGCTTGGTCACGGACTCCTGGAATTCGGGTGCATTGTGTCCGAGGATTCGCGTGACGCCGAGCGGGTTGATGATGGCGTTGCCTAAGCTCGTGCCCATAACGCCGGTGGACCTGACGACCGAGACCTCGATCTTGCCGCGGCTATCTTGACGGACCGAGTGGGAAATATAAATCACCGCGGCCTTAGTCGCACCATGAACGCCCGAACCAATCACTGGGTGATTGCCATAGATCGACGAAACGTTGACAATTTGCCCGCCTCCTTGCGCTTACATCTGGTCATAGACGGCCCACGTGACATGGACGACGCCTCGGAAGTTGATGTCGATGCACTTGTTCTACGCCCGCAGCGCGGTGCCGCCTGCGTCAGAGATATCGCTGACGGCAGCTTCAGGCTGCCACGGAATTGATATCGACACAAACGGAGCTTCGCTCTGGGCGCCGCTGCCTTCTCCGACTTCAACTTCCCAAATCCGCCGAGGCCACCGGTGATAAGGATCACCTTGCGCTGCAAATCATCCATTTCAATGCCCCCTTTCTCATTGCCGCATGGTAGGGCTAATTGACACCCTGCGCACTTAACGCCGTCGTCTTGTTACTTCGATAAGGTCGGAGAGAAGGTTAATGACGGGATCCGCCGGCCGCCTTCGCCTTCGCCTTCGCCTTCGCCTTCTTTCGCTACAGTTTGCAACCTGACTATGTTGCCGCAGCACCAGCTCGCAGCCTCCGTGCGGAAAGTTTATATAGACGTTTAACTATGGCGGCAAGCATGATTGATGCGCTCCTTTCTAGCGGTTCAAAATCGCTGATTTAGGATTGTGGGCAGATGGCGGCTGCCACCGGCACCTGATCACGTCCTGGATCGAGCTGCACAAGCGCAGCGGAGTCAATCAGGCGCTCAAACGCGAGGCGGCTCCTGAGTCAGACCGCGCGTCTTGGATGGAGGCGATAAATTGCATTGTCCGTTTTTCGGACGAAGCGTGGCGGCGATCGCACCGCCTCTAGGCCGTGCCCCACTTGCGCTCTGGGGCCGGAAGTGCAAAATCCGGGGAATGCCTGCTTGCACCGATGGCCGGCAGGAGACGAAGGGGGGGGTTACCCAATGATCAAGCTATACCATAGTGCGGGCGCGCGTTCTTTTCGCGCATTATGGGCGCTGGAAGAATTGTCTCTGCCGTACGAGCTAGTGATGCTGCGGCCGCCCGCGCGCGCGCAATATCCTAACTATGTAGACATCAACCCGCTCGGCACCGTGCCCCTCATGCTCATTGACGGGCGACGCATGACGGAGAGCGCTGCAATCCCTCATGTACTGGGATGCCGCTTTGGCCCGACCAACCTTGTCGTGGATCCACAGGACGCGGAGTATCCGGACTATATGAACTTCCTGGTTATGGGCGAGGCGACGCTGACTTTCCCCCAGACCATCTATCTGCGGTATACGCGGCTTGAGCCGGGTAAGGACGGGACAGCGCAGGCCGCTACGGATTACGCCAAGTGGTTTCGTGCGCGTATGCGAGCCGCCGAAACGCTGATGGGCAGTGGGCGCTTCGTCTGTGCCGGGCGTTTCACCATGGCCGACATTACAGTGAGCTATGCTGTGCAGCTAGCTAAGGCAATCGGCCTCGGTGACATGGTGTCGCCGCAGATGCAGGATTATCTCGCTGCGCTGCAGGAACGGGACGGATATAGGCGCGCGGTGGCGGCGCAGACCGGCACCCCCATCATCAGCCTAGCGGATGCCAACATCGAACTTAGCGTCCGCTGAGGCAGATAGAAGCGGCCCGATCATGCGCCACGACGAGCGGCGGCTTGGTGATCTTGCGAGCGGCATTGCGGGCAGCTCCCTGGTGAACTTGAACCAGCGCAGTTGTTTATAAGGACAGGCCGTGCAAGGCACCACGCATCGAGCGGGCGCACCAGCGCCTCGGGTTGCCCGTGGCAGGGCTAATGAAAGAGACCTGTGTGCGGGTGGGGGTCGGCCATCTCCAGACATGCCTTGCGCACAGCGTTGCCAGTGTCGATCGGCTGCCCCTTAGGCCTGAGCGCGATCCTCCTGCACATCAGCTCATGGGCGTGTCCTACAGATTCTTTTGTTGAACGGGCCAGCCGGTTGAGGCGCGTGATGACGAGGGTTTGCCGGCGTGGAGGAACTCGCGGAGCGTCTGCAACTCGGTGCGCGAACCGCGAACGGTTCCGCACTTTTTTTCGGACCGGATGGTCTGACAGCCGGCCACGCGTAGGGCTTCTTCCTGAATGGCGAGGCTCTAATCACTCGTCGACACGCGAGCGAAGCCGAAAAGGGTCATCAGAACCTCAAACTGTCCCATCAGCTTCTAGACCACGGAACCGCCGTGCGACGATGTCCTAAGCGGCGGTCCAGTTGGGGATGTTTCCCGCGTTTTCCGGCGGGTCAGCCGGAAGCATGTGATTAGCTTCAATCGCCCGTTCGCAATGAACCGGTTTGTAAAAACAGTATCTTCAAAATCGCTGTTGAAACTATGCGCTCGGCGATTATATATTGCACTATGGAATATGATACGGCAGTTTCTGACTTGGCAGCAACGGCTCCTTCGACAGGGGCTGGCAACGAACTGTCGTTCGCGCTTTACGGTGCCGCCAACCGGATGGCGCGTATGCACAAGCCGTTCCTCGAACCGCTGGGGCTGACGTTTTCGCAATATCTTGTTCTGCTTGAGCTATTTGCCGGAACGCCGCGCACGGTGGGCGAGATCGGATCCAAGCTCAGCATGGACACAGGCACGCTGACCCCGCTTCTCAAGCGGCTCGCGGTGGCGGGTAAGATCACGCGCACTCGCGACCTCGCCGACGAACGGCGCGTCCTTGTGGATCTGACGCCCGCCGGCCAGGCGCTGCGCCAGGATGTCCAGGCCGTCAGCGGGCAGATCAAGACCGCCTGCAAGCTCGACGAGCAAGGCGTCGGGAACCTCCGTGAGACACTTGCTGCCCTGGCTCGACCCAGAAGCATGTGGCGATTGATAGACAATTCCTGAATTGAAGAGATGAACATGGCAACGCAACTCAGCCGGCCTGACGCCGAAGCGACGTCCAATGAAATGCTGTCGTTCAAAGAAGCGACCCGCATGCGTCGCTCCATCCGCGGCTTCCTCGACAGGCCGGTTCCGGAGCATGTCATTCGCGAGGTGCTGGAGGACGCACAATATGCGCCGTCCAACTGCAACACGCAGCCGTGGAATACCCATCTGGTCCGCGGGGAGAAGCTCCGGCAGCTATCGCATTTGATCCATGAGAAGAATGATGCCGGTGTGTTCACGCCCGATTTCTCGTTCGACGTGGATGATTTCTACGGCGAGTACCGGGAGCGCAACAATGCGCTGGGCAAAGCCTATTACGAGGCCATGAATGTCATGCGCGAGGACAAGGAGGCTCGCCACCGTGCGGGCGCGATGAACTATTCGTTCTTCAACGCGCCGCAGGCCGTGTTCCTGTTCATGCCGTCGTTCGGCGACAACGTCCGCGTCGCGGGCGACATCGGCATGTACGGGCAGACCTTCCTGCTCTCGCTCGCCGCACGCGGGCTGGGCGGCATCCCGCAAACCGCACTCGGCTTCTTTGCGGGGACGATCCGTGAGTTCCTGGGCATCCCGGACGAGCTGAAGCTGCTGTTTGGCATCTCCTTCGGCTATCCTGACGACAGCGCGCCGGGCAACCGGGTGCGCATGGACCGTGTGCCGATCGAAACGAGCGTGACCTTTCACGCCTGAGCCGATGGTCGCAGGCAAGACTTCCCTCCGCCGCCGCCCACCAGTGATTTAGCCGGGACAGCGATCCTCGCTCACGGTGCGCATCCGCGCATCCCGGCAGCCCGTTTTTTAGAGAGAACATGTTTATGAAGATCGGCATTCTTGGCACCGGCTATATTGGCAAGACCCTCGTTCGGACGCTGAGTGCGGCCGGCCACGACGTGAAGGTTGCCAATTCGCGTGGTCCCGAAACGATCGACGCCGACATTCTCGTGAACGGCGGACGTGCCGTAACGGCGGAGGAAGCCGTCATGGATGTCGAGGTCGTCATCCTCTCCATTCCCCTGAACCGCCTTCCGGCCGCTGCACCGCTGCTCGCCGATATCCCGGCAGAGACGGTGGTGATCGACACGTCCAACTATTATCCATCACGAGACGGCACGATCGCCGCCATCGAGGATGGCCAAGTCGAGAGCCTTTGGGTCGTCGAGCAGATCGGCCGTCCGATCGCCAAGGCATGGAATGCGATCGGCTCGGCGTCGTTCGCCGAGAAGGGCAAGCCTCCTGGCGATCCGGACCGCATCGCGATCCCGGTCGCTGCCGATCGCGAAGAAGATCGGCGCGTGACCATGGCGCTCGTAAACGACACCGGCCTCGACGCCGTCGATGCCGGCAGTCTGGCCGATTCGTGGCGGCAGCAGCCCGGCGGTCCGGTCTATTGCACGGACCTGACCGCTGCCGAGATCCCTGCGGCACTCGCTGCGGCGGACAGAGCGCGCCTGCCCAAACGCCGCGACCTGGCTGTCGCGGTGGTCACCGAGCGGATGGGCGATGGCACGACCAACCCGGACGCCGAGTACCTGCCGCGCCTCAACCGCGCGATCTTCATGTGAAACACGCCAGCCAGTGCGCCGAGTGATGCTGGTCGAGCCGTGGTTCGCGCGGCCGTCTGACCGGCTGCAGCGGGCATCAAGGATTACACTGCGCATGAATCGCCAAATCATCATCGGTATGCATCTGGGCAACGGCTACGGCGCGTTGCCGGGCGCATGGCGGATGCCCGGCGTCGACCCGGCCGCTTTCACCAGCTTCGACGCCAAGGTTCGCCATGCGCAAACCGCCGAACGCGGCAAGCTGCACTTCCTCTTCCTGCCGGACGGTCCGGGCACACTGGGCGTCGATCTTGACCTTGAGGCGCCTGGCTTCAATCTGGATGTTATGATGACGCTGGCTGCCGTCGCGCGCGGCACGCAGCGCATCGGCATGGTCGCCACCGGCTCGACGACCTTCAATGAGGCGTTCAATCTCGCCCGCCAGTTCAGGGCGCTCGATATCATGAGCCACGGCCGGGTGGGTTGGAACGCGGTGACCTCCGCCGGTGAGGACGTGGCTGCTAATTATGGCCAGCGCATGCCCTCCAGCATGGATCGTTATGGCCGGGCGCATGAGATGGTCCAGATCATGCAGGCGCTGTGGGGCAGCTGGGGCCGGGACGCATGGGTGCACGACCAGGCGTCCGGCCAGTTTGCCCACGCGGCGGAGGTTGTGCCGATCAATCTTGGCGGCAAGTACGTCGCCTCGCGCGGGCCGCTCTACATCCCGCCGTCCGAGCAGGGGCAACCGGTGATCTTTCACGCAGGCGGTGCCAGCCCGAATGCGCTGAATCTCGCTGGCCGATATGCCAGTGCGGTTATCGGCGCCGCCTTCTCGATTGAGGATGCCCGGGCGCAACGCACCGCTTTTCGCGAAGCCGCCAGAAGCGCCGGGCGAGATCCCGACGAGATCAAGTATATTCCGGGTCTGATGACGACGATCGCCGACGACAAGCGCGCCGCGCTCGACAGACGTATCGTGCTCACCGAGCGCGCCTTTCCGCAGCGCGCAGCGTATCTGCAGCAGATGCTGGGCGTCCGGATCGACCCGACACGGCTCGATGAACCGCTCCGCCCCGAGGCGCTTGCCACCGCCCGCCTGTCGTCCGACCCGCGTTCCGCCAACGCACTCAGGATCGCACGCGAAGGCTGGAGCGTACGCGACATCCTGGCGCACGGCGTGATCGACTATCAGCCGGTCGTCACCGGGACGGCAGTCGAGGTGGCCGATCACATGCAGCTTTGGTTCGAGGCGGAAGCGGCGGACGGCTTCTGGATCGCGCCCGATGTAGAAGCAGACGGCGGCGAGGCTTTCGTCGACGGCGTCGTACCGATCTTGCAGCAGCGCGGTCTGTTCCACAGCGACTATGCCGGCACCACGCTGCGCGACCATCTCGGCGCACCGGACCAATACGGTGTCGATCCCCGCATAATGCGGTGATCCGCGCCGCCCGCACCGCTGGCGTCAGCCACCCAATACCAGCCCCATCACAATGTAAGGAATAGGCAACCATGAAAATCGGACTTCTCGGAACCGGCAACATCGGCAAGACGCTTGCGCGCAAGCTACCCGCCGCCGGCCATGACGTTAAAATCGCGAACTCGCGCGGACCCGACACCATCGACGCCGACCTGCTGGAGCATGGCGCGCGTGCGGTCACGGCGAAAGAGGCGCTGTCGGACATCGACGTCGCGATCCTCTCGATCCCGCTGAACGCGCTGACCGGGATCAGGCATCTGATAGACGGCCTGCCCACGGACGTCGTGGTGATAGACACGTCGAACTACTATCCCGGGCGCGATGGCCAGATCGCCGCGATCGACGCAGGACAGGTCGAAAGCGAGTGGGTCAGCGAGCAACTGGGACGGTCGGTCGTCAAGGCGTGGAATGCGATCGGGTCGGACAGCTTCGCCATCAACGGCAAGCCCGAAGGACATCCAGAGCGGATCGCGGTCCCGGTAGCGGCGGACAGGCAGGACCAGCGCCAGATCGCGATCGCCCTCGTCAACGACACCGGCTTCGACGGCTATGACGCCGGCGTGCTCGCGGATTCGTGGCGGCAGCAGCCGGCAGCTCCCGCCTATACAACCGACCTGACGCTGGAAGAGATGGGGCCTGCGCTGGCATCGGCCGAGCGCCACCGCCTGCCCAAGCGCCGCGACCTCTCTTTTGCCCTCGTCATGGAACGTTTGGGCGAGGGCGTTCCTCCCGACGCAGAGTGGAACCTGAAGATCACCCGGGCCATCAACATGTAAGGCGGTGTCGCCAGTCGGTGCAGGGTGCTTTCTGCGCGTCCTGGTTACAGGCGACCGGGCCGGGGACCGCATGGTCGTGTTCATCGGTGCAGATCACCTGACGTTATTGCAGTAATGCGTGAGCGGGACACCCGATCATAGCCTCGTGGATGCGCGCGGTTACCTTCCACGCTGACACCTCATAGTCACTCAGTGGCGCGAAGCAGACGACGACACCGGGCAGTGCCGCTTGGCGGGCGCGGAGCGTGCCCTGGGTAATACCATGTCGGGCAGCCCCAGCTGCTCGGAACCGGTAGCGCGCGTCATTACCAGCGCGGCGGTGCCATTCGAAATGGCGCGATCCATATGGGCTTTGTTGGTAAAGAAGGAGGATTATCGGAATCCGGCGCAGGCTCTCACTGTCTGACGCCGGTGGAGGGGTGTAAAAAGTCGACGACGCGCATGGGCAAAATGATCGACTAGATATGGATCATCAAAACCAGCATTATTGGCAGGAGCTCGAAAGCTCGGCGGCAGATTTTGAGTTGATCTGAAGATTGCCATATGGGCCAGCGGCCTCTGAAGGGTCGCGCAGAAAGGCCCGACAGGAGTCCGCACTCGATCACGCGCTCAGTGGGTCAAAAACTTGTTGCACAACGGGCGGCAACCACAGACGCCATGCACGCGATCATGCCGCATCACCGCGAGCGCCGATAACGGCGCCCCTGCCCGCCGCGACCCGCCTGCGCATCTCTTCCCGAACCCTAGCCGGCACCAAAGGTCGACAGTCGCAAACATGGTGGCTCGAAGCTCAAGCGCGGTCCCAAGCTCAGTAATGAGGCGATGCGCGAACGCGGCACGCTCAGCTTTATGCAGAGGAGATGACCGAGCCCAAGGCAGAGCAGCGGGTCCATAGTCCACTGCGTGGAGCCAACCTGTGCCATTTCTATATGGCAGAAATAATGGCTTCTCTTACTGGCAGGAACATCACCTGCGACACTAGATAATATTCCCCTAGGCTCGCTAGCCGCATCACCTCTGCCAGATGAGGACATCGCGCGACTCGTGCCCGTCGTTAGTGACCTAGGGAGCAGTGCTCAGCTGACGCTGGCCTTCGGGCATGAAGTCGATCGTGCGCAGCAGCGTCTGGCCAATCAGCTCGCGCTTCGAACAGGCGTCGAGCTGGTGGGATACTGTCGTGCCGTCGACCTGCCAGACCCCGAGTAGGAGCGGAAAGTCGACCACAATTAGCTTGCCGAGCCTGCCACCTATTCGGCCCTATCAGGAACGCGCACATCAGAATTGACGTCGCGAAAGCGCCCCAAGCTCTTCAGCGACCATGCGCGGCCGACCGATGACCTGAAATCTTCCACCCTACTTTCCTCGTCTGGCTTATAGCGCGCCACCGTCAGGCCGCCTTCTGACGGCTCACACTGTCGTAGCGGGCAAGATGATGATCGACCGTTCCGAATTCATGCTCGAGAACTGTGGCCCGCTTGAAATAGTGCCCGACAGCAAGCTCGTCGGTCATGCCCATGCCGCCATGCAGTTGAACCGCGTTCTGGCCGACGAAGCGGAGCGCATTGGCGACCGTGACCTTAGCTGCGGACGCAGCGAGTGCACGTTCCGCGGGATCAGAATCAAGCTTCAGCGTCGCCAGATACATGGCAGAGGCCGCCAACTCGGTCTGCATGTACATGTCGACCATGCGGTGCTGGAGCACCTGGAACGCCGCGATTGGCTGGCCGAACTGACGCCGCTGCTTGGTATATTCCACCGTGTCCGCCAGCATCTTGCGGGTAAGCCCGACCGCCTCCGCGCTGAGCGCCGCAATGGCAGCGTCCGCCGCAGCTTCGATGAGCAGACCAGCTTCGCCTTGGGGCCCGATAAGCGCGTCGGCACCCACTGCGACATTGTCGAGAGTCACGTCTGCGGCGCGCCGGCCATCGATGGTGGGATAGCTTGTCACCCCAAGGCCCGGCGCCGCCGCATCGATCAAGAAGAGCGAAATGCCATCGACATCCGCCCGGCTTCCGCCTGTGCGTGCGCTCACCAGGAACTGTGTCGCCCATGGTGCCGTCGCGACCACCGCCTTGCACCCTGTCAGCCGCCAGCCGGCGCCATCGGCGATAGCAATGGTTTCTACATCGGTGAGGCGGTAGCGCGCGGACGCCTCTGTCCAAGCGGATGCAATCACCGCGTCACCGGCTACGATCTGGGTCAGCGCGGCGTCGGCGGTGCTTCCGCCGACGCGGCCGAGGACACCCCCCGCAATCACCACCGTCTCGAGGAACGGCTCGAGCACGAGCGCGCTGCCAAATTCCTCCATGATGATCATCAGTTCGACCGGCCCCCCGCCGTATCCGCCATGGGCCTCCGGGATCGCGGCACCGAGGATGCCGAGATCGTTCGCGAGCGCCTTCCAGAACTCCGGCCGCCAGCCAGCCTTGGAAAGGCTGGACGAGCGGCGGGCCTCGAAGCCATAATGGGTACGTAGATATGCCCCCAGATTATCGCGCAGCATGCGTTGTTCGTCGGTAAAGCTGAAATCCATCCTGCACGTCCTCCCACTCGTCGCTTTTGCTTGCTGTAGGCTTTCTCGCCTCTGACCGCACTCCCTAACTCCGAGCGGCCGTTACGGCCGCTTGCCTTTGGCAGCGGAGCGGTATTCATCGGTCAGCGATGACCGCGCTCGGCTCTGCCAGGATTCCGCCGAGCACAAGGTCCAGTAGCGCACTGGTATATGCCCGACGCAGTTCCTCGTCAATCTCCTCAATGCCGAACGCGTGGCGGAGGATATGCTGTCCGAAGAAGATCTGGTCGCATGCCCCGAGCACGATGAAATAGAACATCATCGGATCGATGTTCTTGAAGTGACCGGTCCGAATTCCCTCCTCGAGCAGCACGCGTTGCGTCTCTGCGAGCGGCTTCGATATCTGCTCGGAAACCCGTTTTGCAAGCTCAGGCTCCAGCAACATGGCGTAGATCAGACGGTTTATGAAGGGGTTGCGAAAGTAGATGTTTATGATGCCCTTGATATGCAGCTTGAGCTTTTCGACGACGCTCAGCTCCATAGTGAGCAGGCCTTTCATCTGCTCGAGCCCCGTGCCGAGGACGTCCTCCAAAAGCGCGAGCATCAACCCGTTCTTGCTGCCGAAATAATATTTGACGAGTGCCGAGTTGAGTTGCGCGCGTCGCGCAATCTCGTTGAGCGACACTTCGATGGTGCCCCGCTCCACCATCAACTCCGCCGCCGCGCGGAGCAGCAGTTTACGCGACGAAATACGGTCGCCTGCCTCGGTCGATACGGTCATGTGCTCAAGTGCCTGCTCCCAATGTTCAACCGCCATTTAAAAGTTAGAGGCCGGCCAAAGCAAGCGAAACATCAATTGTTTGACGAGGGTGTGCCCTTTGGACGCGCGGCTGCATCCGTCCAGCCCCAGCTGTTTGGCCGTGTTCCGGCGGTCGGCGATGCACAAGGCATCACAGAATAGCGGGGCGCGGGCGCTGGCTGGGCATAGCCGTTGAGGGTGATGAACGTCTTGCGGGCAATGTTGTGCGGGTGGGCCAGGCTTTCCGTCATGCTGAGCACCGGCGTTACACACGCATCGGTTCCCTCGAACAGCGCGCAGAGTTCGTCCCGCGTGTAGGCACGAACCGCTTCGGCGATGCGCACCTTCTGCATGGGCCACAACGACCGGTCGTCTTGGCTGTCCAGCAAAGGGTCTGCGGAGAGGCCGAACTTCTCGCGGAGGATCGCGTAGAATTGGGGTTCAATTGCGCCGATGGCGACATACTGGCCGTCCGCCGTTTCGAACGTATCGTAATAGGGCGCGCCGGTGTCGAGCAGATTGGTACCGCGTTCCTCGCTCCAACTTCCCTGCCCGCGGAAACCCCACATCATCGCCATCAGCAGCGCCGCGCCGTCGCTCATCGCGCAGTCGATCACCTGACCCGGCGCGCCGTTTCGAACGGCGAGCAACGCCGAAACAATGCCGAAGGCTAGCAGCATGCCGCCGCCGCCAAAATCACCAACAAGGTTGATGGGCGGTGTCGGCTGCTCGCCGGCGCGGCCCAGCGCCCCCAATGTCCCAGAAACTGCGATATAGTTGATGTCGTGGCCGGCGCGCGACGCCAGCGGGCCGGACTGGCCCCAGCCAGTCATGCGGCCATAGACAAGCGCAGGATTGTCGGCGAGCAGCACCTCCGGGCCAAGACCAAGCCGCTCCATCACGCCGGGCCGAAAGCCTTCGATCAGCCCGTGTGCGCTGCTCACCAGACTACGCAGACGAGCAATGTCCTCAGGTGACTTCAGATCGAGCGTGAGCGTCGTGCGAGATCGCAGCAGCGGATCGAACGGATCGTGCGGCGTACCCGGCCGCTCGATCCGAATGACCTCGGCGCCATGATCCGCTAGCATCATCCCGGCAAATGGACCGGGACCGATCCCTGCTATTTCGACGATGCGGATGCCCGCGAGTGGACCGGCCATGGCATCCTCCTCGGTCAGCGCGGGGCCATGCGGATTGCGCCGTCGAGGCGGACGTCCTCGCCGTTGAAGTAGGAATTGCGGCACATCTCCAACGCAAGCGACGCGAATTCGACCGGGTCGCCGAGCCGCTTCGGGAACGGAACGCTGGCAGCGAGCGACGCCTTCACATTCTCC
>JBPPMC010000273.1:0-7032 GCA_051305835.1 Sphingobium sp.
TAGCAGATGAGTACGCCGATCGGCCCGCAGTCGGTCTGGATCACGTCCAGTGACTCTCCACCCTTGATATTCCACCAGAAGGCTTCGTTGGGGGTGGGGTGGATCTTCTCCTGTGCATGCACGGACCCGTCGCGGAGGGCGACATAGGCGACGTTTTGAATATCGCCGTCGTCCGTGCGCGTCGGATGCGATCCGCCGATGATGTTGACGTTATATTCCAACGCCATGCGCGCGAGTTCCTTGGTCAAGCGTGGCGTGTAGGTGGTGAGGCGATCGATGGCCTCCATAGGCGATAACTTCTTGGTCTCGAACGAGAGCAGGGGCAGGGTGAACAGTTCAGGGAAGATGATGAAGTCCGAGCGGTAGTCAGCAGCAACGTCGACGAAATATTCGATGTTGCGGACAAAGCCTTCAAAATCCTCGACAGCGCGGGCCTGCAACTGGCAGGTGGCGAGGCGAACGCTTTCGACACCACGCGGCACACGCATTTCGGGTGCCTCGTCAGGATCGACATAAGGATTGCGCCACACGAGATGCGCGGCGTAGCCACCCGACAATTTGTCCTCGGGCAGATAATTGGCAAGTACGCCAAGGGGTTCGAACTGGTTTTTGAGCTGAAAACTGAGAACCGGATCGCGTAGTTTGCCAGCGATAACACCGTCCAGATATTCCTGTGCGCTGCCAACGGTGCGCTTTGCACGCGCGTATCCTGGCATGCGCCCCGCAATGACTATGCCGTGCAGATCGAGTTGCTCGGCGAGTTCCTTGCGCTCGTCATATAGACGCTGGCCGATGCGCAGGCCGCGCTGCTTCGGATCGACAGCCATCTCATAGCCGTAGAGCCATTCGCCGGCTGCGCTGTGTCGCGTGCCAAAACCGTTGGCGGTGATTTCCTCCCAATCATGCGGGGAGAAGGCCATGCCTTTGCTGACGCGCATGGTCGCGCAATAGCCTACGACCTTGTTGTCATAGAGCGCGACGAAGCAGCCTTCGGGAAAATTGTTGATCTGTCCCCGGAGTGTAGCGGCAGAATAGCCGGGCATTCCCGTGTAGACACGCTCGATCAGGCGCTGGATCGCCCGTACGTCCGTCGGCACAGCGTTTCGTATTTCCAGGCGTTTACGTACCGCTGTTGTCATCTACTGTCCTTGAAAGAAGTTCGGCCCCAGTGAGTGTTCATCTCACTGGGGCCGAACAATCAGCCTGTCGTTACGGTTCCGATAATTACCAGGATGCCATTTCCGTTTCGAGATTGGCGCGGATGGCTTCAAAGAACTGCTCGGTAGTCATCCATGCCTGATCCGGGCCGATCAGCAGCGCCAGATCCTTGGTCATTGCGCCCTTTTCAACGGTCTCGATGCAGACGCGCTCCAGCGTCTCGGCAAAGCGCGTGACGTCTGGCGTATCGTCGAACTTGCCACGGAACGAGAGGCCTTGCGTCCATGCGAAGATCGACGCGATGGGGTTGGTCGAGGTTGCCTTACCCTGCTGGTGCATGCGGTAGTGGCGCGTGACGGTGCCGTGTGCGGCCTCGGCTTCGATGGTCTTGCCGTCGGGCGACATCAGGACCGAGGTCATCAGGCCAAGCGAGCCGAAGCCCTGCGCGACGGTGTCGGACTGCACGTCGCCGTCATAGTTCTTGCATGCCCAGACGAACTTGCCGCTCCACTTGAGCGCAGAGGCGACCATATCGTCGATCAGGCGATGTTCGTAGACAATGCCCGCTTCCTTGAACTTGGCAGCGAAATCGGCATCGAACACTTCCTGAAACAGATCCTTGAAGCGACCGTCATAGGCCTTGAGGATCGTATTCTTGGTCGAGAGATATAGCGGCCACTTGCGGTCGAGCGCATAGTTCATGCTGGCCTTGGCGAAGTCGCGGATCGAATCGTCTAGGTTGTACATACCCATGGCCACGCCGGCGCTTGGAAACTGGAACACTTCCTCGTCGATCTTCTCGCCATTATCGCCTTCCCAGACAAGGCGCAGCTTGCCGGGACCGGGAACGAGGAAATCGGTCGCCTTATACTGGTCACCGAATGCGTGACGGCCAACGACGATCGGATCAGTCCAGCCGGGGACAAGGCGGGGCACGTTCTTGATAACGATCGGTTCGCGGAAAACGACCCCGCCCAGGATGTTGCGGATCGTGCCGTTCGGCGACTTCCACATCTTCTTGAGGCCGAATTCCTCGACGCGCTGCTCGTCAGGGGTGATGGTCGCGCATTTCACGCCCACGCCGTACTGCTGGATCGCCTTGGCGCTGTCGACAGTGATCTGATCGTTAGTCTCGTCGCGCTTCTGGACCGACAGATCATAATATTTAAGGTCGATGTCGAGGTAGGGCTTGATCAATCGTTCGCGAATCCATTCCCAGATGATCCGGGTCATCTCATCGCCGTCGAGTTCGACTATTGGATTTTTGACTTTGATCTTCGCCATTCGCCTGTTTCGCTTTCTGTTCGCTGGGGATGAGGTTGGGACCGCGTCTAGGGAAAGCCTGCCGATTTATCAACCGTTCCAGAGGATTTTGCGGTCTGGACGGCTGGGCTGAACATCATCCCTCGCCGCACGTTGTCACCAGCGGGATCAGCCCGTAAGACAGGTTTATGGAAAACAACGAATTCTCAATGGCTGCCGGTGGCGGCGTCAAATGGCGCTTCCCTGCGGTGCATCCCGAGGGCCGCAAATTTGGTTTGATCGCGGCTGTCGTCACGGGAGTTTGCTTCCTGTTCGGCTGGGAGGTGGTCGGATGGCTAATGGTCATCGTAACCATATGGGTCTTATCGTTTTTCCGTGATCCGATTCGCGCCACTCCGCAGGACGACCGTCTCCTTGTCGCACCCGCGGACGGTTTGGTGACGTTGATCCAGCGCGTGACGCCGCCACGTGAGATGGCGGGCCCGCAGGGGCTGGGTGACACCCCTATGATCCGTGTATCTATTTTCATGAGTGTGTTCGATGTGCACATCAACCGCACGCCGATTAGCGGAGCCATCAAGAACGTGATTTACATTTCGGGCAAGTTCCTGAACGCCGATCTCGATAAGGCGAGCGAGGATAATGAGCGCCAGCACATATTGATCGAACGAGCCGATGGCCTCCGAATCGGCTTCACGCAGATTGCCGGTTTGGTGGCGCGCCGGATCGTGCCTTTTGTGAAACCAGGGGATGTCGTGGCGGCGGGCCAACGGATCGGGCTTATCCGCTTTGGCAGCCGGGTAGACGTTTACCTTCCCGAAGGAACGGTGCCCCGCGTTGTCCTCGGACAGCGGACGGTGGCCGGTGAAACGGTGCTTGCGAAGCTGGGCGACAGCAATCCTGTCGCTGGTGTACTGCAGTGAGGCAGCGGCGCGCCATTCCGCGGGGGTTGCGCCGTGGTATAACCCTTCGCATGTTGGCCCCGAACGCGGTCACCGCCATGGCGCTGTGCTTTGGATTAACCGGCGTGCGTTACGGTATCGCCGGAGAATGGGAGCGGTCCGTTGCCTGCATCGTGCTGGCGGGTGTGCTGGATGGTCTGGACGGACGTATCGCGCGATTGCTGCGGGGCGAAAGCCGTTTCGGCGCGGAACTGGATTCGCTTTCTGACGTCATTGCATTCGGCGTTGCGCCATCCCTTATTCTATATCTCTGGTCGCTTCAGGCAATGCCGAAGGTTGGGTGGATCTTCGCGCTGGCACATGCATTGTGCTGCGCACTGCGCTTGGCAAGGTTCAATGCCAATATCGATGCTGATGTTCAGCCGCATAAATCCGCAGGCTTCATGACCGGAGTGCCCGCCCCTGCAGGCGCGGGACTGACATTCGTGCCACTCTATCTATGGTTTGTAACCGGGCTGGATGTATTCCGCGCGTGGTATGTGGTGGCACCGTGGACGGCGTTCATTGCGTTCCTGATGATCTCGAATGTGGCGACATTCAGTTGGTCGTCGCTACGCCTGCGCAAGACTATAAGGCTGGAGGCCATTCTCGTTGCTGGCCTACTCGCTGCATTATTGATGACTGTGCCTTGGCACACGTTGCTCGTCGTCAGCCTTATCTATGTAGCTTTGATACCATTTGGAATCATGAGCTATGCAAGAATATTAAAGGCTCAGCCGGACTCCAGCGCCCTTGGCTAAGCATAGGGCTGGTCTCTGACCATCACGCTGCAAGCGCGGTACGAACGGGATTGGCAATCTCCGTCTGCACGGGGCGGACCCGGGGTCGGCTTATCCGGACATGATAAACCTTCACAGTTTGAGGCATAGGTTCGAGCACCAATGCAGCAATGATCTTGTCCCGATACTGCGCAAACATCCAAGCAATCACGCCAATCGCAACCGCAAATCCTGAAACCAACACCAACTCTGAAATCAATTCAAACATCGAACTGGCCTTTCTATCCCGCCGCTTGCACGGTTTACCGAGAACTGAGATGTAAACCCCACAAAGCGGCTTTTTGTTCCGTATGTTCACTTTATGTTCTAATTTTAGCCTAATGTCAAGTCTTGCCACCCAGATCATTGGCGAGTAAGGGCCGCTTTCCAATCCACATGGGGATCGCACATCCCGGTGCCAAAGCGTGTCTTTCAGAAGCGCGATGGTCACTGATCCCCAGAGGCTCAACCGGTAAGGAGAATTATTATGGCGGCACCTGTCGTCTCGATGCAGCAATTGATAGAAGCTGGCGCGCATTTTGGCCACCAGACTCACCGCTGGAACCCGCGCATGAAGCCGTACATTTTCGGTGACCGCAACGGCATCCACATCCTCGACCTTTCGCAGACCGTTCCGCTCTTCGCCCGCGCGCTCGATTTCGTGTCGGCCAGCGTTGCCAATGGCGGCAAGGTTCTCTTCGTCGGCACCAAGCGTCAGGCACAGGATCCCATCGCAGAAGCAGCGCGCCGTTCGGGCCAGCACTTCGTTAACCATCGCTGGCTGGGCGGCATGCTCACCAACTGGAAGACGATTTCCGGTTCGATCAAGCGTCTGAAGACCCTCGAAGAGAAGTTGTCAGGCGATACCCACGGCCTCACCAAGAAGGAAGTGCTTCAGATGACGCGCGAGCGCGACAAGCTGGAAATGTCGCTGGGCGGCATCCGTGATATGAACGGCATTCCCGACGTGATGTTCGTGATCGACGCGGGCAAGGAAGAACTGGCGATCAAGGAAGCAAACACGCTGGGTATCCCGGTCGTTGCGATCCTCGATACGAACGTGTCGCCTGACGGCATCGCATTCCCGGTTCCAGCGAATGACGACGCCAGCCGCGCCATCCGCCTGTATTGCGACGCGATCGCCGCTGCCGCTACCAAGGGCAACCGTGGTGCAGTGCAGGCTTCGGGCGTTGACCTTGGCGCAATGGACGAGCCGCTTCCCGAGGAAGTTGCCGTTGAAGTCGCTCCGGAAGAAGCGCCCGCGGAGGCTGCTGCCACCGAAGCCTGACGCTTTCGCAAAACTGCAAAGCTCACCGGGTAGGGCGCGCTCTTCAACATGGGATCGCGCCCTCCCGCACATGTGAAATACAAGCATTTAAAGGAAATCACGATGGCCGAGATTACCGCCGCCTCAGTCAAGGAACTGCGCGACCGTTCGGGCGCGGGCATGATGGATTGCAAGAAGGCGCTGACCGAATCGGGTGGCGACATCGAAGCGGCAACCGACTGGCTGCGCGCCAAGGGTCTTGCGGCCGCACAGAAGAAGTCGAGCCGCACCGCTGCCGAAGGTCTGGTCGGCGTTGCGGTCGCTGGCACCAAGGGCGTTGCCGTCGAAGTGAACAGCGAGACGGACTTCGTTGCGAAGAACGAGCAGTTCCAGGATTTCGTCCGCACCGTGTCGCAGATCGCACTCGATCAGCAGACCGCCGACGCAGAATCGCTTGCTACTGCCGCCTATCCTTCGGGCGGCACCGTTTCGGAGAAGCTGGTTGCGAACATCGCCACCATCGGCGAGAACCAGACGCTGCGTCGCGTGGCGCATGTGTCGGTCGATCAGGGCACTGTCGTATCCTATGTGCATAACGCTGCTGCGCCTAACCTTGGGAAGATTGGCGTGCTGGTCGCGCTGGAAGGCGATGCGCCTGCCGACGTTCTGGAGCTGCTTGGCAAGCAGATCGCGATGCATATCGCGGCCGCTTTCCCGCTGGCACTGGCTGCGGGCGACATCGATCCGGCACAGCTTGAGCGCGAGCGCGCGATTGCGACCGAAAAAGCTGCCGAATCGGGCAAGCCTGCCGAGATCATCGCCAAGATGGTCGATGGCGCGGTTGCCAAATATGCCAAGGAAAACGCGCTGCTCAGCCAGTTGTTCGTGATGGATAACAAGACGCCCGTCGCCGATGTCGTCGCCAAGGCGGCTAAGGAAGCTGGCAAGTCGATCACGCTCAAGGGCTATGTCCGCTTCCAGCTTGGTGAAGGCATTGAGAAGGAAGTCAGCGACTTTGCAGCGGAAGTTGCGGCGGCCGCCGGCGTTTAAGCCTGCAAACACTCCATAGCCGTTCGTTTCGAGCAGCCCTTCGACTGCCTGCCAAGACAGGCGCTCAGGACAGGCTCCGAGCGAAGTCGAGAAGCGTCCGTCGAGAAATCCCACCAAGGGGTCGTTCTTGACAAGCTCGAACCGAACGGTCGGGGGGGTACGGATTGCATGAGCAATCTGTGACACTGCCCTAAACGCTAAAACCCCGCTTCACATCATGGCGCGCACTGCCTAAGGTGCGCGCCATTTCCATGAACAGACAGGATCAATGCCCCGCATGACTCGGCCAGCCTTCAAGCGCATCCTGCTCAAGCTATCCGGTGAAGTATTGATGGGATCGGGCCAGTTCGGCATCGACCCCGAAACCGTGGACCGCATCGCCGGAGAGATCGCCGCAGCCAGTGACGCGGGTTTCGAATTGTGCGTCGTTGTCGGCGGCGGCAACATCTTCCGGGGGCTGGCGGCGGCGGCCAAGGGCTTCGACCGTACCAGTGCCGATTATATGGGCATGCTGGCGACCGTGATGAACGCGCTGGCGGTGCAGAACGCGCTGGAGCGGATGGGCCGTGATACG
>JBPPMC010000276.1:0-11983 GCA_051305835.1 Sphingobium sp.
GCTTAGAAATGGTGCGTCCGCGCTTCGCCGCAAGGGGCAGGGCACAGCTACCCCAAGACGTCCATCTTGCTGTTGTAATGGTGCCACGCCATCACCGCCGCCGCCCCGCGATACGGCCGCCAGCGCTCGGCAATCTCGCGCACGGTCTTCTCGCTCGGCCGCTCGGGCCAGCCCAAAATGCGGCCCACTTCGATCTGCACGGCAAGGTCTCCTGCGGGCCATATGTCCGGGCGTCCTTCCGCGAACAGCAGATATATCTCCGCCGACCAGCGCCCGATGCCCTTCACCCTCACCAGCCGCGCAATGGCTTCCTCGTCATCTTGCGGTAGCGCATCGAGGTCCAGCTCGCCCGACAGCACCAACTCGGCCAGACTGCGCGCATAGCTCTGTTTCTGCCGCGACATGCCGCATGCCCGCAGCGCATCATAGTCGCAGCGCAGCAGCGCTTGCGGCGCGCAACCCGCGCCTACTTCCGCCTCCAGCTTGTTCCATACGGAAGCCGCCGCCGCGACGCTCACTTGCTGCCCGACGATCGTGCGCAGCAGCGTCTCATAGCCCGGCGCCCGCATTCGCGGCTCGGGAAAGCCGACGCGGTCCAGCGCCGCCGCAAAGCCCGGTTCGATCGCTGCCAGCGCCTCAAGACTGTGCCGCAGCGTGTCGGCGGTCGTGACCATGAAATTCCTGTCCTACAGCCGTGCGGCAGCATATATGCGCGCAGCACTTGATTTCCCCGCCGTCAGCCGCAATAGGCACAGCAAGATATTTTGGAGAGCCTATATGCCCAAGCTGATTGTCGTCAACCGCAGCGGAGAAGAGTCAACCGTAGAGGGAGACGTCGGCCTCTCCGTCATGGAAGTCATTCGTGACAATGGTTTCGACGAATTATTGGCGCTGTGCGGCGGCTGCTGCTCCTGCGCGACCTGCCATGTCTATGCCGACCCCGAATTCGTCGATGTGCTGCCCGCGATGACCGAAGACGAGAATGATCTTCTCGACAGTTCCGATCATCGCACCGAAGCAAGCCGCCTGTCGTGCCAGCTGGTGCTGAGCGACGCACTGGATGGCTTGCGCATCACGATCGCACCGGAAGATTAACGGCGGCCGGGCGTAAGGCCCGCCTTTTCCTTTCCAGAATATAAAAAGCCCGCCTGCATGATGATGCAGGCGGGCTTTTCGGCATCCTCCCGATGCTTTGCTGTGCGGTGGTTTTAACCGTCCCAGCTATTAACCGTCATAATCTCCGCCGATGTTCTGGTTGCGCGGCGGCGCAGCGGCGGTAAGGCGCAGCGCCTCTGCCGACTGCGAGAGCGAACCGATCTCATCGGGGGTATCGTCATCGTCGATCTGCACTTTTTGCAGGCTGGCGATCACCGAATCATGCAATTCATGCGGAAGCACGGTTTCTTCGGCAATCTCGCGCAAGGCGACGACCGGGTTCTTGTCGCGGTCACGATCCACCGTAAGTTCGGCACCGCCCGAAATCTCCCGCGCGCGCTGCGCGGCAAGCAGGACGAGATCGAAACGGTTGGTGACCTTGTCGACACAATCTTCGACGGTAACGCGGGCCATCGGGCCTCCTGAATCTGTTGACTATGGTGGAAAGCGGAACCGCTAGCAGCGCCGGGCGTATAAGTCAATGAAACGGGGTTGGCCGCTGTCGGAGAACCTACCGTCGGGGGGAGGTGCAGGCAAGCTATGGCCACCGTGCTGAAAACAGCGCAAGACCTTTTCATGGATGAGGACGGAGACACCGCTGGCAGGGCGCAGGCCATCACCTGTTCGCTCGCCGGCAACAGGGTGACGGTGATCGAGGATGGCCCTGACCTTCGCGCCGCCCTGATCGACTTGATCGACGGCGCACGAACAAGCCTCAAGCTCTGCTACTATATCTTCGAAAGCGACCAGAGCGGTCGCGATATCCTTGACCGGTTGATCCGGGCGGCGCGGCGCGGCGTCCGGGTGACGCTGATGGTCGACGCGTTCGGCGGAGCTTCGGCGCAAAAGGGCTTCTTCGACGCCCTCGTCGATGCGGGCGGACAATTTGGCTGGTTCGGCGCGCGCCGCTCCATGCGCTACCTGATCCGCAACCATCAGAAAATCGCCATTGCCGACGATGCCCGGATGCTGATGGGCGGTTTCAATGTCGGCGACGCCTATTTCGGAACGCCGCTGGACGATTGCTGGCGCGACCTCGGCCTGTCGCTGGAGGGACCGGAAGTCGCCGCCATGGTCCGCTGGTACAGGCAGCTCTGGCGCTGGACGAGAACGCGCAAGCAGAGCTTCCGTATGCTGCGCGCGCTCGTCCGGCGCTGGCGGCGGCCCCGCGCCACGGCGCTGCCCTCGGCGTTCCACTGGCTGATCGGCGGCCCGACGCGCAGGCTTTCTCCCTGGGCGCAGGTGGTCAAGAGCGACCTGGACAATGGCCAGCGCATCGACATGATCGAAGCCTATTTCTCGCCCGGACGGGGCATGTTGCGGCGCATCTGGCGGCTGGCCCGGCGCAAGGGCGCGCGCCTCATCCTGCCCGCCAAGTCGGACAATGGCGCTACCATAGCCGCCTCGCGCCTGCTCTACGGCCCGCTAATAAAGCGCGGCGTCCAGATCTACGAATATCAGCCCTGCAAGCTGCACATGAAGCTCATCGTCATCGACGACGCCGTCTATATCGGCTCGGCCAATTTCGACATGCGCAGCCTGTTCCTCAACCTCGAACTGATGCTGCGGATCGAAGACGCGTCCTTCGCCGCACAGGTCCGCACATTGATCGACCGCCGCCAGCAGGAAAGCACGGCCATCACACCCGAACTCTACGCCGCCCGCCGCGGCCCGCTTGTGCTGCTCAAAGGCTGGATCAGCTACCTGATCGTCGGCGTCGCGGACTACACCGTCAGCCGCTACTTCAACTTCCGCAATCCTGACGCGGATTAGGGACGGCACTCCCCCCTGGCAGGGGAGGTGGCAGCCCGCAGGGCTGACGGAGGGGTGTCACGCCATCGACAGGGCAACACCCTCCGTCCGGCTTCGCCCGACACCTGCCCTTTCAGGGGAGGATCATAAGGCGTTACGACATCACTCCGCCGCCACCGCTGTCTCGCTCTCGCTCAGTGGATGCTCAAGCCGCTTGAGCATTTCCTTCGGGCACACCTGCCAGAAATGCCCGCGCCAGCGATCCCAATCATCCAATACCGTATGCGCCCAGCGGCTGTCGGTCCGCACCGCATGCTCCGCGATCAGTACCTTCAGCACTGCTTCCCAATGCGCGCTGTCGATCCGCTGCCACACGATGCTCTCTGGATTGGCGCGCGTAGCAAAGCTGCCATCCTCGTCCAGAATGAACGCCATGCCGCCCGTCATGCCTGCGCCGAAATTCGCGCCGGTCTTGCCCAATATGACCGCCGTGCCGCCGGTCATATATTCGCAGCCATTCGCGCCGCAGCCTTCGACCACGACTTGCGCGCCGGAATTGCGCACCGCGAACCGCTCGCCCGCCTGACCCGCCGCGAACAGCTTGCCCGCCGTCGCGCCGTACAGCACCGTGTTGCCGATGATGGTGTTGTCCTTCGTCACCAGCGGCGAACTCACCATCGGACGCACCGCGATGATGCCGCCTGACAATCCCTTGCCGACATAGTCGTTGGCGTCGCCGAACACTTCGAGCGTGATGCCTTTGCACAGGAATGCGCCAAGCGATTGCCCCGCCGACCCGCGCAACCGCACCGTCAGATGCCCGTCATTCAGCGCGGTCATCCCGTATTTCCGCGTGATCTCCGACGACAGCCGCGTACCCACCGCCCGATGCGTATTGCGCACCGTATAGGTCAGTTGCATCTTCTCGCGACGCTCGAACACCGCCTTCGCGTCGTTCAGCATCTGCGCGTCGAGGCTGTCGGGCACATCGTTGCGGAAGGTCGCAAGGCTGAACCGCCGCTCGGCATCGGTCGCATCGACTTTTGCCAGGATTGGGTTGAGATCCAGATCGTCGAGATGCTCGGCGCCCCGGCTCACCTGCTTGAGCAACTCGGTCCGCCCGACCACTTCGTCAAGGCTGCGGAAACCAAGCCGCGCCAATATCTCGCGCACTTCTTCGGCGATGAAGGTCATCAGGTTGATGACCTTCTCCGGCGTCCCGGTGAACTTGTCGCGCAGGCGCTGGTCCTGCACGCATACGCCGACCGGGCAGGTGTTGCTATGGCACTGCCGCACCATGATGCAGCCCATCGCGACGAGGCTCAGCGTCCCGATGCCGAACTCTTCCGCACCCAATATCGCCGCGATCACGATGTCGCGCCCGGTCTTGAGGCCACCGTCCGTCCGCAACCGCACCTTGTGGCGCAGGCCGTTCAGTGTCAGCACCTGATTGGCCTCCGACAGGCCCATTTCCCACGGAGTGCCCGCATATTTGATGCTGGTCTGTGGCGATGCGCCTGTGCCGCCGACATGCCCCGCGATCAGGATCACGTCCGCATGCGCCTTCGCCACGCCCGCTGCGACCGTGCCGATCCCGGCCTGGCTCACCAGCTTGACGCATACCCGCGCGCGCGGATTGATCTGCTTCAAGTCGTAGATAAGCTGCGCCAGATCCTCGATCGAATAGATGTCGTGATGCGGGGGGGGCGAAATCAGCGTCACGCCCGGCGTCGAATGCCGCAGCCTGGCGATGAACTCGGTGACCTTGAAGCCCGGAAGCTGACCGCCTTCGCCGGGCTTGGCGCCCTGCGCGACCTTGATCTCCAGCTCCTCGGCTGCGCCCAGATATTCGGCATGGACGCCAAAACGCCCCGACGCGATCTGCTTGATCACCGAATTGGCATTGTCGCCATTAGCATAGGGCTTGAAGCGGTTCGCATCCTCGCCGCCTTCGCCGCTCACGGCCTTGGCACCAATGCGGTTCATCGCGATCGCCAGCGTTTCATGCGCCTCGGGCGACAGCGCACCCAGCGACATGCCCGGTGTCACGAAACGCTTGCGGATCTCGGTCGTCGCCTCGACCTCGTCGATCGGCACCGCTTCGCGCGCAAAGTTGAACTCCAGCAAGTCGCGCAGATATACGGGCGGCAGGTCCTTCACGCCGCGCGAGAATTGCAGGTAGCTGGAGTAGCTGTCGGTCGCCACCGCCGTCTGCAACAAGTGCATCAGCTGCGCGGAATAGGCATGGCTCTCGCCGCCGTTCCGCTGGCGATAGAAGCCACCAATGGGCAGCTTTACGACCGAGCTATCATAGGCCGCCTCATGCCGCAGGATCGCGGAATAATGCAGCGACGCATAGCCTTCGCCCGATATTTTGGACGGCATGCCGGGGAACAGATCGTTCACCAGCGCCCGCGACAGACCCACGGCTTCAAAGTTGTACCCGCCACGATAGGAGCTGATGACTGCAATGCCCATTTTGGACATGATCTTCAGCAGCCCTTCGCAGATCGCCGTTTGATACCGCGCGATCGCCTCGTCCTGGCTGATCCCGTCGAACAGCCCGCGCGCATGCCGGTCGGCAATGCACGCCTCGGCCAGATAGGCATTCACTGTCGTCGCACCGACGCCGATCAGCACTGCGAAATAATGCGTGTCGAGGCACTCGGCGGACCGCACATTGATCGACGCGTAGGACCGCAGACCCTTGCGCACCAGATGCGTGTGTACCGCCGCCGCCGCCAGCACCATGGCGATGCCGACGCGCTGTTCGCCGATCCGCTCGTCGGTCAGGAACAGCTCGGTCCGGCCTTCGCGCACCGCCTGCTCGGCCTCTTCACGGATACGCGCAATCGCCGCGCGCAATTGCTCCTGTCCGCCCTCGGCTGGGAAGGTGCAGTCGATTTCCGCCACGGCGGCCCCGAAATGCCCCTTCAACTGCGTCCACGACGCACAGGTCAGCACCGGGGAATCCAGCACCAGCACGCGGCCCTGCTGCGTATCTTCTTCCAGGATGTTCGACAGGTTGGAAAAGCGCGTCTTCAGACTCATCACATGCCGTTCCCGCAGGGGATCGATCGGCGGATTGGTGACCTGGCTGAAATTCTGCCGGAAGAAATGGCTGACCGTGCGCGGAATACCAGAAATCACGGCGAGCGGCGTGTCGTCGCCCATCGATCCGATCGCTTCCTTCGCATCCTCGACCATCGGCGCCAGAATTAGCTCCAGATCCTCCAGCGTCATGTTCGCCGCGACCTGCCGCCGCGTCAGTTCCGCCTTGTCCCACGCCGGAAGTGCGTCAGGGGCAGGGGCTGGCAAGTCCTTCGCGAACAGGAAGTCCTTCACATAGTCCGCATAGGGCCGCTCCGCTGCGATCCGGTCCTTGATCTGCTGGTCGAAATACAACTCGCCCTCGGCCAGATCGATGGCCAGCATTTCGCCCGGACCCATGCGGCCCTTGCTCACTACGGTGGTTTCGGGAACCACGACCATTCCGGTCTCCGACCCCACGATCAGCAGATTGTCGGACGTCAGCGTATAGCGCAATGGACGCAGCGCATTGCGGTCCACGCCCGCCACGACCCAGCGGCCATCGGTCATCGCCAGCGCGGCGGGGCCATCCCACGGCTCCATCACCGACGCCAGATAGTTGTACATGTTCAGATGCGATTCGGGCGTGTCGGCCGACTGCCATGCTTCGGGCACCAGCATGATCTTCGCCGTCGGCGCATCGCGCCCCGCACGGCAGATCGCCTCGAACACCGCGTCCAGTGCTGCCGTGTCGGACGCGCCCGCCGGGATCACCGGCTTGATGTCCTCGGACTGCTCGCCGAAAGCGAGGCTGGCCATCTTGATCTCGTGGCTCTTCATCCAGTTCTTGTTGCCGCGGATCGTGTTGATCTCGCCATTATGCGCCAGGGTACGGAACGGCTGGGCTAGCCACCACTGCGGGAAAGTGTTGGTCGAATAGCGCTGATGGAAGATCGCGACCCGGCTCTCGAACCGCTCATCCTGCAAGTCCGGATAAAAAACCGACAGTGATTCCGCGAGAAATAGCCCCTTGTAGATGATCGACCGGCACGACAGCGAGCAGACGTAGAAGTCGTTGATCTGCGCCGCGACGACCTTCTTCTCGATCCGGCGGCGGATCAGGTACAAATCCTTCTCGAACTCGCCGACATCGCGTTCTTCGGGCATCGGCCCGGCGATCATGATCTGTTCGATCTCAGGTCGCGTCCGCTGCGCCTTCTCGCCGATCACCGACACGTCCACCGGCACCTGCCGCCAGCCATAGATCCGGTAGCCCGCGTCGATAATCTCGCTCTCGACAATCGTGCGGCACGTCTCCTGCGCCGACAGGTCGGTGCGCGGCAGGAACACCATGCCCACGGCGAGGCGGTTGGGCAGCGGCTTGTGCCCGCTATCCGCAATCGCATCGTCGAAGAAGCGCACCGGCAAGTCGACATGGATACCGGCGCCGTCGCCGGTCTTTCCATCGGCATCCACCGCGCCACGATGCCAAACGGCCTTCAACGCATCAATGGCAGAGGCCACTACGCGGCGGCTGGGCTTCCCATCGGTCGCCGCGACAAGGCCCACGCCACAGGCGTCGCCCTCGGACTCGGGACGATACATGCCGACTTCGGCAATGCGGAGGCGTTCGGATTCAGTTGCGCTCATGGTCAGACCTCAGGTTCAGGCTACGCTTGGCATAATCGGCAATGGCGATGGCAATGGCGCGCAAATCTTCCGCGCCGGACCATGCGTCCGAAAGCCGGGCATATTGTTGCAATCGGGGTAGGGGATATTCGTGGACAAGCTGATTGCGCAGGCGCACCAGCG
Source organism: Sphingobium sp. (assembly GCA_051305835.1). GTDB lineage: Bacteria > Pseudomonadota > Alphaproteobacteria > Sphingomonadales > Sphingomonadaceae > Sphingobium. The sequence goes on from JBPPMC010000276.1 coordinate 7,750, forward strand.
GTCGGAGCTATCGAGGATACCCAGCGTCTCGGCGCGGTCGGCGATCGCGCGGGGAGAAAGCCCCGCAACCTCGACCTGCTCCAATATCAACAGCGTCCTCAACGCTCTCGCCAGCAAATCTTGTACTTGCTCCACGCATTTCAGCAACGCGCGCGCCGCCGTACGCTGGATAAGGTCCAGCGCCGCGAAAGCAGCCGGATCGGCAGGCAGATCGCCCATCAACTGCTTGGCTTCGGAAACCCCCGCTAGCACATCATCAATGGCCAGCAGCAGATCGCGAAAAGCCTCCTGTTCGGCCGTCTCGCTCACAACGGTATGCCATCGCGATAGGCAATTTTCTCGAAGCCGCTTGGCACCGTACCGCGCACCGAAAACACGGTATCGACTTTCCGGCCGCCAGTGCTGGCCTCCACCAGGTCCAGAAACCGCGAACGCGGCATCATATCAGGAAGCGCCTTCACTTCCAGATGCAAGTCGATATCTCCGCCGCGCTTGGCGTCATCCGCCCGGCTACCGAACAGACGCACGACAACGTCCGGCCCGAACGCTTCGCTCGCCGCCGCCTTTATCGCGCTGATCTCTTCGGGCCGCAGCCTCACGCCGCCACCCGCCCACTAGCTTCGGCTCCAGCTTTCGCGCGTGCCTTCGTCTTCAAATACTTGTGCATGTGATCCGTCACATCGCGCCCGTCGCGGATTGCCCACACCACCAGCGACGCGCCGCGCACGATGTCGCCCGCCGCGAACACGCCGTCCATCGACGTCATCATCGACTTGTGATCGACTCGCAGCGTGCCCCAGCGCGTGACGGACAACTCCTCTGCACCGAACATCTTGGGCAAGTTTTCCGGATCGAAGCCTAGCGCCTTGATGACCAGATCGGCCTCGATGCTGTACTCGCTGCCCGGATCAGGCTCCGGCGCGCGGCGGCCCGACGCATCGGGTTGCCCCAGCCGCATGCCCGTCACCTTCACGCCGGTCACATGCTCCGTACCCTCGAATGCGATCGGCGCGGAGAGCCAGACGAACTCGACGCCTTCTTCCTCGGCATTGGTCACTTCGCGCTGCGATCCCGGCATATTCTCTCGGTCGCGACGGTACAGGCACTTCACGGACTTCGCGCCCTGACGGATCGCCGTCCGCACACAGTCCATCGCCGTATCGCCGCCGCCAATCACGACGACATTCTTGCCCGCGGCGTATAACGTGCCGTCCTCATGCTCCGGCACGGCATCACCAAAGCTGGCGCGGTTCGATGCCGTCAGGAAATCGAGCGCCTTAACGACGCCCTGCGCGCCAACGCCGGGCGCACGAATGTCGCGCGCCTTATATACGCCCGTTGCGATCAGAATCGCGTCATGGCGCGCGCGCAATTCCTCCATCGTCGCGTCGCGCCCGACTTCGAAACCTTCGTGGAAGATGATCCCGCCATCCTTAAGCCGATTGACGCGACGCATCACCACGTCCTTCTCCAGCTTGAAGCCGGGAATCCCGTATGTCAGCAGTCCACCCGCGCGATCATGCCGGTCATAGACATGCACTTCATATCCCGCACCGCGCAGATATTCCGCTGTCGTCAGCCCCGCCGGTCCTGCGCCGATCACGCCCACCGATTGCCCACGCGGCTTGCCCGCCATGAGCGGCTCAACCCAGCCTTCCTTCCACGCGGTATCAGTGATGAACTTCTCGACGCTGCCGATCGTGACTGCGCCATGGCCCGAAAACTCGATAACGCAATTGCCTTCGCACAGCCGATCCTGCGGACAGATGCGCCCGCAAATCTCCGGCATCGTCGATGTCGCGTTCGACAGCTCATACGCCTCACGCAGCCGTCCCTCGGCCGTCAGCCGCAGCCAGTCGGGAATATGATTGTGCAGCGGGCAGTGGGTCGAGCAATAAGGCACACCACATTGCGAACAGCGCGACGCCTGCTCCTCGGCATCGGGCACCGGAAAGCTCTGGCTGATTTCCTGGAAATCGGTCGCCCGCGTGTCCGCATCACGCTTCTCGGGATAATGTTGTCCCTTGACCACGAATTTCAGCATTAGCGTGTCGGCCATTAATCTTCGCTCCGCTGCCATGATGGCTGCGGCGGTAATATCGCGAAGAAACGCCCATGTCACGGGCTTTCATGCATATAGGGAAGCAAGGTTTCCCTATTTTTCCGATCAGGCGACAGAAATTGACGCTACCCCGTAACAATATTTCAAATAAATGTCCTACATCGGACCTATCTCGCCAACAGCCAGATTATCGCGGCTGATCCCGCTATGATTCGATACCAGGCAAACGGCGCGAAGCCATGTCGGGACACGATTCCCACGAACCATTTGATCACCAGCACCGCGACGATGAACGCGACTACGAACCCGACAGCTATGTCGGCCCAGTTGATGCCGCCCGATACCAGCAAGTCGCGCTTGCTCACCAACTCCAGCGTCGTGGCGCCCAGCATCGTCGGGATTGCCAGAAAAAAGCTGAATTCCGCTGCCGTCCGGCGCTCCACGCCTAGCGACAGCGCGCCCATAATCGTCGCGCCTGACCGGCTGACGCCCGGTATCATCGAAATGCACTGGATGAATCCGATGCCCAGCACCCGGACCACCGGTATCTCCGCGATGCCGACAATGTCCGTCTTGCGAATCAATCGCTCGATGATGAGGATCGCGACACCGCCCACGACCAGCGCCACGGCCACCGTCATCGGTGATCCTAGCATCGCCTCGATCTGGTCATGCAACAGCAGCCCGATCACCGCCGCCGGAATAAACGCGAGCACCAGGTTGCGCAGAAAGCGCCAGGACACAGGATTGCCCTGCAACAGCCCGACCGCGACTGCCCAGAAGGTGCGCCAATACAGCACCACCACCGCCAGAATTGCGCCCAGCTGAATGACGACGTTGAACATCGCCCATTGCTGCGCATCATAACCCAGCAATTCGCTGGCGAGGATCAAATGGCCCGTGGAGGATACCGGCAGAAACTCGGTCAATCCCTCGACGATGCCGAGCAGGATGACCGTCAAAAGATCGCTGATCACAGGCGCGCCTGCTCCTTGTTCAAGAAATTATGCTTCGGCGCGCCCGGAGAAGCGACCATGCTTGCGATACTTCACCATCCATCCGTCCGCGACGGCGGCAATGGGGGAGGGCGCGATGCCCAGCGCCTCGAAGCCGGAAGCACCGGGCGCAACCACATTATCATGCGCCAGCATCTTCAACTGATCGCCGGCGATCGGCCCGCCGGGCAGCATTGAAATGATCGATGCGGCAGGCGCAGGTACGTCGATGAACAGCTTCTTGCGGCCGATCGCGTCGGCTATCCAACGGTTGATGGCTTGCATCGTCAGCACTTGGGGGCCACCCAGCTCATAGGTCTTGCCGCCATGATTGGCCGGGTCGAGCGCGACGATCGCAATCGCTTTTGCCACGTCGACGACGTAGACTGGCTGAAACTTCGTGCCGCCACTAATCACCGGCACGACCGGCACCATGCGGATCATCTGGGCAAAGCGATTGAGGAACTGATCTTCCCGCCCGAAGATGATCGAGGGCCGCACGATGGTCGCGCCCGGAAACGCAGCGCGCACGGCCGCTTCGCCTTCGCCCTTGCTGCGGCCATAGGCGGATGGGCTGTTCGTGTCAGCGCCGATCGCCGAAATCTGCACCAGGGCAGTTGCGCCCGCTGCCGCAGCAGCCTTCGCTACGGTCTCTGCGCCTTCGCGCTGGATCTTGTCGAACGCGCCGGTCAGCACGCCGACCAGATTGATGACCACATCCGCGCCTTCCACAGCGCGGGCGACGCTGGCCGGCTTGGTGATGTCGGCAGACATGAGTTGCGTTTGGCCAAGGCCGCCAAGCGGCTTGATTCGCACGGCATTGCCCGGATTGCGTTCCGCGATGCGCACACGCGCGCCACGCGCCAGCAGCTCTTGCGCCACATAGCGACCGACGAACCCGCCGCCGCCAAAAACCGTAACCAGCCTGTTTTCCATAAGGAACCCCGCGACCAAAGCGATAAGGGAAATATTCTCCCGCCCCCTTGCCCCACTGATGCGCGTGAGACAACCGGGTGCAGGCCAATCTGCAAAAATATTAGGGGCCGGGCGATTGACACGAATCGACCCGCCCCCTATCCGCCGCTGCCTACCCCGTGCCCAGATGGCGGAATTGGTAGACGCACCAGCTTCAGGTGCTGGCGCTCGCAAGGGCGTGGAGGTTCGAGTCCTCTTCTGG
>JBPPMC010000285.1:0-18657 GCA_051305835.1 Sphingobium sp.
CTGCCCGAGCGCGTTCGGGTGGCGTTCGACGACGGCCAGGAGGTCGAAGCGCCTGTTGCCGAGATCGCCATGGAGTAAACCATCGGCGGGGCAGGTCGGGGCGCATCCAATCACCCCTCACTCCGCGTCGAAACGATCGAGCTTTTCAGACAATTTTGACAGCCGCGCCCCTTTCTTCAGGGGCGCGGCTGTCTTCATTTTTGCGGGCGGAGCGACTTGGTTCACTCGGAAATATTCTTCTTTTCCGCAGGCGCCTGGTCGGGTTGGATACGTGGCTTGAGGAGGGGCGGAGTCTGTTCAAGCAGACTATAAGACGAGTGGTTTTAGGTGAGGGCCGGATAGGCTTGGCGCCGGGGATGTATGACAATAGCCTCCGGGACATGGCCGTCTTCAACGTCCGTCTGCCCGATGATCTCGCGGCACGCTTCGATGCGATAGCGATCCCGTCGGGAGGTCGCTCGGCGGTCCTGCGCAAGTTGATCGACGCGGCATTGCGCGATACTGTCGATGATGCATCGATCGCCAAGCCGGTTCGCGCACGTACCACCGATCGCGTCGAGATCCGGCTTGCCCGCGAGGACATCGAGCAACTCGATGCGGCGGCCGATGCGCGTGGCCTAAAACGGACCGAATGGCTGGTGATGCTATTGCGCCGACGGTTGCACGCGACGTCGCCGCCACCGCGTGGCGACCGGGTGCTGATCGCGCAGTCTTGGCGCGAGCTCAACAGGATCGGCATCAATCTCAACCAGGCGGTCCATGCGCTGCATGCCGCGACCATGGTGGATTCCCGTCTCGACTTGGCGCGCGAGGCAGCGCGGGTCGCTTCCTTCCGGGATGAGGTGGCCGATCTGCTGCGCGTGCTTGGCCGCGCGCTCAAGGGTGACATGGCCTATTGGGATACGGCCGATGAATGAGGATGACGACGGCGTCCTGCCGCTTCCCAGTCTGATGGAAGCCTGGCGACCGCCGACCGGGGGTAAGCGCAGCCTGCTCGGGGCGACACTGCGGATCCGTTCGGGCGGCAAGGGCAGGGGCGGGAGCAGTGCAGTGCCCGCGTTGTCGGCGGCGCAAGCGCGGGCCAAGCTCGAGCGGATCGTGCGCAAGGCCCCCGAGGTCATGGTCAAGATCTCGGGCAAACAGCGTGGCGCCAGGCATCTCGCCGAGCATTTCGGTTACATCTCGCGTCACGGGAAGTTCGAAGTCCGCAGCAGCGAAGGCGAGATCATCACCGACGAAAAGCGCTTGAAGGCGATCGCGGCCGACTGGGACATGCTCGATCAGGCGATGAACCATCATGGCAAGGACCGACCGACCTCAATGTCGATGGTGTTGTCGATGCCCGGCGGAACGACCGATGCCGCGACCATCCATGATGCCGTCCAGGCGTTCGCGCGCGTCGAGTTCGAAGGGCAGTTCAGTTATATGGTGGCGCTCCACACCGATACCGCTCACCCCCATGTCCATCTGACCGTCGCGACCCAGGGTGCCGACGGGACGCGGTTCAATCCGCGCAAGGCCGACCTTCATCATTGGCGTGAAAGCTTCGCCCATGAATTGCGTCAGCGCGGCATCGCCGCCGAAGCGACGCCGCGCCGCGCGCGCGGCCATGTCCAGAAGCGGGTGCGGTCGCCAGCGCACCATCTGGAGGCACGGACAGCCGGGCAGGGGAGGGAGTTGGATCTCAACCGGCTGATTGAGGAGCGGGCGCAGGAGTTCGCACAGTCACAGAACCCGAAGCGTCGGGTGGAGGATGTGCTGGCGCTGGGCCGACAGAAGCAGATCCGGGGGGCTTACGCAGATGCCGCAGCCGCGCTGGCGGCGACCGGGAAAGACGAGGATCGCGCGCTGGCCGAGGATATCGCAGAGTTCGTGGCCGAGATGCCGGCGGCAGTGTCGCGGCGACTGGAGCGGGCCCGGGAGATCATGATCGCCGATCAAAACCAGGCAGCGGATCTTCGCAGTCGAGAAAAGAAGGGCGAAGGGGCGCAACGACCGGACATTGACCGAGGTGCCCGTAAGCCACGGGATCGCGAGCGTTAGCAAATGCCGTGGCGAACAGATGGCGTGGCGAAGGCAGCAAGTTCTGACCGGACAATAATTGCGCGGGCGACAGACCTATTGCGGGGCAGTTGTCGACCAGACCCAGTCGTTCACATCTGCACGCTTAAACGTCGGATCTAGCCGAAACCGGTCAGTCGCCGAGGACAAGGCGGAAGGTCAGCAAAGCGTCCTCATGTCGGTCAGTCAAGAGGTCAGAGACGCACACCGAAAGCTGCCATTATCCGGCGCCAATCTGCTATTCGATCTGGCCACTTCCACGTGGCAGCTGTCGCGCCCAGCGTGGAACTTTCACAAGGCAGCTTGAAGTTCAATCTTTGCGTTCCTCACGAGTGAGGCGCCCCTTGTCGGACAAGGGAATTGAAAGAGTTTCGTCATCGGGTATGCAGGGGGATGGACATGACGGTCACCTCAAGCGCGACAAGCTGGAGCCCGTATTGCGGGGAGGCGCCCGGCCCTGCGCATTGGTTGGCGCACTGGAACTGGGATCCTGCGTTGCTGGCGGTGCTGGCCGCGTCGCTTCTTGTGGGATCGATCGTCTCGCGAAGGACGTTACGCAGCCAGGTCGGCTTTGTTGCAGCGATGGTCCTCCTGTTCGTAACCCCGCTGTGTGCGCTCGGTTCGGCGCTTTTCCTCACGCGGTCGGTCCATCATCTGGCCCTCGCGCTCGTCCTCGCGCCTCTGGTGGTCGCAACCATCGGGCCGAAAGTTTTCTCACGCGTGCCGCTGGGAGCCGCTACGCTGGTCCAGGCGGCGGTCTTTTGGGCGTGGCACGTGCCCGTCCTCTACGAACTGGCGATGTCCAGCAATCTCTTATTTTGGGTCATGCAGGTATCCATCACGGCCAGCTCCGCGGCCTGGTGGGCGGCGCTGCACAAGGCCGGGGCGCTGGAAGCCGGGGCCAGCCTCTTGGCGCAGATGGTGCAGATGGGCACGCTTGGCGCGTTGCTCGTTTTCGCAGGCCGCGCGATCTATGCACCGCACTGGCTGACGACGGCCGCCTGGGGGCTGACGCCGCTCGAGGACCAGCAGATGGCAGGGCTGGTGATGTGGGTCGTAGGCGGAGGAATTTACCTCCTGCTCGCCTCGGCCAGGCTCTGGCGGGCGCTCGGCCCCGACCCGCGGCCGCATACCGCATGAGCCGCAGTCTCGAATCGTGGGCGCAGAGTTACCGGCAACGCGGGCGTTACACGCCGGTGGGTGTGGCATTCCACTGGATCATGGCGGCGGTCGTGATCTTCCAGCTGGGTACGGGATGGTGGATCCAGCGCTTTCTCGTCGGGGGCGAAAAACTCGACGCCTATGCGCTGCATTCGCAGATCGGGCTGACCCTCCTGGTGCTCGGCCTGTTGCGACTGCTGTGGCGGCTCGTCGTGCCGGGTCCCATCAATGATGCGGATAAACCGGGCTTCTCGTCGAAAATCGCGCACCTGACGCACGGCGTGTTCTACGCGCTGTTCACTATCCTGCCGCTTTCGGGCTGGGCCATGTGGTCGGCGATCCAGCCGGCCCGCCCGCTCTACCTGGCGGGTCTGGTTCCGGTCCCGTCCATGCCGTTCTATGACCTTTCCCGCGCGTGGCAGTTTCGTATGCTCGACTGGTCGATGGACGTTCATGTCGCGGCGGTGATACTCCTCGCATTACTGGTGCCCGCGCATGCGCTCGCGGCCATCAAGCACCATCTGGTCAATCGGGACGACGTGTTCGAAGGCATGTTGCCGGAGCTGACCGACCATCGCCACCACCCCCAAGGCGTGCAGCATACGCCGCCACCGCTTGCCGATCGACCGGATGGAGCGACCGGCTGATGGCCGTCATCGCCGCGCCGCCGTTGCCGTATCGTTCGCCCTTGGCCCAGGCGTCGAGTTGGTATGCCAGGTATGGCGCGCTTTGGCCGGCAAGCGGCGGGTTGCCGGCGTTGCCGCGCCCATCGGACCCATGGCAGCTCGCGCATGACGCGATACCGCGAGCGGGGTTGCCGTCGTGATACAACGAAGGCCCCGCGCAACCGTCGCTGTCAGAGAACGTGGTGGCAGCGGTCCACGGCATGGACGCATAATAGGCGGCGACTTTTTCGCGCGCATCGCCGTTCAGTCGGCCGGCGATTCGTTGCATCTGCGGATGACGCCGTGCGCCGGAGGCGAAGTTCTCGAGCTGGCGCAGGGCATATCCCTGGTCGAGCCCGGCAAGACGCGGAGCGAGGTTTCCGTCACCTTGGCCCCGCGTGCCGTGGCAAGTGGAACACGCGCCCGCGGCCCCGGCCGCGCCGCCACTGAAAGCGATCATCTCGCCGGTCTGTTCGAAGGGGTCGGTGGTGATCACGGGCGAGGAGCATCCGGACACGATGCACACGGCGAAGGTGAGCGGCATCATCAAAACCCGTGTCATCGATCGATCCTCCAATCCGCCCGCCCGGCGGCCGGTTCCGTGCTGCGCGCTTGGGCGGCGGTGACGGTGCTGGCAGTCATGACCCTTTCTTGCAAGGCGCCAACCGAAGCGCGGCACGATCTCGATCCGGCAGCGGCCCAGCGCGGGCGCGCCGTGGTGGCTGCCGCAGGCTGCGCCGCTTGTCATGCCTTTCCGGACATCGACTGGCCCAAGGGGCGCGCGGGGCCGGACCTGACGGCCCTCGATGGGCGCGGGCCGATCGCCGGGGCGCTGCCGAACACGCCCGCCAACCTGGCCGCCTTCGTCCGCAACGCACCCGCGACGAAACCCGGCAGCACGATGCCCGCCATGCCTATTTCTTCTTCCGAGGCCCGCGACGTCGCGGCCTATCTTTATGGTATTTCAGATGACTGATGCCTCGACCGCCTTCGACGCCTGGTGGGGCTGGCCGCCGCCAGTACTGGACCCCGCAGGGCCCTATGCCGAAAGCGTGACGGTGCTGGCCTGGGCGCTGTTCGCAATGGGGGCGGTCGTGACCGCCATCGTCGCGGCGGCGCTGTACGTGGCGCTGGCAGGGCCGGCCAAGTGGAAGAGCAGGCTTGGCGGGGAAAAGCTGATCTGGGTCATGGGGGTCGCATTTCCCGGCGTGGTGCTGACCGGGCTGCTGGTCTTTGGTCTCACGCTCACCGCATCGCTGACCGATCCCATTCGCGGCGACGAACAGCGTATCCGGGTGACGGGGCACATGTGGTGGTGGAACGTCGAATATCTGGACGCTGCGGGCGGCGTTGTCCTGCGCGACGCCAACGAACTGCACCTGCCGGTGGGGCGCCCGGTCGTGCTCGAACTGCAAAGCGCCGATGTGATCCACAGCTTCTGGGTGCCCAATCTGTCGGGCAAGGAAGATATGATCCCGGGCCGGACCAATCTTCTGAAGGTGCAAGCCGACAAGGCCGGACGGTTCGGCGGGATCTGCGCCGAATTCTGCGGCGGCCCGCATGCGCTAATGGGCTTCGTCGTCGCGGCGCACGCTGATGCCGACTATCGCAAGTTCCTCGCCAGCGGGCGTTTCGGCGCGTCCGGGCCGGACGAGCAGCAGGATGTGCCCGGCCGTTTGCCGGCGATAGCGCGCACTGCGCCCGCCGGGCCGGTGCCGGCTCCGGCCGGCGGCGAGACGCTGTTCCTCGCCAATGGCTGTGCGGCATGCCACCGTGTGGAAGGCACCGCGGCCAATGGCCTGTCCGGTCCCGATCTCACGCACGTCTCGCGGCGCCTCACGCTGGGCGCTGGCGTGCTGCCCAATAATCGCGGGACCTTGGAGGGCTGGATCACCGACAGCCAGGCGATCAAGCCCGGCAACCGAATGCCCAGCTACGACATGATGTCCGCCGAGGATGTGGCGGCGATCGCCGCATGGCTGGACACCCCGCGATGAGCGAGACGGGTTTCGACCACGCGCTCTACGACCGGTTTCCAACGCAGGGACCACGGCCCGAGGGTGAGCTTGAGGAACTGAAGCGAATTTGGTGCGCGCCCAAGGGCTGGCAGTACCTGACCGCAGTCAACAACAACTACATCGGCATTTACTACATCGGGACGGCGTTCCTGTTCTTCCTCCTGGGCGGCGTGCTGTCGCTGGGGATGCGGGTGCAACTGGCCGCGCCGTTGCAGGAATTCCTGCCGGTCGACACCTACAACCAGTTTTTCACCATGCATGGCACGGTGATGATGTTCCTGTTCGCGGTGCCGATGGTCGAGGCGATTGGGGTGCTGCTGTTGCCACAGATGCTGGCCGCGCGCGACCTGCCGTTCCCGCGCCTGTCGGCCTACGCCTTCTGGGCCTATTTCGTGGGCGGGCTCTTGTTCTTCTGCTCGCTGTTCGTGGGCCTCGCGCCCGACGGCGGCTGGTTCATGTATCCGCCACTCACCTCCATCGCCTACAGCCCCGGCATCAACACCGACTTCTGGCTGCTGGGGATCGGCTTCATCGAGATTTCCGCCATTGCCGGCGCGATCGAGATCATCGTCGGTGTGCTGCGCACCCGCGCGCCGGGCATGACGCTGTCCCGGATGCCGGTCTTCGCCTGGGCGATGCTGGTCTTCGCGGCGATGATCGTGGTCGCCTTTCCTAGCGTGATCCTCGGCACCCTGCTGCTGGAGCTGGAACGAGCCTTCAACTGGCCGTTCTTCGACCCCACCCGCGGCGGCGACCCCCTGCTGTGGCAGCACCTGTTCTGGTTTTTCGGCCATCCGGAGGTCTACATCATCTTCCTGCCGGCGGCGGGTTTGATGAGCATGATGGTCGCCACCATCGCGCGCACCGAACTGGTCGGCTACCGCCTCAACGTGCTGGCGATCATCGCTACCGGCTTCATCAGTTTCGGCGTGTGGGCGCACCACATGTTTGCCACTGGCATGCCGCGCGTCTCGACCGGCTACTTCAGCGCGGCGAGCATGGCCGTGAGCCTGCCCGCCGGCATCCAGGTGTTCTGCTGGATCGCCACTCTGGCTAGCGGCAAGATCCGCTGGTCGGTGCCCGCGCAGTTCGTGGTCGGCGGGCTGCTGGTGTTCGTGATGGGCGGGCTGACCGGAGTGATGGTCGGCATGGTGCCGTTCGACTGGCAGGCGCACGACACCTACTTCATCGTCGCGCACCTCCATTACGTCCTCATCGGCGGCATGGTGCTGCCGATGTTCGGTGCCTTCTACTACTGGTTCGGGATGACCAGCGCGCGGCCGCTGAGCGAGCGGCTGGGGCGCTGGGTGTTCTGGCTTATCTTCGCCGGCATCCACATCACATTTCTGCCGATGCACCTTACCGGGCTGATGGGGATGCCGCGGCGCGTCTATACTTATCTGCCTGGTCGCGGGCTGGACCTCCTGAACCTCATCTCCACCGTCGGCGCCTTCGTGATCGCAACGGGGGTGCTGCTTTTCATTATCGACCTGGTTCGCAAGTTCCGCTTCTCGGCCGAGGAAGAGGCGGGCAACGTCTATGGCGGCGGCACGCTCGAATGGCTTCCGGCCGGGCTTTATTCCACACGCTCCATCCCGCTCATCAAAAGTCGCGAGCCGCTGTGGGAAGACTCCGATCTCGCCCGCCGGGTGGAAGAGGGGCGTTATTTCCTGCCCGGCAGCGCCACCGGCCTGCGTGAGACGCTAATCACCAGCCCGATCAACGCCGAACCGCAATACCTGCAGATCATGCCCGGCCCTTCGCCGTGGCCGCTAGCGGCGGCGGTGGGCACTGCGCTCCACTTCCTGTCGCTGACGGTGCAGGCCTACGCCTTCTCGCTGGTTTGCGGAGTGGTCGCGGTCGCCTGCGTGCTGCGCTGGTTGTGGGAGACCGACCGGCCGCTGAAGCACGAGGAGGCCGACGTGGGCGCTGGCATCGTGCTGCCGGTGGCGATCACCGGGCCGTCCAGCCACGGGTGGTGGGCGCTCAACACGCTGATGGTGGTGATGGGTATGATCGCTTTCATGGGGGTCTTCGCCTACCTTTATCTTTTCGGGATCCACCCTGAGGTCTGGATCGCGCCGCCCCCGGTATGGCAGACCGCGCCGGTCGTCGGGCTCGCCATCGCGGCATTTCTGCTGGCGAAGGGCTCGCGCGTGATGCTCGCCCGGTCGGCAAAGGGCGTGTTTCCAGGGCAGAGGCCCTGGCTGTTCGCTGCCGTCGCCAGCGGTGCGCTGGCCGCGGGCGCGTGGTTCGACTGGACCGGCTGGCACGATGCCGGACTCGAACCCACCGCGACCGGACAGGGCGCGACCGTCTTTGCACTCGTTGCATTCCAAGGCGTATGCGCGGCGATAGCGGTCATCATGGCGCTCTATCTCGGCTATCGCAGCGGCCGCGGGCTGGTGTCGGGGCCTGCCAACGTGACGCTGGACATCGTCACGCGCTTCATCGGCTATGTCTCGGCGCAGGGGCTCGCGACTTCGCTGGTGCTGCGGCTGGTGCCGGGGGCCTAGCGGCTGTGAACGAGTACAGCGAAACGACCGACTGGACCGGCGCGGCGTGGGCTTTCTGCGTATGGGCGGTGCATTTCTTCGTCCTGTGGGGCGCAAGCAGCATCTTTCCCGACGACAACGCAGCGCGGCTGATAGCGCTCGTCGCGACTCTCGCTGCCCTCGGCGCGCTGGCGCTATTGTGGCGAGGGCGGTCGCTGTCGACCGCGCGGCGCACCTTCGCCCTGTCGATCGGCATCGCGGCTGTCGCGGTCATTTTCGGAAGCCTGCCCGCCGCGGTTGGTTGACGCCGGACCTTTTTACGGCGTCGCGGATTGACTTCAAGGTCCTCAATCAGCCGGAGTTATCTATGCCAGACCCCGGAGCGCGATTCGTTTCTCTCGCCAACCCGATCCACGCGATCATCCTCGCATTTCCCGTCGCCCTCTATCCGGCGGCGCTGATAACCGACATCACGTACCTGCGCTCGTCGGTGGTCCAGTGGACCAATTTCTCGCAATGGCTAATCGCCGGCGCCGACCTGTTCGCGGGCCTGCTTGTGGCTTGGGCGCTAGTGTCGCTCTTCTTCGGCCGCGCGCGCCATGCCCGGGGCAAAGGCATGCTGTATCTCGTGGTTGTGGGGGTGATGTTCGTGGTGGGGGTGATCAACGCCTTCCAGCATTCAAAGGATGGGTGGGCCTCAGTCGGCACGGCGGGCGTCGTCATGTCGGCCATCTGCGCCATCCTCGCCATCGTGGCGGCCTTTCTGCTCCATTCCGGAACCGCCGTTCGGGAGAACCGAGTATGAGCCGCCTGTTACTCGCTGCCCTGCCGCTCGTCGCTCTCGTCGCAGCCTGTTCGCCGTCGTCCCAGGGGCTCGATCAAACGGGCCAATCGCCAACGTTACCGAAACAGGCCAACAGCCTGGTCCCCGCCATCGCCATCGCGCCGCCGACGAACTGGAACGGCGAGTTGCCGACGGTTCCGCAGGGCTACACCGTCACCGCCATCGCGAAGGATCTCAAGATCCCCCGCCAGATGCTCGTGCTGCCCAACGGCGACGTGCTGGTGGCCGAAGGGTCCGGCGGCAAGGCACCCAAGTTGCGGCCGAAGGACATCATCGCCGGCATCCTCAAGGGGCGCGGAAAGAGCCCGGTCAAGGGCGGCGATCGCATCACCCTGCTCCGCGACAGTAACGGCGACGGGCAGACCGACCTGCAGACCACCTTCATCTCCGATCTCGATGCGCCCTACGGCCTCGCCTTCATCGACGAGGCAATTTACGTTGCCAACCAGGGCGACCTGATGCGTTTCCCCTATAGCGACGGTGCGACGTCCATCACCGCGCCGGGCGAAAAGGTCACCGACCTGCCCGCCGTCATCAATCACCACTGGACCAAGGCGCTGACCGCCAGCCCCGACGGCAGCCGGCTGTACATCGGCATCGGCTCCAACAGCAATGTCGGCGAACGCGGCATGGACGCCGAGGAAGACCGCGCGGTCATCTGGGAGGTCGATCCCGCGACCGGCAGCAACCGCATCTATGCCAGCGGCATCCGCAACCCCACAGCGCTCGCCTTCGATCCGTGGGGCAATCGCCTGTGGTCGGTAGTGAACGAGCGCGACGAACTCGGGCCCGAACTTGTGCCCGATTATCTGACATCGGTGCGAGAAGGCGGGTTCTACGGCTGGCCCTACAGCTATTACGGCCCGACCATCGATCCGCGCGTCCATCCGCAGAAGCCGGACATGGTCGCCAACGCGATCAAGCCGGATTACGCGGTAGGCAGTCACGTCGCGGCGCTCGGTCTGACCTTCGTGAACGGCGGCGGCATGGGCGGGCAGTTCACAGAAGGCGCGTTCGTGGGCGAGCACGGCAGTTGGAACCGAAGCAACCGGTCAGGCTACAAGGTCATCTTCGTGCCGTTTCGCGGTGGGAGACCTGCAGGCGATCCGGTCGATTTCCTCACCGGCTTCCTGAAGGACGGCGAAGCGCGGGGCCGGCCCGTCGGAGTCCTCTACGATGCGCCGCGCGGACGTCTGCTGGTGGCCGACGACGTATCGAATACGGTCTGGAGCATCACACCGATCAACCGGGCGCGACCGGCACCTCCAAAACGATAGCGTCTCCGCCGTGATCAACTGCTCGGTGGATCTCGCTGCAGACGATGGGGTCGGTGCCGATTTTGTTAAGGGCTGTCGCCAACGGCAACGGTCGCGCAAACCGCTGATGACTGACCCGCTGACGGCCCCTGCGTCGGCAGCCACTGCTCTCCGTTGGAAGGAGTGGTAGTTATCTGTTGTTGGCTCTCTGAAAGGTGCCAGTCTGCAGTAGGACCGGTTGCGGTCTCGATCTGTGCCCATAGGAGCGCTCAACGAGGGTCGGGTTTCGGCGATAAACCCGCCGCTCAGCCGGCCGAGTGAGAATGACTGGGAAGTCCCACGACTCCGCGTTCGCTTCCGGAAGCAGTCGACCAACTTACGCCGTTCACTGTGCAAGCCTTGAAAGGTCGCTCCCGCCGGAAGCTGCCGTTAAAGCATATCCAGAGATACGATCCACTCAACCAAGCGGGAAGCCGCGTACCTTCACCATCTGATGCAGCCATTCCTGGCCGACCAGATAGGCCATGCTGGTAGCGGCCCCATGTACGGCGTCCTACCAGCTTTTCTGGCGCATGCCTCAGGCGGCAGGATCGCTCGCGATGTCAAAGGCAGTGCTTGCCATGGTCACCCCGTTGACGATGAGTTCGACCTCATGGCGGCCGGGATGATGGCGACGCGTACTGAAATCGCGAATAGCCTGGCGAACCCTTAGCTTGGCAGATTGTCCGGCAGAAAGGTCAAATGTCCTGAGCTTAAAGACTTTGGCCGCAGTCTTGCTGCCGGCACGCGCATAATGTACACGATAATCCACGACCAGACGTTGATCATCGGGGGAAGTCGACACGAGTTCGGCATCGATAGCGATCGTTTCGCCAAGACGCACAAGTTGAGGCTCAATCGAAAAGTGGCGCACCGTGACAGAGGCGCCGTGCCCAGCGCCGATGAGAGCCAGCGCGCGTGGCTCGCCCTTCTTGATTAATGTCCGCAACGCGTGACGTATGATCCAGACCGTATGAGGATTGTCGGTTGGCCACCCGGCTAGACGATCTAACAGCCAGTCCGGGTGGTCCTTTGCGATATCGTTAAGATGATTGCCCACCGACTTTCGAACATAAGCGCTGGGATCGGCCTTGAGTGTTTCGAGGATCGGTGCGGCCAGCGTCGGCTCGACCATGAGCGACGGGATGCGCGATGCCCATGGCAGCCTTGGCCTGCTACCTTCGCTGGCGAGCCTGCGGAGATGCTCATCGGCGCTGTTGGTCCACCGTTTCATCACGGTGAGCGTCCGTTCAGTATCCTGCGCCAGAAATGGCCGAATGGCGAACTCGGCGGACCCGAAACGGGTAAGATCGGTAAGCGCGTCCATCGATCTGTCGAAATCGCCAAGTCCGTATCGCGCCACGAACTCGCTGACAGCGACCGCCTGGAAGCCATGGGTGAGTTGTGGCGCCATTGCGCGGATGATCTCAAGCGCATCCACATATTCGGCTGGTAGTGCGACATATAGTGCGTCAGCGATATGGCGCACGCGCTCCATGATCGACAGCGTATTAAGTCCATCTGACGCGGCGCTGAGAAAGCTTGCGCGATCGAAGCGTGTCGATGCTGAAACGCCAGCATCGGCGATGATTGTCAGCGCCTGCGGACCGAGAATGTCTTTGAGCAAGGCAGGTGTAATCTTGTCCATCATCGCGAAGCCATTCCCGATCTGATTGCCACTAAATGGCCATTGAGCGCTGTCCCCAGCTTACCGTCATCCAGTGATTTGACGTGCCATGCCGATCAACGCCTTGAACGCAGCCGATGGATTTCGTCTGCTGGGATAGTAGAGGCACAAAGGCACTAGCGGCGGGGTCCAATCTTCCAGAACTCGAACGAGACGCCCTGCCTCGATGTCTTCGCGTATATCGGATTCCATGAAGTAGCCGATGCCGACATCGTCCAACACCGCTATGCGCGAGAGACTGGCCTCATCGAGTGTGATCGGGCCGTGCACGTCTATCTGGACAGGCTGCCCGTCCTTCTCGAATTGCCAGCGGTGAAGCGCGCCGTTCGGGAGCCGGATGCGAAGGCACGAATGGCGGAGCAGGTCGGGAGGGACGCGAGGCTTTTCATTCGCCTTGAAGTAAGCAGGTGACGCGACGACGGCAAAGCTGCGGGGTGGGCCAACGGGGATGGCGATCATGTCGCTAGGAACGAGGTCGGCGCTCCTGAGGCCAAGATCGAACCCATCGGCAACGATGTCCACGATCCGACCCTCTGTGACTAGATCGACATGCACCTGAGGGTAGCGACGTAGAAACTGCAACAGAAGCGGCCCCAGGATTTCCCGTGCTGCCGTTGGGAAAGCGTTGATGCGGAGCGTTCCGGACGGTGTCTCCTGTTGCGAACGAGCGGTATCCATCGCGTCATGAATATTCCTGACTGCGGGACCAACCTGATCGACGAACTTCCGTCCAGCGTCCGTAAGGGCAACGCTGCGGGTCGTGCGATTGAATAAGCGAACGCCGAGCTGCCGTTCCAGCTTTGCGAGGGCATTGCTCAGCGCGGTAGTCGACAGACCAAGCTCCAGCGCCGCCGCTCGAAACGACCCACGCCGCGCAATGGCCAAAACCGCATCAAATTCAATCAAGCCATCCTGAGGCATTGTCCCACTTTTCGCAACGTCGCATCGCGATCTATCCCGATTATCATTGCAAAGGTCTAGCCCTAAGTTGGTGCCACCGAGAGATGGAGGGCGCTATACAAAGCGCATCTCCAACAAAATGGAGATGAAAGATGACCGTCAAACTACCCCAAATTATCGCTGAGTATTTCGCTGCCGACAGGAAACGAAGCGCTGATGCTGTTTCCGACTGCTTCACCGACAGTGCCGTCATCAAGGACGAAGGGCATACCTACACCGGACGCGACGCCATCCGGCAATGGAAGGCGGACTCAGCCACGAAATACACCTACAGCGTGGAGCCTATGTCGATCTCGACGGAGGGCGACCGAACGACCGTCGTAAGCCATCTCGTTGGTGATTTCCCCGGAAGCCCGGTGGACCTTCGCTATCTGTTCGTCGTTGACGGACAAAAGATTGCCGGGCTGGAGATCACGCTGTGAGCGCGCCCGGTCAAGGCAGCAGCCATCCGTTCCTCGATCTGCGCGGAAAGCGTGCGCTGATCACCTCCGGCACGCGCGGCGCAGGTGCCGCAACAGTCAGCCTCTTTCAGGAACTCGGTGCGCAGGTTCTGACCACCGCTCGTACCCGGCCTGATGCTTTTCCGGAATCGCTGTTCGTCGCGGCCGATCTGACGAGCGCGCAAGGGTGTGCTGCATTGGCGGCCGCCGTGACCGAACGCATGGGCGGCGTGGATATCATCGTCCATATGCTCGGCGGCTCCTCCGCCCCGGCAGGTGGCTTTGAAGCGCTGAGCGATGAGGTTTGGACAAGGGAACTCGATCTCAATCTCATGCCGGCCGTTCGCCTCGACCGTGAGCTCGTTCCGGCCATGGTGGCGAGCGGTAGCGGCGTGGTGATCCATGTGACGTCCATTCAGCGCGAACTGCCCCTGCCAGAGGCGACAACTGCCTACGCCGCAGCAAAGGCTGCGCTATCGACCTACAGCAAGAGCCTGTCCAAGCAGGTGTCGCCACAAGGCGTTCGCGTTGTGCGCGTATCCCCCGGCTGGATCGAGACAGAGGCATCCATCGACCTGGCGACACGGCTGGCGGCCGAGAATGGGGGCGACATCGAGGCGGGCAAGAAGATGATCATGGACTCGCTGGGCGGAATCCCGATCGGGCGTCCGGCGAAACCTGAAGAAGTGGCAAGCCTGATTGCCTTTCTGGTGTCCGACCGTGCGGCCAGCATCACCGGCACGGAGTATGTGATCGACGGCGGGACGGTGCCGACGGTCTGAGCAACCTGGATGATCGCCGGCCGCGAGCAGGAAAAATGAGTCCGCTTCGGCCGTCGCCTCGGGCGCCGCCCAGCCCAATTTACTCCTGTTCCCTGCCAGCCCGACTTTCGCGTTAAGAGCGGGTCAAATTCATTGCCGTATGGATGTCTGTCTTTGGCAGCAGCAGTCGTTTGCGACCTTCGTAACGAACAACAGAGATGTCGAAGGGTTTCGGGCGCCGACAGGCGTACGAAAGTCTCACATGTACGACCCGCGGGGCCTCAGGCGCTGTGCTATGGGGATTTCGGATCAGAGCCGTTAGGCGCACTGGCGCTATTGCTGGTTTGGTGTGATCCATGCGGACCAGACAGACTACCTTTTGCCCGGCTCAAACGGTTTAGTCGGCGGCAGTGCGCATCGTTTTGGTAATCTGTTATGGCATCGGCGATGCGGGGGGCGAGCGTCACCGCTTCCCGCCACGGTGCTTGGGCAGGATGCATATAGGGCGGGCCATGCCGGATCATGGCGCGAACTCCGGGATAG
Source organism: Sphingobium sp. (assembly GCA_051305835.1). Taxonomy (GTDB): domain Bacteria; phylum Pseudomonadota; class Alphaproteobacteria; order Sphingomonadales; family Sphingomonadaceae; genus Sphingobium. The sequence continues at coordinate 14,931 of JBPPMC010000285.1, forward strand.
GGATCGGGATGTTTGGCGGTGCCCGCGGCTGTCGCCAGCGCTGGAAGATGTCGATGATGATCATGTGGCCGCCACAGCAGGGGCAAGGAGGACGCAGATCGGCGGGTTCTTCGGGCACGGGCTCGTCAGGGGGCGCGGCAACCTCCAGCAAGGCTCGTGCGCGAGCGAGGTTGGCTCTTCGGGACGAACTGGCCAGCAGGCCGTAGTGGCGGATACGGTGAAAGCCGCGCGGAAGGACGTGCGCAAGGAACCGGCGGATAAACTCGTCGGTGGCAAGCGTCATGATACTCTGGCGTTCGGGTCCATCGCGGCGATAATCTTTGTACCGTAAAGTGACGCTGGTCTCGTCGAAAGCGACGAGCCGCCGGTTCGAGATCGCAACCCGGTGGGTATAGCGGGACAGGTAGGCAAGCACTGCTTCCGGGCCGGCAAACGGTGCCTTCGCATAGACCACCCAGCGCACCTTCCGAACAGGACCAAGCTGGCGCAGGAAGGCACGCCGTTCAGCGAGCGATGCCAACGGTCCGAAGAAGGCGAGCTTCCCGGCGTCGTAAAGCTGGATCAGCCGGTTGAGGAACAGGCGGCGGAACAGCTTGCCCAAGACGCGGACCGGCAGGAGGAAGGCGGGACGCGTCGATATCCAGCGCGTTCCATCAAGCGCGATGCCGCCGCCTGGCACGACCATATGGACATGGGGATGATGCGTAAGCGCAGAGCCCCATGTGTGGAGCACGGCGGTGATCCCGATCCTTGCGCCCAGATGCTTGGGATCGCGATGTCCTTCACCAGATCATCGGTAACACCAGGTTCGAAGCAGGCGATCAGCGCATTGCCATCGACCGAGTACACAGTCCTGCCTTGCAAGGTTTCACGGTTGATCGGCAGGGACAGTTCCACGCCCCAGTCAATCAGCACCTGGAACAGCAGATCCTCGGCGGTGCGATCGGGCTTAACGCTATCAACTTGTCCGAACAACTCGTCCTGCTTCACCTCGTCCGGGCGGTAGTAGACGTCGGTCATGTTCGAACTGTCGATTTGCCGCGTCCAGCTTTTCGATCTTTGCGTTCGAGGCCCTCCGCAAGGAGTTGCAGCAAATCGACGAACTGCAATTCCTGTTTACCGAGCAGACGTTCACCGCAGAACGCGCAACCGACGGGAAAGCTCGCGAGCGTCGCGAATTCTTCATACCGAAGGCCAAGCGCGTCGCTGGGCTGACAGGGTCTGAGTTTGAAATCCAGTTACGCAACCAACTGACGCAGCGCGCTGTCGCGCGCGAGTGCGCGGAGTGGATCCGCAAGAAGGCGCGTTTCAAGTCGAATGCATCGAGCTCGCCTATGCAGCAATTCCTTTCGGCAGACGGCGCCGCAGGCGCGGTTGCCTACATGCCTCTATCGGGTTTCACGGCTGTTGACCTTGGCTACGCTCGCGGCAATGCCGTCTCAAACTTCGTCAATCGGTTCGATGAGGCGTCTCACACGCAGAGCTACATTCAGCTGTTCGACACAATCTGGTCGGACCCGACCCGCGTCGAAGATGTAACCGATGCGATCTGCGATCACATTGCCTCGGTCTACCAGGAGAACTCCCCAGAGCGCATCTACTTCATAATGCTCTACAATATCTTCCATGCGTTTCTGGAAGACATTGACGAGGACGTCCTGCCGAACGACCGGACCGGCTATCAGGAGAGCCTGGTCTGGCAAAAGCTGTTCAACTACCAGCGCGACGCGGCAACCGGTATCATCAACAAGCTGGAAACCTATAATGGCTGCATTCTCGCAGACAGCGTAGGCCTCGGCAAAACCTTCACCGCGCTTGCCGTCATCAAATATTACGAGCTGCGCAATCGCTCGGTTCTCGTGCTTTGCCCGAAGAAGCTGACGGACAACTGGCTCAACTACAGCACCAATCTCAAAACCAACCCCTTCGCCCGGGACCGATTCAACTATGATGTGCTGTGCCATACCGACTTGTCGCGGACATCGGGCACCTCCAACGGGATCCCGCTGAACCGGGTAAACTGGGGCAATTACGACCTTGTCGTCATCGACGAATCCCACAATTTCAGGAACAATGACGCCTTCAAGGAGAAGGAAACCCGTTATCAGAAGCTGATGAACCAGGTCATCCGGGCCGGGGTCAAAACCAAAGTCCTCATGCTGTCGGCGACCCCGGTCAACAACCGCTTCAATGACCTGCGCAACCAGCTGGCCCTCGCCTATGAAGGTCAATCGGACATTCTTTCCGAGAAGCTGAACACCACATCCAGCGTTGAGGAAATCTTCCGCAGAGCCCAGGCCGCGTTCAACCGCTGGTCGAAACTGCCCCCGGAACAACGGACTGCCGAAACAATCCTGACCGAGCTCGATTTTGACTTCTTCGAATTGCTCGACAGTGTCACGATCGCCCGGTCGCGCAAGCACATCACGACCTTCTATGACATGACGGACATCGGGCACTTCCCAGAGCGCCGCAAACCACTGTCATTTCGTCCGCCGCTGACAGAGCTGTCGGGCACCATGGATCTCAACACTATCGTTGCGCAGCTGACACTGCTGAAGCTGTCGGTTTACGCTCCGACCAGCTACATTCTGCCGAGCCGGCTCGCCAAATATGAGGACCTCTACGACACAGACGTGTCGAGCGGCGGCGGCAAGCTGCGGCAGGCAGACCGCGACAAGAGTTTGCAGGCGTTGATGACCGTCAACCTGCTCAAGCGACTTGAGAGCTCGATCCATGCGTTCCGGCTCACGCTTGGTTCGCTGGCTGAAAACATACGCAAGACATTGGACGTGGTCGACAGCTACCGCTCTGGCGCGGGTACTGGCGCCGTCGTTGACTATGCCGACGACATTGATGCGCTTGAGGCAGAGGATGACGAACTCGAAGGTCTTGGAGCATTCCGCGTCGGCGGCAAGATCCGGATCGACCTGAGTGATATGGACGTCCCCGGCTTTGCCCACGATCTGCAAGCAGATCTTGCTCTGATCGAGGCATTGCAGGCCGATATGGCCCGGATCACGCCCGAGCATGATGCCAAGCTTCAGCATCTGAAGGCGCTCATTGCGCACAAGCTGGCGGAACCGATCAACCCCGGGAACCGCAAGCTGATCATCTTCACGGCATTCGCCGATACCGCACATTATCTCTACGATCAGATTGCGGCTGAGGCTTTGTCCCAGCAAAAGATCCACACTGGCCGTGTCACGGGGTCAGACGCCCCCAAATCGACGCTGGGTAAGGGCTATGATTTCCAGACCCTTCTCACGTTGTTCTCGCCCCGCTCCAAGGAGAAGGCGGCCATCATGCCCGAGGAACCCGGCGAGATTGATATCCTGATCGCCACAGACTGCATCTCGGAAGGCCAGAACCTGCAGGACTGCGATTTTCTGGTGAACTACGACATTCACTGGAATCCGGTGCGGATCATCCAGCGGTTTGGGCGGATTGACCGCATCGGCTCGCCAAACGCGCAGATACAGCTGGCAAACTACTGGCCTGACATCACGCTCGATGACTATATCAAGCTCAAAGAGCGCGTCGAAAACCGCATGATTATTGCCGATGTTACCGCAACCGGTGACGACAATGTGCTGACGGCAAAGGCTAGCGACACGGCCTACCGACGCGAACAGCTGCGGCGCCTGCAGGATGAGGTCATCGAGCTGGAGGATGTGCGTACCGGCATCTCAATTACCGACCTTGGCCTCAACGATTTCCGCATGGA
>JBPPMC010000289.1:0-48476 GCA_051305835.1 Sphingobium sp.
GCCGCCGTCGCGCCGACCGAAACTCTTCTTCGCATTGACGCCGGGATTCCACGGGATGGCAGTGGCCGGTACGGTGACGGCGACCTCCCTGGCCTGCGCATGGCCCGCCGTCAGAACAGTCAACGCTATTAATATAAGGACTGCACGCACACCCTCGTCCTTCCAAAAAAGCGGCCGTGACGACAATCCGCCACGGCCGCTTGTGTCTGTCTAGCCGCGCATCGGGATCAGAAGCGGAAGCGCACGCTGCCCTGCACCGTCCGCGCCATAGTGCGGACGCCCAGCGGCAGGATATTCTGCTTGCCGAAGTAACGGTAAGGATCATTGCCGGTCAGATTGGTGCCTTCAATCGACAGCGTCAGGAACTTGACCGGCGTATAGTTGACCGCCGCGTCCAGGCGATAGGTGGCGTCATTATACCAGCTATAGTCCGGATTGTCGGTCCATACGGACAGGCGATAGGGCGACCGATAGTTGAAGGCGACGCGCGTGCTGAACTTGGGCGTATCATAATAGAGCGCCGCGTTGGCGGTCCATTTCGACGTATCGACCGAGTCGAAGGCACCGGGAAAATCCTCGGGATAAGGATATTCTACGCGCGCTTCCAGGATGCGGCTGACGTTCAGGCTGGCGCCGAAATTCTTCAGCATCCCCGGCAAGAAGTCGAAGAAGCTCTGCACCTGTGCCTCAACACCATAGAAGGTTCCGTCACCTGCGTTGCGCAGTTGCGACACCGTTCCGCTGCGACCCGGGAGGCCATATTCACCCAGATCGCCGGCGACCTCCCTGCTGAAATAGGTCCAGTTGGTCGCCTTCTTGTAATAGCCCGCAATCGACGCCGAGCCAGCGCGCCCGAAATAATGTTCCAGGCTGGCATTGATCGACCATTCGCGCTGCGCCTTCAGGTCCGGGTTGCCGGCATCGACATTCGGCGTGGCCGAGTTTGGATCGACGAAGAAGAAGGGCCGCAGGTCATAGAAGCTGGGGCGCGACACGTTGGTGGTATAGGAGAGGCGCAGCTGCGTCTTGGGATCGAAATGCAACGTCGCGGTGACGCTGGGCAGATAATCCATGAAGTTGCCGCGGCCCGAACTTTCCTCCACGATGAGCGGGGAGCCCTGTGCCACGGACCCGATCCGATATTGGAAGCTGGTTGAGGAACCCCAGGTATTGACGGCGCGCAAGCCGACCACGCCGTCGATCGGAAAACCGACGTCGAACCCATAGTTGAGCTGCGCATAGGCCGCGAAGGTATTCTCCACCGACGTGAAGGTCTGCCCCTGGTCACTGGGCGGCAATTCGCTGGCGAAGCGCGTGGCATTGCCTGGATCGGTCGCCTGAATATAGGCACGCACCGCGTCGATGCTGCTCAGCAATGCCTTGCCGGGGATGCGATACCATTGCGGCGAACCCGACAGGTTAGGCCCGATCAGCGATGCCTGATCGCCACCGGGAAAGGCAGTCAGCGGCGCGTCCTTGCCATCCACGCGGGGGGAACCATCGCGATAGCCATAATAGCGGTCGACGTCGCGACGATTGTAGCGAATGCCGGTCTGCAACGAGCGGAGCAGGCTGGTGTCGCTCAGCGTCAATGTCAGGTCGACCTGGCTGGCGATTTCCTTGTTCTTCGATACGCCGGCATTGTCTTGGAAACGATTGACGCCATATTGCATCACATCGTTCAGGTCAGCGCCATTGAGGGTGATCGACGGGATCGGACGCGAATAGGCGTCGGACACGAAATCGATCGTCGCCGACTGTAGGTTGTAGGGCCGCAATATCTGCTGCACATAATAATAGCTGTCCTTGCTCCAGCTATATTGCGTGCCGAAATGCAGCAACGCCCGGTCCGAGGGCCGCCAGTTGGTTTCGAAATTGGTGGTGTAAAGGTCGCGATCCAGCGTGTTATACGTGCCCTCGATAAAAGCGCGCGTACCCGCAGGATCGGAAATGGTCAGCTTCTTGATCGTCTGCCCGTCAGGCATCAATTCGATGCCACTGAACTGCGTGCCGCCCTCACGATTAAGCGTCCACATCTTGTCGATCGAGCGACGCTCCTTTGACCCGATATAGCTGCCCTCCAGGATGAACTCCAGCTTATCGGACGGTTTCCACTGGAACACGCCGCTCAGCGACGGGCGCGTCACATAACCGCTTTCCGTGCCATATTGGGTGCGATAAGGAATGACGACATTGCGATACTCAGTCGGCAGGTTGTTCAGCGGGCTGTTCGCCTCGCCGTCGCAGCAGACCGTGTCGGGCGACTCGCTCTCGACAAAATTTTCCTGATAATAGGTCTTTGTCCAGCTGCCGTTCAGCAGGAAACCCATTTCGCCCATGCCGGTTTCGAACCGCTCACCTAGCAGTAGGCTGGCATAGGGGCTGGTCTTCTTGACATATTCGTCATAGGCGCCCCGCACGCTGCCCGCGACCGTCAACCCCTTTTTCAGGTCCAGCGGACGACGTAGTTCGACGTTCACGGTGCCGGCGATGCCGCCTTCGACCTGATCGGCGGTGCGCGTCTTGTAGACATCGACCGATTTCAGCAGTTCGGCCGGAATATCCGCCAGACTGATCGACCGTTCGGTGCCCAGATTGACATTGTTGCCGTTGACGGTGGTCTGGACCTGGCTGAGGCCGCGGATAGTAACATTTTGGCCCTGACCGCGTTCGCGGTTGATCTGCACGCCGGTCACGCGCGACAGCGCTTCGGGAACGTTATTATCCGGCAATTTGCCGGCATCTTCGGCAACAATCGAATCGACGATCTGTTTGCTGTTCTTCTTCTTGGTCGCCGCCGCCTCGACACTGCCGCGCACACCGGTGACGATGATGTCAGCCTTGGCGGTTTGCGTTCCGTCCGAGGATTGCGGCGCATCCTGCGCGGTCGCGACGACAGAGACCGACGCAAATGCAAGAGCGGACAAAGCCGCTGACAAGTTGAGTACCGTACGAGACTTCATCCACTTTCCCCTTTTCCCCGGCGGATTGCCTAACGTTATATCGTATACTAACTACATTATTTTATCGGAGTCAAGAGCGATGCAATCTTTCGGCAACAACGTGACGAAAAGGAAACAGCGGCGCACCAAGACATTGTAACCAAAGAAAAAGTGGTGCGAACTGGTCGCACCCCTTTTTCATTTCAACTGTCGAACTCGCTGTCGCGCTAACCGCAATCCTGTGTCTGTACTGCGTCCCTGTCGCGCACTAGCGGCGGCGCGGCTTTGGGCGCCAGCACCTCCCATTCCTGGACCGCCAGACCCGCATGACTTTTCCCGTCGCCCGACGCGTTCAGCACTGCACGCAGGCAACGGGTACGAATCGGCGGGAAGTTGACGTCTTGGAACCTACCCGGCTCCGTCCCATAAGCGCTCGCGCCCGGCACCGGCTTCCACCCCCTATGCCAATATTCCAGCCGCCAGGCCGCAGGCGGCGCAACGCCCACGCCCGATCCGGCGGGCTGGTCGCTCCAGAACCAGATGCGCGATCCGTTGACCGTCACCGCCTTCTCCCAGCGATATTCGATCCACTGGCTGGCGGGATTGTCGGGCGACCAGCTACCCCACAGGTCCGGCGGCAGCGGCGCGGTCTTGGTGATGCCGTCGTTCAGCGCCTTGATCCAATATTGCACCGGCACCGGATCGTTGGACGCCGTTGCCGACGCCGCCCGCGCGACATTGCGGGTGGGAGCCAAAGGCGCTTGCGGACGCAGGGTCGGCACCACCGTCCTGATGCGCGCAGGCCTCACGCTGTCGTCCCATTCCAGCCTGTCGATCGCCACGCTGCGGCGGAAATGCCCGCCCCCTTTCGCATCGGCCGTATGATAGGCCAGATACCATTGCCCCTTAAACTCGACCGCGCCCGGATGCGACGTGGTCGAGGATACAGGCTTCAGCACGACCCCGCGATAGGTCCACGGTCCCATCGGCGATGGGGCCGTGCCATAGGCGATGCAGGCGTGATAGACCGCCTGGGTGCAGTCCGACGTCGGCCCCGCCTTGTTCCCCGCATAGAGCATATAATAAACGCCCTTGCGCTTCATGATCCAGGGCGCCTCGAAGAAGCCGGTCAGCCCTTCGATCACCTGCTCCGGCCCTTTGGGGCTAAGCATTTCGCGTTCCAGCTCCATGCCGCGCAACTGGCCGAACGTACCCCAATAGAGATAGACCCGCCCGTCATCGTCGATCAGGATGGTGGGGTCGATATTCTGGATGTCGTTCTTGACCGGCACCCGTTGCGATATGATCGGCCCAGCCGGATGGGCGTCGCGCCATGGCCCGGTCGGTTGGTCGGCCACCGCCACGCCGATGGCGAAACGGTCCTGCGCGTCGCTGTCCTTCTCCAGCACCGGGGCATAGAAATAGTAACGCTTGTCCGGCCCCTGGATGATCTGCCCGGCATAGGCGCGCGTGTCCTCCGCCCAGGCAAAGACATTTTCCGGCCGGGCGATGTTGGGATAATGGGTCCATTGGCCCGACTTGGGATCGTCGGTCCGCAGCAACTGCCATTCGCCCATGATGAAATCATTGACGTCGGGCGGCGCCTGATCGCGACCAGCCAATATCCACAGCGCACCGTCCGCGACGAACGGCGCGGGGTCGGTCGAATAAGTGTCGCCATCGGCCAGGATCGGATTGCCCGGCACGCTGATCGCGCGCGGCTCCTCCGCACCGGCGGGCGCGATAAGCGCGATAAGCGCGAGGCTTGCGAACAGTTTATTCTTCATCGGGATATGGTCCCTTGCCGCCGTCCGCGATCAACTGGTCGACGCGCTGGTCGATCACCGGCAGCGGCACCGCGCCGATGTCCAGCACCGCGTCATGGAAGGCACGGATGTTGAACTTGGCCCCCAGCGCCTTCTCGGCCTTCTTGCGCGCATCGACGAAGGCCAGCTCGCCCATATAATAGGACAGCGCCTGCCCCGGCCAGGCGATATAGCGATCCACCTCCGTCTCGATCTCATGATCGGACAGGGCCGTATTGTCGTGCAGATAATCCTGCGCCTGTTTGCGGGTCCAGCCCATGACATGGATGCCGGTATCGACCACCAGCCGGGACGCGCGCCACGCCTGATAACTCAGCATCCCGAAACGGTCATAGGGCGTTTCATACATGCCCATATCCTCGCCCAGCGCCTCGCAATAGAGCGCCCAGCCCTCGCCATAGGCCGACAGATAGGTGTCGCGACGGAAGGCCGGCAATGTTTTGTTCTCCGCCGCAAGCGGCATCTGCATCGCATGGCCCGGCGCGCTTTCGTGCAGCGTCAGTGCGACCTGCGAATAGAAAGGGCGCGAGGGGAGGTTATAGGTGTTGACCAGATAGATGCCCGGCCCGCCGCGCCCGCCGGTGTAGAAGGGCGCGATATCGTCCGGCACCGGCTTGATCGCGAACCGCATCCGCGGCATCCGCCCGAAATATTGCGAAGCCTTGCCATCGAACGTCTTGGCGATCCACGCGGCGCGGTTGAGCAGTTCCTGCGGCGTCTTGGGATAGAATTGCGGATCGGTGCGCAGGAACGTGAGGAAGGCCGGCAGGTCGCCCTTGAAATCGACCTGTTGCATGACGTCGGCCATCTGGCTGCGGATACGCGCCATTTCGCTCAGGCCGATCTTGTGGATATCGTCCGGGCTTTTGTCGAGCGTCACGAACTCGCGGATCTTGGACTGATAATAGGCCTTGCCATCGGGAAGCTTATAGGCGGCCAGATCCTTGCGCGCGCCGGGGATATACTCCTGCCGCAGGAAGGTCAGCAGCTTGCGGTGCGCCGGCACGACCGACTGGGTGATCGCCGCCTGCGCCTCTGTCCGCAACTGCGACTGCACATCGGCGGGGATGGTCGCCGGGAGCGCTTTGAACGGCGCGTAGAAGGGATTGTCCGCGACGCTCTTGGCCTGCATCACCTGCTCGACGCCGATGTCCCGGCCCTGCAACGTTATCTGCGACGGGGTGAAGCCGCGCTTCAGGCCACTGCGCATGTTGGCGATCTGCTGGTCATAATAGCGCGGCATGTCGCGCAGCATCGCGATGTAGCGCCGCGCGCCTGTCTCGTCGCGCAACGGGTCGCGCGCCCATCCGGCCAGGTCGCCCCAGAAACTACTGTCGGCATTCAGCGGCTTTTCATAGTCGCGATAGCGTTGCTCGGCGAGCAGGGCGTCGATCTGCCCCTTATAGACAGCGAAGTTCACCTTCTGGGCGGGCGACAGTTGATCGACCTTGATCGCGGCGAGTTGCGTGTCCACCTGTTCCCAACGCGCCAGCCGGACGGCCTGCGTCTTGGGGCCGACATCGGGAAGGACCAGCGCCTGATCCTTGGGACCGTCTTCGCTAGGGCCTAACTGCTTCTGCCGCCAGACATATTCGGACGAAGAGATCGCCTCGAACGCCTGATCGGCGGTTTGTGCCACGGACTGCGCTGCGGGCTGGGCCTGTGCCATGGGCGCCGCCAGACTGATGAAGGCCGCGCTTGCGAGCAGCCAGTTCCGGGCGCCAAACATCGTCACGCCATGTCCCCTTCCAACAATGCCAATATATCCCGATGCAACTGCGCCGGAATGCGCACGCCTTCCGCGTCCGACTTCGCCCGCGCGACATAACGCCTTGATCCGGGCAGACGCGCGCCCTGCCCGGTGATCGCCTCGAACATCGCTTCAGCACGGCGCAGATGGTCTTCGACGCTCGCGCTTAGAAAACCGGCGGGATCGACCGCGATCACCAGTTCGCCGCCGATCGGCGATCCCATGCGCCCCTCATCAGCGGCCATGGATTCCGCGCTGGTCATGTCGCCGATCAATGGCCCGGCGATCAGTTCGACCATCGCGGCCAACGCTGACCCCTTATGCCCGCCAAAGGTCCGCATTGCCCCGTCCAGCACCGCTTTCGGATCGATCGAGGGATGCCCCGCGGCATCATAGCCCCAGTCGGGCGGAATAGCCTTGCCCGCGCGGCGGTGCAGTTCGATCTCTCCGCGCGCAACAGCGCTGGTGGCAAAGTCGAAGACGAACGGGTCCTGACTCGGTCGCGGCCAGCCGAAGGCGATCGGGTTGGTGCCGAACACAGGCTTAGCGCCGCCCTCCGGCGCAACCCAGGCATGGCTAGGGGTGAAGGCCAGCGCCACTAGCCCCTGCGCCGCCACCGCCTCGACCTCCGGCCAAAGCGCGGCGAAATGCACGACATTGTTGAGCGCCAGCGCAGCGATGCCGAACTTGCGCGCCTTGGCCACCAGCAGCGGCAGGCCACGCTCGAACGGTAGTTGGGCAAAGCCGCCCTTGCCGTCAACCCGGACCAATGCGGCAGCGGGTTCGCTCACCACCGGCACGGCGTCTGGCACGACCACGCCGCGCTGGATCGAATTGGCGGCGACCAGCAGGCGATACAGGCCGTGCGACGCGCAACCGTCCCGCTCGCCCGCCACCATCGTCCGCGCTACGGCCGCACCATGATCGGGCGCCAGCCCCCGGCTCTCCAATATCTTGCGAGCCAGCGCATCGGCTTCCGCAAGGGTCAACGCGACGGTGTCGTTCATGCAGCCGTCGCCGGCTTGGCCGTGAACAGGCGCACGCCGAACACCGGGCCGGCCGAACTGCGATCATGCGGCACGAAGCGAACCTTGACGCTGGCCTTGCCCTTGGTCAGCGCTTCGGGGATCGGATAATCGACGTCCATGAACTTGCCGGGCTTGTCATTGTCCAGGCTCTGGGTCGCCAGCTTCACATTATCGATCATTATGTCGAAGCTGCGCTTGCGCTCCCCGCCCCAATAGGTCGCCTGAAGCAATAGCGGGCCTGGCTTCACTTTCATGGCGAATTCGAAATAGCCGCCCGACCGCGCATCGCGGCCGTTGCGCCAGCGATAGGAGACGGGATAGCTGATCTCCGAGGTTAGCGCATGGTCGCGCTCGGGCTGCATCTCGCCCAGATGCATGATGTCGATCGAGCGGGCGGCGAGATCCTTCTGCCGCGCCTGTTCGGCGAGGAAAGCAGCCTCTTCGGTCTTCCACGCACTTTCGGAAAAGCGCTTGAAATAGACTGCGCTGCGCCGTTCATATTGGCTGTAGAAGGGCACGAAGGACAGGTTCGCCGGACGAATGATATTCTGCGTCCGGTAACGCGGACGATCCGATATGATCGGCGCGAAGGCAGCGAGCGGGTTTTCGCCGACCATCGCCGGTTCGACCCCGGCCCAGTCCATTTCCGACGGGCCAAGATCGGCCGCCATCACCATCGGCCCGCGCACGACCGCCACGACGTCCCGCGCACCGGGCGCGGATTCAAGGCGCAGGTCGAGCGGCAGCGAAAGCGACACCACATCGCCCTTCTTCCATCGGCGCGTAACGACCGCATAGCCGCTGGCGGGCTGCACCGACACCGGCGCGCCGTTGACGCTCAGGCCGAAGCGACCGTTGGCCCAACCGGGGATGCGCAGGGCGAGGGCGAACTGACCCTGCTTCACGGTGTCGATCGTCAGTTTGATGTCGGGCTTGAACGGATATTCGGTGTCGAGCGTCAGGCCAACGCCCTTCGCCTTCCACTGGGCTTCCGACGGGATGTAGAGATTGACGAACAGCGTATCGTCACCCTCCCAATAGATGGAATCGCCATGTTTGGCGTGGCTTTCCATGCCGGAGCCGACACAGCACCAGAAGGCGTCCTCGTCTGGTTGCGAATAGCCGCGCGGCACGCCGCTCATCATCGGCGTCATATAGGTAAAGCCCGCATTGGCCGGGTTCTGCGCCGACATGACATGGTTGAGATGCGCGCGCTCATAATAATCGAACAAAGCGCCATCGGGCTGCCAGCTATAGAGATGCCGCGTCAGTTTCAGCATATTGAAGCTGTTGCAATGTTCGCAGGTGGACTCGGTCAGGTGAAGCGCCACCGTGTCGGGTTCGAAGAAATATTCGCGATCGGCATTGCCGCCGATGACATAGCTGTGATGCTGCGTCACCCGATCGAAGAAGAAGCGTGCGGCGCGGCCCGGCGCTTCCTTGCCGGTCAGCTCATGGATGCGCGCCAGCCCGATCAGCTTTGGCACCTGCGTATTGGCATGGAAATTGGCGAGCTTGTCTTCCCCAGCCATCAGCGGATCGAGGATCTTGCGGTCATAGATGCGCTCCGCCACCGCCAGCCAGCGCGCGTCGCCGGTGCGGGCGTAGAGTTCGGCATAGCTGTCGTTGAGGCCGCCATATTCGCAGCCCAGCAAATCCTGCATCTGCGCGTCGTTCAGCGCGGCGAACACTGTCTCGAAATAGCCGGCCAGGCCAGTCACGACCGTCAGTGCCTTCGCATTGCCCCAGGCGCCATGAACGTCCAGCAGGCCGGCGAAATATTTGTGGACAGTGTAGAGCGGCGACCAGCTGCCGTTGAGGTCGAAGCCGCCCGACTTGATCTGCCCTTTCATCACTTCGGGGAAAATCTGTTCGCCGTCGACGATCTGGCCGTCCTTGGTCTTGCGACCCAGCGCGCCGATATAGCCATCCTTGCGCTGCGCCTGACACAGCGCCAGTTCATCGACGATATAGTCGGCGCGGCGGCGACATTCGGCATTGCCGGTCTGCTGCCAGCCCAGCACCAGCGCAGTGATATAATGGCCTAGCGTGTGCCCTGCAATCGTGTCGGATTCCCAGCCGCCATAAATGGGCGCCTTCGGCTCCAGCCCGGCATATTTGCGGAAATTATGCAGGAACCGGTCGGGACTGAGCGACAGGAGATAGGCGATATTGACCTCGACCGCCGTCGCATAATCGGACGGGAGGAGGCGCACGTCCGTCAGCGGCAGCGGCCTGGCGCGCAGCGGAATACGCGGTGCGATTGCGGCCAGACCCTTGAATGGGACGGCGCAGACGGCAAGGGCGGCAACCCCCGCCAGCCACTCGCGGCGATTGGCTCTCATTCCTAAACACTCCTACCGAATATCGTATACTATACGATAGACAGCAGGGTCATGCTGTCAATCCCTATTGTCCAACTAATGGAACGCCGATGATCGCGGGCCTATCGGCACAGGGCCACATGCATGTCGGCCAGCGCCAATTCGATCAATGTGCGCATCGCCTTTTGCGCCTGACGCGGATTTTGCGCGGCGATTTCGCGATAGAGCGCGCGATGTTCGGGCATGGGATCGCGCGGCGCCTCCTGTACGCGCTGCTTGGCTGCGGTGGTCCAGGCGATGGCCGACATGATCGAACTGGACAGGGAGAAGAGCAACTCGTTCTGCGCCGCCTCCATCAGCAGGCCGTGGAAGCGCTGGTCAGCCGCCCGCCCCTTCTCCGTCGCCAGCGTATAATGCTCCATCGCGTCGAGTGCATTGGCCATGTCGATCAACTGGCCCTCGCTGCGCCGGGTCGCCGCCATCTCCGCCGCCTGCGGTTCCACCATCATGCGCAGTTCGAACAGGTCGCGCAGAAATTGCTCGCTCGGCTTGGACTGGATCTGCCAGGCCAGCACATCGGGATCGAGCATGCTCCATAGCCGCCGTTCATTGACTTTCGTGCCGGCCTTGGGGCGGCTGCTGACCAGCCCCTTGGCAGTCAATACGCGAAACGCCTCCCGCAACACCGATCGCGACACGCCCAGGGTTTCGGCATGATCCACTTCTGCCGTGAAGACATGGCCGACGGGCAGCGCGCCGCCGATGATCTGGATGGCCAGCCGGTGCGCCACCATGTGATGCAGCCGCCCGGTGATCATGGGTGTGACGGGTGCCGCGCCGATCGCGCCGTCCCCATTATGCCGCTTGTCATCCATGCCTGTCATCCAATCCTGCCCCTGTCGCCCCACGCTACACAGGTAGAGCCGTGGATAAAAGACCGATCATATATCGTATAATGTTATTGACGACCAGCATCGTTGCGGTCATGACTGCCGCCTCCTTCCCTGAAATGATAGGCAGCGTGCAATCGTGGGCATGGTCCGTTTCCCTGTATCGAAAAGCATCAGCCTGCTGGCTCTGGGCAGCGCGATTGGCGCCTGCGCCTTCAGCCTGCCGGCAACCGCGCTGGCGCGCTCGACCATGACGGCCGCCGCCGCGCCGGACATTGGCGCGCGCTATGCCCTGTCGGACAAGTTTAACGGCCAGAATCTCGCTGACCTGATCGACAATGCCGACGTAGCGCCGCGCTTTGTGGGTGAGGGCAAGGGCCTGCTCTATCGCACCGGCAACCGGCTGAACCAAAGCTATGCCTATGTCGACCTCGCCACGCTGGCGAAGGCGCAGGTGGCGACGACCGCGCAGTTACTTGCCGCGCTGAGCGCCGCGAGGGGCAAGCCGGTCGATGTCGACGCGGCGAAGATCGCCGACGTGGATTATGATCCCGCGACCAAGGCCCTGCGCTTCGCCGCGCTTGATGGTCGCTGGACATGGGACGCAAATGGCAAGGCGGAGCGTGTCGCCGAAGAGAAAAAGGACGATGTCTCCCTCCCCTCCCCCGACGGCCGCTTCCGCATCGTCGCGCGCAACTTCAACCTGATCGCAGTCGACGGGAAAAGCGGCAAGGAAGTCGCGCTCACCACCGACGGCACGCGCGAGCAGCCCTATGGCCGCTCCATCCCGCAACTCGCCGAAATCCTGCGCGACGGCACCGAGGAACCGGACATGCCGGTGTCCGGCGCATGGTCGCCGGACGGTCGCTATCTGCTTAGCTGGCGGCTCGACACGCGCGACGTGAAGAAACTTTCCATCACGCAGCAGAACCCGCCGGGCAGCCTCTATCCGCGCAGCTTTGCCTATGTCTATCCGCTGGCCGGTGCCGAGAAATTGCCGCAGGCAACGCGCTTCGTCGTGGATATCGAACAGGCGATGCGCAGCGGCAAGGCGAAGATCGTGCCGCTGGCTGTCCCGTCCGAATCGATTCTCTTTCCTTCGCCGCCCGATATGGGCTGGGTGAATGGCAAGCCGCGCATCCTGTGGACCGAACGCGGCTACAAACAACAGGCGGCCTATCAGGCCGACCCGGACACCGGCGCCGCGCGCATCGTCGCGCATGAGGTCGTGAAACCTCTGGTCACCGTCACGTCCAGCATGATCCTGCCCGCCCCGGACCTGGGCGGAGAACTCTCCATCTCCGAACGGTCCGGTTGGGCGCAACTCTATCTCGTCACCCCCGATGTGCCCGATGGCGGGAAACCGCTTACGCGGGGGGAATGGGAGGTGCTGTCGGTCGACTCTGTCGCCGGGGACACATCATCGCTGGTCGTGACCGGCGTGGGCCGGGAAAAGGCGCGGAATCCCTACTGGCGCGCACTCTATCGCGTGCCCGTGAGCGGAGGCGACCCGACCGAACTGACACCCGAACCGCTCGACCATGAAGCGACCCTGTCCGGCGACGGAAAATGGATCGTCGATCAGATGTCCAGCCCGACCAGCCCCACCCGCACCGTGTTGCGTGACGGGCAGACAGGACGGATCGTCATGGACTTGGCCAAGGCCGACGACAGCCGCCTGCGCGCGGCGGGCTATACATCGCCCGAACCGTTCCAGGGCGTCGCGGCGGATGGCCATACCCCGATATACGGCATGATCTTCCGCCCCGCACATTTCGACGCAACGCGCCGCTATCCGGTGATCGACAATGTCTATACCGGCCCGACCACCACCAACGTGCCAGCCACCTGGAACGAAGCCCATCGGGAGGCAGGTAACAGCGTGGCACAGATCGGTGCGATCGTGGTGATGATCGACGGCACCGGCACATCACGCCGGGGACAGGCTTTCCGCCTGCCCGCCTATCAGAATCTGGGCGAAGTGGGCCTGGACGACCATATCGCCCTCATCCGCCAGATGGCCGCAAAATATCCCTATATGGACGTGAACCGCGTCGGCGTGTTCGGTGGATCGGCGGGCGGATACGATACGGCCCGCTTCGTGCTGCGGCGACCCAATTTCTTCAAGGTCGGCGTCGCCTCATCGGGCAATCACGACCTGCGGCTGGACAAGACATGGTGGCCCGAAGTGTCCATGGGTAACCCCGACGAAGCGACATGGGAGCGCAACAGCAACATGTCGGTCGCTGGCAATCTGATGGGCAAGCTGCTGCTGATCCATGGCGACATCGACGACAATGTGCCGGTGACGGAAAGCTTCCGCCTCGCCAAGGCGTTGATGGACGCCGGGCGCGACGTCGATCTGGTCGTGCTGCCCAACACCACGCACCGGGTGGCGCAGCCCTTCTTCTGGAAGAAGCTGCGCGACTATTTCACGCTCAACCTGCTGGGCGAAACACCGCCCGCCCTCGCGGCTCCGCAAGCCGCCCGCACCGCCGCCGCGCAATGACGAGGATGACCATGATCCAGAAGCTTCCCCTGATCGCCCTGCTGCTGGCGTCGGTGCCTGCGATGATCCCGACGCAGGCCGCCTTCGCCGAGGCACCGCCCGCCAAGAAGGTCTTTCCGCCGATCGCAAAGACAGCGTTCAAAACACCGACCTTCGACCTGGCGCTGCGCACCGATACGCAGACGCTGGCACACCTGTCGCCCAACGGCGATCGCGCATTTGATTTCGTCCCGGCGAGCCGTGAAGCGGAACGCGCGGGCGACGGCTATGTCCATATCGGCGATATCCATCTCCGCCTGAAGAACGGCAATGGCGCATGGCAGGACTTTTCCTCCGCCCATGCCCGCAAGCCCATCGTCAGGCTGGCCGCGCGCGGCGATGTGCTGGCCGCCGCCGACATCAGCGCATCGATGGGCGCGGGCATCCCGCTGCGGGTCGAGCGGCAATGGGTGAATGACAATGGCGTGCTGGCGCTGCGCTTCACGCTGGTGAATACCAGCCGCGAAGCCGTCGAGATCGGCGCGCTCGGCATGCCGATGGTGTTCGACAACATCATTCTCGACCGTGATCTGGATCAGGCCCATGCGCAGGCCAGCTTCGTCGATCCCTATATCGGTCGCGATGCCGGCTATGTGCAGGTGACGCGCCTCAATGGCCAGGGACCGGCGCTGCTGGTGCTGCCGGAAAAGAACACACCGCTCGAAGCCTATCGCCCGGTGCTGGAAGCGCGCGCCGCGCCCAAGGGGGATATCTTCACCGACCGCAGCCCCCGCACCCAGGTGTCCGAGGGCTTTTACGACTGGACCGTCGCCAGCAAGGGCTTCGTCGAAAAGGAATGGGCCAAGGCCGGGCCGCAATGGAATGATGCCACCAGCATCACCCTGACACCGGGCCAGAGCCGCACCATCGGCCTGCGCTTCGTGACCGCCCCCGGCATCCGCGCGATCGAGGATACACTGGTCGCGAACAAGCGGCCCGTCGCGGTCGGCATCCCCGGCTATGTCGTGCCGACCGACCAGTCGGCCAGCCTGTTCCTCAAATCCCCCAGCCCGGTCGCCAAGATCGAAAGCTTCCCAGCTGGCACTTTGACGGCGACGTCGACAGACAGCGGCACCGGCTGGGCGCGCTATGATGTGAAGGCATCCGGCTGGGGTCAGGCGCGCCTCACCGTCACCTATGCCGATGGGCAGGCGCAGACGGTCAGCTATTATATCACCAAGCCGCTGGAGCAGGTGATGGCCGATATCGGCCATTTCACCACGACGAACCAATGGTTCGAGGGCAAGGACGACCCCTTCCATCGCTCGCCCGCCATCCTCTCCTATGATCGGGAAGAGAACAGGATATTGACCCAGGATGGCCGCGTCTGGGTCGCGGGCATGAGCGACGAGGGCGGCGCGGGCAGTTGGGTCGCGGCGATGATGAAGCAGCTCGACAATCCGAACCCGGACGAAGTCGCCAAGCTGGAACGCATGGTCAACGAAACGGTGCTGGGCCACCTCCAGATCGCCGAAGGTCCGCAGGCCGGTGCAGTCAAGAAGAGCCTCTTCTATTACGATCCCAAGTTATTTCCTGACTATTATGATCCGGCGATCAACTGGAAGAGTTGGACCGCCTGGTCGAAGAAGGATTCGGACGATTTGGGCCGTTCCTACAATTACCCCCATGTCGCGATCGGCCATTGGGTGCTGTACCGCCTGGCCCGCGACAGCCAGGGGCTGGTGAAGCAGCATGACTGGCGCTTCTATCTCGACTGGGCCTATCGCACTTCGGTCGCGATGATGCGCGACGCGCCCTATTATGCCCAGTTCGGGCAGATGGAAGGCGACGTATTCCTCGACATCCTGAAAGACCTGAAGCGCGAAGGGCTGACCGCGCAAGCGACCGAGATGGAAAAGCTGATGAAGGGCCGCGCCGATCATTGGCGCACGCTCAAATTCCCCTTCGGCAGCGAAATGGCGTGGGATTCGACCGGCCAGCCCGAAGTCTATGCCTGGATGCGCTATTTCGGGTATCGACCGCAGGCGGACGTCACCAGAGAAGTCATACTGGGCTATGATCCCACGATCCCCAGTTGGGGCTATAATGGCAATGCGCGCCGTTATTGGGACTTCCTCTATGGCGGAAAAGTGTCGCGGATCGAGCGGCAGATTCACCATTATGGTTCGGCGCTCAACGCCGTGCCGCTGTTCGATGCCTATCGCCAGAATCCCGAAGACCTGCACCTGCTGCGCGTCGCCTATGGCGGCATGATGGGTGGCATCACCAATATCGACCAGCAGGGCTTCGGTTCGGCTGCCTTCCATAGCTGGCCCGACATGATGCGATGGGACGCGATCAGCGGCGATTATGGCATGGGCTTCTACGGCCATGCGATCGCCTCGGCCACCTATGCGGTGAAAGACAAGGATCTGGGCTGGCTGGGCTTTGGCGGCAAGGTGACGACCAGCGGCGCCACCGTCCATGTCGTGCCGCAGGATGGCGCGCGCCGCCGCCTGTTCATCGCGCCTGCGGGCCTGTGGATCACGCTGGAGGCCGGGCGCATCGCCAGCGCCGATTATGACGGCGCATCGGGTCAGGTCGTGCTGATGCTCGACCCCGCCGATGCCGCCACGACCAAGGCGCGGCTGTTGTTCGAGACGACCACGAAGGACGGCAAGCCCTATGCGATCGGCGGCGCGACGGCGGATCGGGGCGGCTACGCGATCCCCCTCACCGGCGGGAACACGCGCATTACGCTGACCCCGCGCTGATGCGGTTGCGGCACGCGCTGCTGGCCACGGCTCTGGGTCTGGTCATGGGGGACGCGGCGCTGGCCGCTTCGCCTGCGCCAAAGGCTGAGCAATGCGTCGCCGGGTCATGGACAGTCGCCGCGACTGATCCGGACGATGCCGCCAATGCCGCGCTGCCGCTCCAGATGGAAAGCGCCCATGTCGCCTTCCACTGGAAGCCCGGCACTGTCGATCCCGTCGATGCCCGCGCTGCGGCGGCGCATCTGGAATATGTCTGGTCCTATTTCATCGACACGCTGGGCTTTCCCCAGCCCCATTGCGGCGACGCCGCCAAGCTGAAGGTCAATGCCTATATCGGCGTCGATTATGGCCTGACCGGCGGCACGGATTCGCTGGGCCATATGGGCATGTGGATTGGCCCCGGCGCGCTCAAGGACCGGTTCGGGCTGGCGCATGAACTGACCCATGCGTTGCAGGCCGCGACCGGGCGGCTGATGGACTCGCCCTATACCGGCTGGATGTTCGAAAGCCATGCCAACTGGATGACCACCCAGTTGCCGGAGTTTCGCGCCAATACCCATTGTTCGGTGCTACTGAAACAATATCCGCACCTTTATTACGGCTCGACCCGGTCGCGTTACTGCAACTGGCAATGGTTCGAATATCTCAGGGACCGCCACGGCTATGACGCGGTCAACGCCCTCTGGCGCACCGCGCCGGGCAAGGATGATCCAGCCCGGCTGACCGCCGACCCCTTCTCCGTGCTCCGTGCGAATATGGGCTGGACACAGGATCAGTTGAACGACATGTTCGGCGACTGGGCGCTCCGCAATGCCAACTGGGACTATGCCAATGGCGACGCCTATCGCCGCAGCTATGGCGGTTACGACCAGACGACCGGACCGGACATATTGGCCGCGACCGTGCTGGA
Source organism: Sphingobium sp. (assembly GCA_051305835.1). Lineage (GTDB taxonomy): Bacteria > Pseudomonadota > Alphaproteobacteria > Sphingomonadales > Sphingomonadaceae > Sphingobium. The sequence goes on from JBPPMC010000289.1 coordinate 16,933, forward strand.
CCCGATCGACGCCGCCAAGCGCCGCTACGCCGTGCCGGACATGGCAGCGCCGCAGCGCTGGGGCTATAATATCGTCAAGCTGAACCCCGATGCCGGGCAGTCGCGCGTCGCCATCACCTTCCGCGGCATCGTGCAGCAGGCGTCTGCCGTATCGAAGCTGCCAGGCCTGGCCGATGAGCCGGACAGCATTCCGCCGCCCGCCCCCGACTGGCGCTGGGGCATGGTCGCGCTCGGCGCGGACGGGAAGAGCCGCTACAGCCCGCTCCAACGCGGCGCGCGCGGTGAAACCGCAATAGACATCAGACCTGACGATAAAGGCCTCTATCTCGTCGTCATGGCGACCCCGTCGCAGATGCAGAAGATCCGCTGGGATCAGCCCTATTATTCCCTCTACCGCTACCCCTGGATGGTCGAACTGGACGGCGCGCAGCCCGACGCGCCCGCCCCCATCCCCGGCGGCCATCGCCACGTCCATGGCGGCGGCTGGGTCGGGCCGGAGGCTAAGGTCGCGGCCACCGCATGGGTCGGTCCCTATGCCCGCGTCCTGTCCGGCACCGTCGCCGACCGGGCGCGGGTAGAGGATCATGCCGTCGTCTCAGATCAGGCGCAGGTGCTGGACGATGCGGTGATCGCGGGCCTCACCGTGCTGCGCGGCGACACCATAGTGCGCGGCCATGCGCGGGCGGCGACGTCCATGCTCGGCATCGGCGAGTATGAAAAAGGCATCATCCTGTCCGGCACGGCCCAGACGATCGGCGATGTCGAACATCGCGGCGGCCAGTTCGACAAGGGCGTTTCCTACGGCTTTGTCGATCAGGATGCGGGCAAAGACCCCAAGCGCGGCGCGGACCTGACCGCGCCCGTGCCTGAAGTCACCGCCAGGCCCGACTATCGCTGGATACCCTGATGACCACGACCACCGTGCCGGAAGCCGAAATGCTCTGGGGCCATCCCAAGGGTCTCTACGTCCTCTTCTTCACGGAATTGTGGGAGCGTTTCTCCTTCTATGGGATGCGCGCACTCCTGATCTTCTATCTGACGCGCCACTTCCTCTATTCGGGTGAGCAGTCGGGCCTGCTGTATGGCTCCTATCTGGCGCTGGTCTTTCTTTCGCCGATGATCGGCGGCTATCTGGCCGATCGCTGGCTGGGCCAGCGCAAGGCGGTGCTGTTCGGCGGGCTGGTGATCGCCAGCGGTCATATCGTCCTGGGCCTGGAGGACGCGCTGGGGGCTACGGCGCAATCGACTTTCTGGATCGGCCTGTCGCTGATCGTGGTCGGCACCGGCTTTCTCAAGGCCAACATATCGGCGATGGTGGGCAGGCTCTATGCGGCGCATGATCCGCGCCGGGACAGCGCCTATACGATCTTCTACATGGGCATCAATCTGGGCGGCGCGATCGGTCCGGTCGTCTGCGGCCTGCTGGGCGAGACTTTGGGCTGGGGCTATGGGTTCGGCGCGGCGGCGATCGGCATGATCGCAGGCGTCATCGTCTTCGCGCGCGGCAAGCGCCACCTGCTGGGCGGCGGCGAAGCGCCCGATCCAGCGGCGCTGGCGCAGCGGGTGTTCGGCGTGAAGCGCGAATGGCTGATCTATGGCCTCACTTTGCCGCTGACCCTGCTCAGTTGGCTGTTGCTGGTATCGCCCCGGCTGACCGGCACGCTGCTGGCGGGCGGCGGACTGCTGATCGGGCTGTTGCTGGTCTGGATCGCGCTGGCGCGGCTGGCGGGGGAGGAGCGGCGCAAATTGCTCTATGCGCTGGCGCTGATCGTGGTGCAGCCGGTTTTCTGAGGCCTCTACGAACAGAGCGGATCGTCGCTGAACCTGTTCATCGACCATCATGTGAACCGCATGATCCTGGGCTTTGCAGTGCCGGCCTCCGTCTTTCAGGCGCTGCCGCCCTTTTTCGTCTGCCTGATCGCTTTGCCCTTCGCCGCGCTATGGCTGCGCCTCGCCAAGGCAGACCGGATGCCGACGCCACTCAGCAGCTTTGGCTTTGGCATCATCATGGTCGGTGGCGGCTTCGTGCTGATGGCAGCGGCGCAGTTGGTGCCGCCGGAGCAGAAGGTGCCGCTGGCCTTCATCGCCCTGCTCTTCCTTTGCCATGCGATCGGCGAAATGTGTCTGTCCCCCGTTGGCCTGTCCGCCATGTCGCGCTTTGCACCGCGCCATATGGCCAGTTTCCTGATGGGCACCTGGTTCCTGGCGACGGCGGCGGGCAATTTCAGTGCGGGCGTGATCGCATCGGTGATCGAGGCGATGGGTGGCGGCGGCGCGACGGGCGGCGACCGGGCGATCATCCTGGACGCCTATCTGCGCATCGGTCTGGTCGCCGCCGCGATCGGCGCGCTCGTGCTGGTGGTGAATATCGGGGCGCAGCGGATACTGCGCCCCGCAACCCGCTAGTCAGTCGGCGAAAGGCCGGTCGATCGCGACCTGCGGCTGGGTGAACCATTGCGCGCCGGTTTCGGTGACGTGGAAATGATCCTCCAGCCTTATGCCGAAACGCTGCGGCACGACGATCATGGGTTCGTTGGAAAAGCACATGCCGGGCGCTAGCGGCGTCTTGTCGCCGCGCACCAGATAGGCGGGTTCATGGATCGACAGGCCGATGCCATGGCCGGTGCGGTGCGGCAGGCCGGGCAGGCGATAGTCGGGACCAAGCCCCGCCTTCTCCAGCACCGCCCGCGCCGCCGCGTCCACGCTCTCGCACGGCGCGCCGGGCACGACCGCATCGAAGGCCGCCTGCTGCGCTGCCTTTTCGATTCCCCAGATGTCGCGGGCCTGGCTGTCCACCGCACCGAAGGCATAGGTGCGGGTGATGTCGGAATGATAACCCTGAACCGTGCAGCCCGTGTCGATCAGAACCAGTTGTCCTTCTTCCAGCGCTCTGTCCCCCGGCAGCCCGTGCGGATAGGCGGTCGCTTCGCCGAACTGGACGATGCAGAAGCTGGAGCCTTTCGCGCCCAGTCGGCGATGCGCCTCGTCGATGAAACGGGTGACTTCGCCGGCGCGGATGTCAGGGCGCAGGATGCGTGCGGCGGCGGCGTGGACGCTCAGCGTCATCGCCTTGGCTTGCCGCATCAGCGCCAGTTCTGCGTCGGACTTAACCATGCGGCAGCCGCTGATGATCGGAGTCGCGTCGGTCAGGGCGGCGGGCGTCGTGGTACGGAGCCGTTCGGCGAAATGGAAAGGCAGGTCGGGATCGACCGCCACCGTCCGGACGCCAGCCTGTGCCAGCGCATCGATCACCAAGGCGACCAGATCCTCATCCTCCTGCCACGACCGGATATCGGCCGCGATGGCGAGGTCGGCCTCCAGCGTACCGATCTCGAAATGCGGACAGATGACGATCGGCTGGCGGCCGGGCACCAGCAGCATCGCCAACAGCCGTTCGGTCTGTCCCCAAGGTACGGCGGAGAAATAGCGGAGCGACGCGCCGGCATTGACCAGCAGCGCCTGTGCGCCGATGCCATCGGTCAGCGCCTGCGCCTTGGCGATGCGGGCAAGCCGCTCGTCCGCCGCTATCGGCAATGCGACGTCGGCCCAGGGGTGCAGTCGATCCAGTTCGATCTCTGCGGTCGATCCACCAATCATGATCATTCCTTATACAAAACGCGCGATGTCGAACAACGAGTTGGACAGGTGTGGAGGCTTTTCCGTAACCAGGTCCGTCATCATCTGCGCCGTGATAGGGGCCAGTGTAAGCCCCAGATGCTGGTGGCCGAAAGCATAATAAAGATTGTCCGCCTTGGCCGATCGACCGATGGCGGGCAGATAGTCGGGCAGGGTCGGGCGGCAACCCATCCAGCGGGTGAAGGGGCCGCGGATCGGCAGGCCCAATTGCGCGACATGCCGTTCCAGCCGATCCCATTTGCGCGGGTCGGCCGGGGCATCGACCCGGTCCAGCTCGACGAAGCTGGCTGCCTGCACGCAGTCCCGATAGCGGGTGACGATCATCGATCGCTCCTCGAACACGACCGGCGGCAGGTCGGCGGGCCAGTCCGCTGCATCGGCGCGGATATGATAGCCGCGCTCGGCGATCATCGGCACCTTGTGCCCCAGCGCCTCCATCAACGGACGGGAGCGGACGCCGGCGCAGAGGATGACGCGGTCGGCATCGACGCCCGGTATCTCGATCCGGCTACCGACCCGGCGCGCGGTGGCGCTACGTCCTACAATCTCACCACCCGCGCCGACAAAGGCACTGCGCAGGGCATGGCGCAGGGCGGCGAGATCGGCGATCTGCCCGCTGCCAGCAAAGCGGATCGCGCCCGCCGCGGGCTGCGTCATCAGCGCGGAAAGGGTGGCCATTTCCGTTTCGTTTGCGTTATGAATATGCGCGGTGCCGGTATCGGCCGCTGTCCAGGCGGCGCGGCCTGATTTGGCGGCCTGGGCACCTTGCCAGAGGATATAATGCCCGTCCTGGCGCAAGAGGGTCGGGTCGCCGAGCCGCTCCGCCAGCGCTTCCCAGGCAGGCATGGCCTGTGCCAGCAGTCCGCGCAGCGCGTCGCGCCCTGCGTGGAAGCGCGACGGTCGCGCCGCCGCCATCAACCGCAGGCCGAAGGGCAACCAGGCGCCGATCGCCGACGGCGGCAGGTCGAGCGCGCCGCCCCGCTGGAACAGGCGGCTCGGCACGCTGCGCAACTGCGACAGCGACGCCAGCGGTTCGACCTGCTCGACCGCGATATGGCCCGCATTGCCCCAGGAGGCGGCCTGCCCGTCGGCGTCATCATCGACCAGCACCACGGACTGCCGCGCATCGAGCAGGGCTATGCCGGTCGAGAGGCCCACAACGCCGCCGCCGATGATCGCTATACGCCCCACAAAAACTCCATTGCATCGCCCTGTTAATATCGTATACGGTATATCAGATGAGCAGATAGCGTATAAGGCCTTGTCCGACAATGTATGAATTTCGTCATTCCCTTCGCCAGTCAGCGGTCCGGCCGCCGCTGTGCGCCGGCATGATGACAATGTTGGACAGGCTTAAAACAGCAACGTTTTTGCAGTGCAATAGGCCATTATCTACCATATACGGTTCAATTGTGACGCTTCTACCCCGCGTCGCAGCGCCTTATATGGAGACTGACTGGTGACCATTGTCGTCCGCACTCTTTCCGAACGGATTTTCGAAGTGATCCGCGAACGAATCGTGGAGGGAAAGCTGCCCGACCGCGAGCCGGTGCGGCAAGATGCGTTGGCCGCCGAACTGGGTGTCAGCAAAATTCCCCTGCGCGAAGCGCTGGCGCGGCTGGAACATGAAGGGCTGTTGACCAGCCAAGCCAATCGCGGCTGGTTCGTGCGGCCCATGTCGGCCGATCAGGCGGAAGAAATCTACCTGCTGCGCCTGGCCACAGAGCCGGTCGCCGCCGCCTTTTCCTGCACGCGCACGACGGAGGGAGACAAGCTGGCTGCCGTCAAGGCGTTCGACTTGCTCGACGCTGCCGCCAATGACGACCTGAACGCCGTCGCCGTGCGGAATCGGGAGTTTCATGTTGCGCTTGTGCGGCCGGGCGGACGGTTGTTGACGACGCAACTGGTCGAGCGGCTGGAAGTGCTGGCCGAACGCTACGTACTGGCGCATTTGGCACCCGCCGGCCGCGGCGACCGTGCGCATCTGGAGCATCAGGCGCTGCTCGACGCCTGGCTCGCCGGCAATGCCGACGACGTACAGGCTCTGCTGACCAGCCACATCTCCAGCACACTGGACGACCTGCGCGCGCAACTTGCCGCCAGCCACACAATGATCCGATAAAAGGGGACTTCATGCTCGGACCACGTAAATCCATCGAGTCACTCGCCAGGCGCGAGTCCGGGCATAGTCTGGCCAAGACGTTAAGCTGGCCGCATCTGATCGCCCTGGGCGTCGGCGCGATCGTTGGCACCGGCATCTATACGCTGACGGGCGTGGGCGCCGAACGCGCCGGCCCGGCCGTCATCCTGGCCTTCGCCATCGCCGGCGCGGTCTGCGCCTGCGCCGCGCTCGCCTATGCTGAAATGGCGACGATGATCCCGGCGGCGGGAAGCGCCTATACGTTCAGCTATGCCGCCATGGGAGAAACGATCGCCTGGGTCGTGGGGTGGAGCCTGATCCTGGAATATTCGCTGGCCTGTTCGACCGTCGCGGTCGGGTGGTCGGGCTATCTGGTCGGCTGGCTGCATTCGGCGGGCATCCACCTGCCCGCGATGCTGCTGGTCGGGCCGCATGGAGGCGGCCTCATCAACCTACCCGCCGTGATGGTGGCGCTGGCCGTGATGGGGATGCTGATCGCAGGCACGCGCGAGAGCGCGACGCTCAACATTATCCTCGTCATCATCAAACTGATCGCGCTGTCGATCTTCGTCGCGATCGCGATGCCGCACTTCCAGTCCACCAACCTCGACCCGTTCATGCCCTATGGCTTTGCCAGCACAGAAATCGGCGGCGAGAAGCGCGGCGTGATGGCGGCGGCGGCAATCGTTTTCTTCGCTTTCTACGGGTTCGATGCGGTCGCGACTTCTGCCGAAGAAGCGAAGAATCCGGGCCGAGACCTGACCATCGGCATCATCGGATCGATGCTGGTCTGCACCGTCATCTATATGGGCGTGGCCGTCGCGGCCGTGGGCGCCCTGCCCTTCCAGCAGCTCGCCAATTCGCCCGAACCGCTGGCGCTGGTGCTGCGCCAGCTGGGCCAGCCGGTCGCCGCGCATCTGATCGCACTGGCCGCCGTCATCGCCCTGCCCTCCGTCATCCTGGTGATGATGTATGGCCAGAGCCGCGTTTTCTTCGTCATGGCGCGCGATGGCCTGTTGCCGCGCAGCCTGGCCAAGATCAGCCCGCGCACCGGCGCGCCGACGCGCATCACGCTGATTACCGGCGTATCGATCGCGCTGGTCGCGGGTATCTTCCGCCTGGACGAGATTGCCGAACTGGCCAATGCCGGGACGCTGATTGCCTTCATGGCGGTGGGCGCCTGCCTGATGATCCTGCGCCGCCGGTCGCCCGAACTGCCGCGCCTGTTCCGTTGTCCGCAACCCTATGTCGTGGGCACGCTGACGATCCTGGGCTGCGCCTATCTGCTGTTCAGTCTGCCCGAATCCACCCTGATCCGCTTTGGCGCGTGGAATGTGATCGGCCTGCTGTTCTACATGCTCTACAGCCGAAGCCGCAGCGCGGCCCGACAAGAGGCTGCCGCCGCCGTCTGACGTCAGCGCAGCCCTTCCTCTTCGTTTCACTTTGATCCCAAGGAGATCGCGATGACGCGCGCCCTTTTTGCCGCCCTGCTCGCCACCGCCAGCCTGACTGCGCCCGCCGCCGCCAAGACCGTATTCGATGGCGTCTGGCTGTTCGACAAGGCGCCCCCGACGCCGGGCGTCACCATGCTGGAGGTGAAGAGCAACGGCGCGAAGATAGAGGGGCGGGTCACCACGCTGTGGTACGGCCCGGTCGAAATGATGAACCCGCGGGTCGAGGAGGGGAGGCTGCTGTTCGATGCGCGTAACATCAATGATCGCGATCATCCGACCCGCAGCTGGAGCGTCAGCCTGAAAGACGGCAAGCCGCATCTGGAAGGCCAGATCTGGGAGAGCAAGGTCGCGATCGACGGCAGGCGCGGGACCGCGAAGGATGCCAAAATGCGCGCCTTCCAGTCCGCCGCGCTGCCGCCGCTGGGCCAGCCCATCCCCAGCAAACTGGCCGCGACGCCGCCGATGGGCTGGAGCAGCTGGAACAAATTCGCCGAGCATATCGACGACAAGACGGTGCGCGCCATGGCCGATGCGATGGTATCGAGCGGACTGCGCGATGCGGGCTACACCTATATCAACATCGACGATGGCTGGCAGGGGACGCGCGACGCGACGGGTGTGCTGCAACCCAATGCGAAGTTTCCGGACATGAAGGCGCTGACCGCCTATGTCCATGCCAAGGGGCTGAAGATCGGCATCTACAGTTCGCAGGGACCACGCACCTGCGCGGGTTATGAGGGCAGTTACGGCCATGTTGCGCAGGACGCGAAAAGCTTCGCCGACTGGGGTTTCGACTATCTGAAATATGATCTGTGTTCGGGCGAATGGTTTTATGCCGATGCCGACACGGTCAAGCGCAGCTATCATGAAATGGGCGCGGCGTTGCAGGCGACCGGGCGGGACATGATCTATTCCCTCTGCGAATATGGCCGGTTCGACGTCGGCAGTTGGGGCCGGGACGTCGGCGGGCAATTGTGGCGCACGACCGGCGACATTACCGACGATTATGCAACGATGGCGAAGATCGGTTTCGACAAAAATGGCAATGCCGCCCATGCCGGACCGCATGGCTGGAACGATCCCGACATGCTGGAAATCGGCAATGGCGGGATGAGCACGGACGAATATCGCACCCATATGACGTTGTGGGCCATGTCGGCCGCGCCGCTGATGATGGGCCACGATCTGCGCGACACCGACGCGGCGACGCTGGCGCTGCTGACCAACCGGCGCGTCATCGCGGTCGACCAGGATGCGCGCGGAGTACAAGGCAAGGCGGTGCGCAAGCAGGGCATGATGGAGGTGTGGGCCAAGCCGCTGGCGGACGGACGGGTGGCGCTTGCCTTGTTCAATCGGGGAGCGGACGGCGCGCGCATGGCGCTGACGGCGGCGGACGCAGGCCTTGCGTCCATTGCGCAGGTGGAGGATCTGTGGTCGGGCGCAACGGTTACGGCCTTGCCCGCCAGCTATGACGTGCCCGCGCGCGGCGCGGTGATGATCGTGGTGAAGGGCAAGTAGGGCGAAAGGGGAGAGAGTGATGCGGATGTGGATGCACTCCTGCGCCACGGGCGCGGTGATTACCGGCCTGCTTCTCTCTCCCGCGCTCGCTCAGACCAGCCCGCCCGAATGGGAGCAGCCGGAAGTGATCCGGCAGGGCGCCGAGCCGATGCATACGACCTTCGACGGGTTCGACACACGCGCGGGCGCCCTGTCGCGCGATGTGGCGCGGTCGCGCTACCATCTATCGCTCGATGGGGACTGGCAGTTCCACCTCTCGCCCAACCCGGAGAGCCGCCCGGTCGATTTCTACCGCCCCGATTTCGACGCGCGTGGCTGGGGCACGATCAAGGTGCCGGGCATATGGCAGGTGGAAGGCCATGGTCGGCCGGTCTTCGTCGGCAGCGGCTATCCCTTTCCGCGCGACCAGCCGAAGATCGACCATAGCCTCAACGAAGTCGGCTCCTATCGCCGCGAGCTGACGATCCCGGCCCATTTCGCCGGACGACGCCTGCTGTTGACCGTGGGCGCGGCGGGGGCCGCCTATTATCTTTGGGTCAATGGCGAGCGGGTCGGCTATTCCGAGGATAGCAAATTGCCGACCGAGTTCGACGTCAGCCGCCATGCCCGGCCCGGCCGCAATGTCGTCGCGATCGAACTCTATCGCTTTGCCGACGGCAGCTATCTGGAGGATCAGGATTTCTGGCGGGTCAATGGCATAGAGCGGAGCATCAGCCTCTATGCCGCGCCGCCTACCCATATAGGCGACCTGACCGTCGACGCGGGGCTGGAGCATGACTATCGCGACGGGCGGCTGGGGCTGACGGTCGCGATCGGCGGCGCACCCGCCACGATGCGCGTGCGCGCCACGCTGCTGGACGGCGGCCGCAGCCTGCTGGTGCGCGAGGCGGCGGGCAGCATTTCTGTAAAACTGGACGCCAGCCTGCCCGGCGTGAAGGCCTGGACCGCGGAAACGCCCAACCTCTATACGTTGCTGGTCGAGTTGCTGGACGAGAAGGACAGACTGGTGGAGGCGACCAGCCGCCGCATCGGGTTCCGCACGGTGGAGATTGCCGGGGGTGAGGTGCGGGTCAATGGCACGCGGATCATGATCCGCGGTGTCAACCGGCATGAACATGATCCCCAGACCTTCCGCATCCTGTCCGAAACGACGATGCGCAAGGATATCGAACTGATGAAGGCCGCGAACGTCAACGCGGTGCGTACGTCCCATTATCCCAACGATCCGCGCTGGTATGACCTGGCCGACGAATATGGCCTCTACATCATGGATGAGGCCAATATCGAGAGCCATGGCTATCTGGGCCTGTCGCAGGAGCATGACGACGATCCGTCGATGCTGCTGGGCAACGACCCCACATGGCGGGCCGCGCATCTGGACCGGGTGCAGCGCATGGTCCAGCGGGACCGCAACCATCCGTCTATCATCTTCTGGTCACTGGGCAACGAGACGGGGATCGGCACCAGTTTCGAGGCGGCGGCCCAATGGGTGAAGGCGAACGATCCGACGCGGCTGGTCAGCTTCCTGGGCTGGAGCATGAGCAACTGGCGGCATCCGGTGAACCCCTATGTCGATATCTTCGCGCCCATGTACGACGATGTGCCCAAGATGATCGATTATGCGCGCGACCCGGCGTTCAAACAGCCGTTGATCCTGTGCGAATATGCCCATGCGATGGGCAACAGCCTGGGCGATCTGGAGGGATACTGGCAGGCGATGCGGGCGCATCCCAAGTTGCAGGGCGGCTTCATATGGGACTGGGTCGACCAGACGATGCTGCTGAAGGACAAGGAGGGACGGCCCTATTGGGGGCAGGGGCTGGATTATGATCCCGATCCCAAGGCGCCCGGCGTGCATGGCGACGACAGCCCGGTCGGCGATGGCGTGATCCAGTCGGACCGGACGCCCGATCCCGAATATCATGAGTTGGCCAAGGTGCAGGCGCCGATCGCCTTTGCGGGCGACGGCAGCGGCTATCGCATCCTCAATCGCCACGACCATATCGACCTGTCACGCTTCACGCTGGACTGGACGGTGATGGAGGATGGTGTCGCAGTTGGGCGCGGCGCCCTACCCATGCCCGCCGTCGCACCGGGCGGTAGCGCGCCATTGCCGCTGACCCTGCCCGCGCCGAAGAACGTGGTGGCGGAGCGGACCGTGGTGCTGCGCGCCCGCACCAAGGCGGGGGCGGTGCCGATGCTGTCGGCCGGTCATGTCGTGGGCTGGGAGCAGTTCGCGTTGAACGCCCCTGCCCTGCCCGCGCCGCCCGCTGGCGATGTAGCACCGGTGGAGACGGCGGACACGCTGCGCCTGTCGGCGGGCGACGCCGTGCTGGAGATCGATCGCGCAACCGGGCTGGTGCGGCGCTATGCGCGCCGCGGGACGCTGTTGCTGAGCGGCGGTGCGCCCAATTTCTGGCGCGCGCCGACCGACAATGATATCGGCGCGGGAGTCCCCAAGAGCCATGCCATGTGGCAATATTTTTCCGAGCATCGCCGCCTGGAATCGCTCGAACGGACGGGCAATGCGATCGTCGTGCGGCACGATATGGGCGTGGGATCGGTCAAGACCGAATCCCGCTGGACGATGGCGGCCGACGGGCGGGTCGGCGTGACGATGCGGTTCGATCCGATCCGCGATACGCTGCCCGATCCGTTGCGGGTGGGCCTGGCCTTCGACACTCCGTCGGCGTTGGACCGGGTCGACTGGTATGGCCGTGGCCCGCAGGAAAGCTATGCAGATCGCAAGACAGGCGGCCTGATCGCCCAATGGAGCGGGACGGTGGCGGAGCAATATCATGATTATGCGCGACCGCAGGAATCGGGAAACAAGAGCGACGTGCGGTGGATCGCGCTGAACGGAGCTGGCGCAGTCCTGCGCATCACAGGCGCGCAGTCGCTCTCGGTCAATGCCCTCGCCTTTCCCTATGCCGACCTAGCGACGAAGCCGCCAGGGCAGGCGCATAGTTCGGACATCCGCCCGCATGATCGTGGTACGCTGCTGATCGACGCGGCGCAGGCGGGCGTGGGCGGCGACACCGGATGGAATCTCGACGGGCGGGCGCACATGCCGTTCCGCATCCCGCTCAAGTCGCTAACCTATAGCTTCACGATCGACGCGCCCCGCTGACGATCAACCGTGATGCGCACAGAAAGACCCGCCTGCGCAGTCATGCAGGCGGGTCTTTTTGCGTCTAGAGCACGCTGCGTTAAATCTGACGCAGCGTGCTCTAGCTTTTTGTTTTCGCATCGTTTTAAGCGGAAAACCGGTTCCCACTTTTCCGCACGATGCTCTAAAGTGGCCGGGTTTTACCCCGGCCAGCCAGCCTGTATTGGTTTTACGCGATTTCCGAGTCATCAGATGATTCCATCTGATTAGAAATCGCTTTAGAAATTCACCGTCGCGCCGATGAAGATGTTGCGACCCAGCGCGTCATAGACGCCCGGATAGGTGTTGCCGTTGCCGAAGGACGACAGGATGCCGGCCGCGATCGCTGGCGGATCCTTGTCGAACATATTGTTCATGCCGGCCCGCAACGTCAGTTGCTTGCCGATCGACTGGGTGAGCGACAGGTCGAAATAATTATAGTCGTTGATCTTGCGGTTGATGACGCTGGGCGTGCCGTTGAGCGCGGCATTGTCCGACAGGCTGGACAATGTCGTGCCGCCGATGTGACGCCAGGACAGCGAGAGGACGGTATCGCTGGGTGCCATCCAGGTGAAACGGGCCACATGGCGCCATTCGGGTGAAGGTTGACCACAGGTATAGCCGAACAGGCCCTTGCAATCATAGCTGCCCTGGCCCGGCAATGGTTGCGATACCTGCTTGGCCAGCCAGGTCCCGACCATATTGATGTTGAATTGGCCCAGCTTGCCGATGCCGAACGTATAGTCGGCGGTCACGTCGATGCCGGACGTCTTGAGATAACCGGTGTTGAGCGTCGTCGATACAATATAGCCGTTCTGGCCGAAGATCGCGCCCGACCGTGGATCACGATTGAACAGGCCGCAATAATAAGGATCGCCGGTCTGGGCGCACTGGCTGATGATCAGCGAGGCGTCGAGCGCACCGATATAGTCCTGCACCTTGATCTTGTAATAATCGACCGACAGCGAGAAGTTACGCAGTGCGCGCGGCGTCAGCACGAAACCCGCGGTGATCGTATCGGCCGTTTCCGGCTTCAGGCCGCGATTGCCGCCGCCCAGCGCCGAACAGGTATCCGCCGGGCATTCCACGATATTGCCATATTGCGCGGCGGTGACACCCGTAAGCGCGCAGGTCGCTTCGGACGCGTCCGGGTTGGAGCCGGAACAGGGGTCCTGACCCGCGACATTGCCCACCGACTGCGACGCGAAGAGTTCACCGATATTGGGCGCACGGATCGCATGGTTGTAGCTGCCACGCAGGCGCAGGTCATCGACCGGTTGCCAGCTAAGTTCGCCCTTGTACGTCCAGACATTGAAGTTCGACTTGAAACCCGTCGACTTCTGTTGATTCTTGTAGGACGAATAACGCAAACCGCCATTGATCGTCAGCGACCGGACGAAGGGCATGTCCGAAATCAGCGGAATTTCGATTTCGCCATAGCCTTCGGTCACGCTGATGATGCCGTCCGCATTGGTGGTGCCGCCCTGCTGCGCGATGTCGTCCGCGAAGAAGTTCAGTGTTTCTCGGCGGCGCTCTGCGCCCAGCGCGATGCCGACGCCCCGGCTGGCCCAGGGGCTGGTGATGCCCATCTGGCCCAGGTCGCCGCTCAGCGTGCCGGAAAAGACCTGCTGCGAATTACGTGACGAGGTGTTGCTGGGCGTGAAGAGATAGTTGCCCTGTTCCGCGGTGACGCCGCCGGCCGAAAAAACATTTACCGGGATACAGTTGGGGTCGGTGCCGTCGACCACCGAACGACAGGTGGCCACGCCGTTGACGGTCACGACGTCGAGCGCGCGCTGCGCCTTTATCGCGTCGACATTGTTGAGATAGCGTTCCTTGAAGCGAACCAGCGAATAGAGATAGTTCACATCATAACTGAAGCCACTGCCCAGATCGCCGCGCACACCGGCGGTATAGCGATAGTCGTTATATTTGAGGTCGTCACGACGCGGGGCGAGGGCCATCCGATAACCGACCAGAGCGTCGGCCGTCTGGTCTGCGCCCGCCTTGGCGCCGCACAGGGTGTTGAGCTGGCTGGCGCTGGCCAGCGGATTGTTGCACGAAATGGCGAAGGGTGAACCCAGGAAGATGGCCGATGGCGCGACCTGCGAGAAGGTATGGTCGCGCATGAACATGAAGCTGCCATAGACTTCGGCCGCCTTGCTCAATTCGAACTTGGCGAAGGCGCCCGCCGTGATGCGTTCGTCCGATCGCTGGAAATAATTGTCCGGCGCGTAATTATACGCGTAACTATTGTCGTAAGGAACGAAGGTCTGCGTGCCATCCTTGTTGTTGGTCAGCGTCTGCCCCTGAGAAGCGCCCTCCAGCGGAACGAAGGTGCCAAAGGGCGTATTGCTCGACCCGCCGCAGAACAGCGCCGTGCCGGCATCGTCCGCCTGTTGCAGCGCACAGGAAGATACGTCGCGGTTCGACTGACGCACCGGATCATAATGGCGATAGCCGGCATAGGCGGTGATGTTGCCGCGGCCGTCGGCGAAATTCTTGCCTGCCGACACGGTGATGTCCTGCTTGCCACCGTCCATGACCGAACCGTTCGCCTTGCGATAGCCCTTGTCGTCGAGCAGGCCGCGTACCGCGCCATTGTTGTTATCATGCTGGTAGAAGCCGGTCTGGGCGTCGATGCGGATGCCGTCCAGATCGTCCTTCAGCACGAAATTGACGACGCCCGACAGCGCGTCCGAACCATAGACCGCCGACGCGCCGCCGGTCAGCACATCGACACGCTCGACCAGGCTGCTGGGCACGAAATTGAGGTTGATCGCCTGTTGCGGCAACATGCGCTGGCCATTGACCAGCACGAGCACGCGGTTGTCCCCCAGATTGCGGAGATTGACCTTGGAGGTGCCGTCCGACCCGTTGGACACATTCTCGTTCGCATCGGCGGTGAATTGCGGCAGGCGGTTCAACACGCCTTCCACCGTGGTCGCCCCCTGATAGCGGAATTCTTCGGCGCTCACGACGGTCTGGGGACTGTTGCTCTGCAGATCGGGGCGCTTGATGCGCGTGCCCGTCACGACGATGTCCGATGCACCGGACGCTTCGGGTTCCTGCGCGACCTGCGCCAGGGCCATCCCCGGCAGAAGGGCGGTCACCGCCGCGGCACAGCATAGTTTTACACGGTAATTCCGCATTAATTGTCTCCCTGGCTTTTTTGCAGGAAGGAAGCTGCGCCAAATTCGTCCAAAAGTCAAATATTGTATACGAAATATATTATGCAAGATGGCCACTGCTAATAGATTATCGCGCGCTACGCCACCTACGCCGACCATGTGGACCGTTTGGTTTGCAGCATTTCTGAGTGTGGAGTGGCGTCTAAAGGAGGGCTGCCACATATCTGACGATGCGCGCGGTAATGGTGCCCCCGATCAGCCTTTTCCTGAAGGCGTCGATCTTCCTCGGTTATACATCTGACGCAAGGAACGGCGCGTCACCCGATGGGACATTCCCGAGTTCACCCACCCTTAGGTGTGTAGAGGCGTCCTTGCCAGGACGTGGCTGAACCATTCCTTTGAGACTGTTGCACCTCCTGTTTTGGAACGTGCGTTTTACACATTGGAAGGTTCTCCCGCGAAGCCCCATTGTGCGGCAGCAAATGATGACCGGCGAAGACGACCGTACTCCGAACAAGTTCATCTCTATAACGCTTTTAGGGGCTTGCAATCTGGGCCGCGATTAGACGACAGTCTGGGTCGGGAGGAGACGCAACGCGAACGGCAGCTATCCGCCTACCCAGCTCCATTCATGGTCCGTTCCCTAGTGCCTGCGCTTGTGATATAAGTGCTTGGGAAGCCAATGTGATTCCCGATTACTGCCTGACCGAATTGGGGCTCTTCTGGGGGCCTTATCGCTCATCTCGTTTTCATTACATATTTGAAAATTAAAACAGAACTATTGTCTGTTCGATTCCGGCTCGGCCCAATCTTCTTCATAGGCCGTGCTCGTTGGATGGGCCAAATATGTTGAAATAGATGCCTCCTTTGTCCCCTCGTTTCGCTCCGGCTGCAGGCCATTGTCTGCGGCATGGGCGGTTAACGGCAAATGTAGCGAACCTGCTTCTTACTCCTTCCGCAGCTTATGGAAGGAGATCGCAGATGTCTAAATACAACTCCTTCGACTCGTGGGAGCAGGTCTGATCTTCAGACCTAGGCCTGAAAAACGTTGGACCATGGGAGCCTGCCCATTACCGACATCTGCCATCATTGCCAAGCATCCCGGTGTTCTTTCCGAAGAAACGTGTTTATTGTGTATCCTCGGGGTCGTGCCGCGTCTCTGGAACTCATACGCTCGATGACGGTTGATCCCAATGATGCGCCGGGTGCCCGACGATCCGAGGTGAACGCCCGATAGTGTAAATTGGCAGCTAAGGATAAGGGGAAGGCGAAATGACAGTTAATCAAGCGACTGCATATAACCGCCACGAGCGCCGAAAAGCTGTAGCACAGCAGCGTATCGGCAAAGCTAAAACCTGCAATTGCGGCGCCATACATGAATCCCCTCGTGATGAAGGCCCTGCCGTCCATGAGCCGATACCGCAGCAGCCTGTCTATCGGTAAACAGATGGTGTGGCTTTGAAGACGGAGATTTAGAGGACGTCGCCGAACATAAACCATAGCAGACAAACCCATGCGCCCAGCCCCACGGTAGCTATCAGCACGCCGGTTCGTTCTCTGAGCCAGTTCAGCAGACCGGTGGCTTCGTGATCTTCATCGCCCATTTTGTGGTGCGGTAGAGCATGCACGAACCACGGGAAAGCGTCTTTTCGCTTTGGTGTCTAGGTGCTTCGCTCCGCCCTCAATCTGACGACCTCGACTGGAGCATGCGGTGCTCGCAGATGGCGGCGATCGATTAGGATGGCAGCACCTACGACTGCCTAAGCAGCAGCGAGTCCTACCTTGCCGACGCTTGCCTCACGACAATGTAAATAACTGGTTTCGGGCCTTAACTCTCAAACTTGCGACGCCGGCTTTTGCCCATTGTCATGAGATCGGGCTTTGATGGCCGTACCCAGCCAGGCGGTGGGCGCATACGTTGTTGGCTCGTGCCAAGACCCATCGCCCCTGGTTGCTGCCGTTCGAGACCGACAGGATCAATGTCTCCGTTCGCATTCTCGCCACCCGCGCGCAACAAGCTGATGAGATCGCGCAGTCGCGCTGCCTCGACAAAGTCCATTGCTTCCGCCGCGTCTTTCATCGCCTGGTTGAGAAATTCCAGGCGTGTTGGCTGCGGCGACATGATGTCAAGCGCGCAGGCTGTCGGGCACGATACCGCCATTTTCGGCGAGCTTGGCTATCACAGCGCGATGAAGGGCGATGTTTTGTTCGGCGCTCCCGTCCTCGCCCGCATGCACATTCAGTTCCGCGGCCAGTTCCTTACGGGCGGAAAGGCTGGAATCAAGGTCCAGGAGTTTCAGCAAGTCGACAATCGAACTTTGATAATTGCCGCCGCCACCCTTAAACTCCGCCATCGTCGCAAGAACTGCTCCCACGTCTACATTGGCTGCAGGTGATGGCGCCGGTGTGGGCGCTGGTGATGGTGATGGTGCAACTGTGCTGTTTGGAGCGGGTGCCTTGGGTGCTGATGCGGGTGCGGGCGCCGCTGAAGGCGCGGCCTTTGCTTCATGATGGAAAATCTTGTCCATTATTTTGCCGAAGATGCCCATCTATGTGCCTTTCGATTACGTAACCGTCGGTGCGGTTTGTCCGCGCTTCCAAACCAGAACGGGAGAAGCGCGTTAAAGGTCCATGTGGAACGAGGTGGAGCGACGAATGTTCATGCTGCATCGCCATACGGCCGATAGGAGACAGATAATGACACGCAGCGCCCTGATAACCGTTTCAATGGCAGCCCTCACGCTCGCATCGTGCGGCAAAAAGACCGAGTCTGTTGCGGGAAACAATTCCGTCGCACCAACGAACATCACGACGGAAAATACGGCACCGGCCGTAAGCGCCGGACAAATGTTCGCAAACAAGGCCGCTGCCAGCGACAGCTTCGAGATCGAGGCGTCCAAACTCGCCGCCGCAAGCGCTGCATCGGCCGCCACCAAGTCATTCGCGCAGTCCATGATCAAGGCGCATACCGATTCGACCACAAAGCTTAAGGCCGCCGCGACCTCGGCCACCCCAGCGATCACACCCGATCCAACCCTTGATGCCGCGCAAGTTCAGGCGCTGGAAGCGCTTAAGGGCAAGGAAGGCGCGGCCTTTGACGCAGCGTATGCCGATGCACAGGTCAAAGGTCATCAAGCCACACTTGACGCGTTAAAGGTCTATGCGGCCAGCGGCGAAGTACCGTCGCTCAAAGGCTTTGCCGCGACGATGGTGCCCATAGTGACGGCGCATCTCAACATGGCCAATGGCCTTAAACGCTAAGCCCGAGCGCTTCGGGTACAGGCATGGAAATTGGAGTCTCACGGGCAGCGGGGTTCCTGGGCGTCGTTTGACGAGGGCGAAGTGAGGTTGCCGCCTTAGCAGAGCGCCCTTTGGCGGCGTGCCTGAATCAGAACCAGAAGCGCACGCCCATTACGACGCTCCTGGCCGACGCACTTTCTCCCGCAAGGCGGGCCTTGCGGGCACTGTCGCCCAGCTTGCGTTCCCAATTGACGCCGACATAAGGCGCGAACTCCCGAGCGATTTCGTAACGCAGGCGCAGCCCCAATTCGATATCCGAGAAGCCCGATCCGATGCCGAGTTCGGGAACGTCCTGAGCGGCGATGTTCACTTCGGCGGCAGGCTGTAGAATAAGCCGCTGCGTAATGCGCTGGTCATAGCTTCCCTCCAGACGCAGATGCGCGTCGCCCTTGTCGGAAAGGAAGGCCTGCGTCTCAACTTCGAACCAGTAGGGCGCGAGCCCTTCGATGCCGATCGTAGCATAAGTGCGTTGGGGCCGGGGACGGAAATCCTGACGGACACCCGCAACGATGTTCCACCAGGGATCTATCGCGCGACTGTAGAGTGCCTGCACTTCGGCGCTTTCGAGTCTACCAACCCTTTCGCCTTCCCCTTCTGACTTGACCGCCAGACGGTTGATGTCGCCGCCGATCCAGCCCTCGCCCTCCCAGTGATATCCGTCGTCGCCCTTCTGCGCGCGATATTCGAGGCGATCCACCATCAGTTGCGAGTAGCGCATGCCGCCATGCTCCTTTGTCATTGCGGAGCGGGCGCGGGCCATGGTTGCAGGATCATAGAAAGCCTCTGCGGCATGGTCGGTCGGAATGGAAGGCGCGACTCCCTGAGGCCCGGCGACTCCGCTTGACGCACCGTGCCCGGCATGGGAAGCGGTGGGGTTGTCCGGTGCAGGCGGCGCATCCCGCGCTGGCGCGTCTTCCGGAGGCATCTGATGTGCGCCATGCTCCATTTGGCTGTGGTCCATCTGTGCAAAGGCCGATGTGGATGCGCTTGCGAGGAGCAGCGCGATAGCCTCCAACACCCGATGCTTCACGCCGCCTCTCCTTCACGCCGGACGGTGACAAGCCGCATCATCCCGGCATGCATGTGCATCAGCATGTGACAGTGAAATGCCCAGTCGCCCAGCGCGTCGGCGGTCAGGTCGAAGCTGATCTTGCCGCCGGGAAGCACGTTCACCGTATGCTTGCGCGGACTGTGTGCCGCCTCCTCGCTCGTGATCAACTGGAAGAAGTGGCCATGGATATGGATGGGGTGCGGCATCATCGTGTCGTTGATCAGCGTGACGCGAACGCGCTCCATATAGCGGAAGGCAATCGGTTCAGCACCTTCCGACAACTTCACGCCGTCGAAGGACCACATATAGCGTTCCATATTAGCGGTCAGGTGGATGTCGAGCGAGCGGGTTGGAGGGCGCGTGTCCGCATTGGGTTCGAGCGCACGGAGGTCGGAATAGGTCAGCACCCGATGATCCACATCCTCCAGCCCCGTGGGGCGGTCGGCGGTGCGATCGGCGGGCATGGGAGACAGCGTCGCCACGCCCGGCCCCATCGGTAGGTGCGGCGCGACGGAGGGGTCGAGCATCTTCATGGCATGGCCTTCCATGCTGTCATTGGCAGGCTGGCTCAAGTCGATCACGCCTCCCTGCCCCATGTCCATGCCCGACATGTCCATGCCCATGTCTTTCATGGTCAGCAGCGGACGCCTCCGCAAATCGCGAATGGACGCCACCATACCGATCTGCGGCGCGAGGGTCGCGCGGACGAGGCCCGATCGGTCGATGGCTTCAGCTATCAGGCCGTAGGGTCTGGCTTCGGAGGGGTGGACGACCACATCGTAGGTCTCAGCGATTCCGATCTGGAACTCGTCAGTCTCGACGGGCTGGACATGCTGACCATCGCACTGGACCACGGTCATCGGCAGACCGGGCAGGCGAACGTTAAAATTGGTCATCGCAGAGGCGTTGACGATGCGCAGGCGGACGCGCTCGCCGGGTGTGAACAGGCCGGTCCAGTTCTCCGGGGTGCCATGGCCGTTCACCAGGAAGCTGTAGGTGGACCCCGTGACGTCGGAGATGTCGGTGGGATCCATGCGCATCGCCCCCCACTCCTTCCGCTCCTTGGCGCTCTGCCCCTCCCCCTTCAGCAGATCGACGAGCGTCTGGCGCTGCATGTTATAGTAGCCGCCCATCTGCTTGAGTCGCTTGAGCAGCACATGCGGGTGGACCGGCGACCAGTCGGAAAGGACGATGACGTGCTCCCGGTCGCTCTGCACCGGATCGGGTCCGGCAGGATCGATCACGATCGGGCCATAATGCCCCATCGCCTCCTGCATGCCAGAATGACTGTGATACCAGTAGGTGCCCGACTGGCGAATAGGGAATTCATAGGTGAAAGTCTCGCCGGGCCGGATGCCGGGAAAGCTAATGCCTGGAACGCCATCCATCTGAAACGGCAGAAGCAAGCCGTGCCAGTGGATTGACGTGTCTTCTTTCAAATTATTGGTGACGGCAAGGCGCACGGTCTGTCCTTCCTTGAGCCGGATGAGGGGCGCGGGCAAGGTGCCGTTGATGGTGATGGCATGAGCGGATCGACCACCGGTGCCGAAATGGCTCTCGCCCACGGTGAGCGCAATGGCCTCACCGGAAAGAACGCCGGGCGCAGGATGAAGGCCGCCGGTGCCGGACCGCGCCCACGCAGGGAAAGCCTGAGCGAAGGTCAGGGCGGCCGCGCCTTTGAATAAGGCGCGACGATCAAGGGAGAACTGGCTCATGCCCCTTCATACGCGCGACAACCTTCAAACCCTCAAAATATCCGAAAGCTTTGCGCGGGCACGGTACAACCGGGTTTCTACCGCTTTCTCCGTAATTTTCAGCACTTGCGCTGTCTCCGCCTGGCTCATCGTTTCGATCGTACGGAGGAGAAGCACGTCCTTGAGTATCGCAGGCAGCGTCGCGATGGCCGCGTGAATACGTTGTAATTCGCGCTGCGAGTGGAGCGCCTCCTCGGGCGAGGCGCCGGGATCGGGAAAGTGAAGCGCATCGTCGATCGGCTTGGCGAAGGTGAAGAAGCGTCGAACTGCGCGGCGGCGGCTCCAGTCGCGACATTTGTTTAGCGCGATCCGGGCAATCCAGACATGAAAGGGGCGCGCACCATCATAGCGGGCTAGCGCGGCAAAGGCGGCAACGAAGGTTTCCTGCGTGATGTCGAGCGCTTCATCGGCATCCCCGACATATCCGCGCGCGAGTCGCCAGACCGACTCACGGTGACGCGCCATCAACGAGCCATAGGCCGATTGCTCGCCCGCCAGCGCAAGGGCGGCGAGCGCCCTGTCTTCTAGTTCCGTTTCACTCACCGGGCCGGCTGCGTCAGCGCCTTGACGATGGCGGCGTCGAACTCCGCCGCCTGATCGGGTCGCAGCACGCCACGCATGGCGAAGATATGCTGGAGAGTCTCCTTTTGCAGTTCCCCCATGACATGGTGCGAACGATCAACCGCCTCGCCCACCTGTGGCCCATAGCCATGTTCGGCGGCGATCGCCTGCGCCAGCCTCTGATTGTCGGCGCGCATTTCCGCCTCCAGCGCTTCGCGGCGCGTGGCGAATGCAGCCTCCAGCATCTGGATACGCTGTTCCTGCGCCGCGCCGAGCTTCAGTCGCTGGTGCAACAGGGCATGCACCTCGCTCTCCACACGGGGCGGCGGTGCGAGCCATACGCGCGCGGCCAACACCGCTGCCAGCGCCGCAACGAAGGCGATCAGCGCGACGAGCAGATAGCGCTTGAAACTCACTGGCCGAGAAGTCGCGATGGCGCATAGTCCGACATGCCGATCGGCAATGACGAAGCCTGCGCCGGTGCCGCAGGCACAATGCTGCCTATCCAGCCGACGCCGATCGCCAGCGCCCCCGCCAGCGCCAGACTGCGGCGGGCGATCATCTGGTCCCGGCGCCGGGCAAGGCCATCGATCACCGCACCTTCCATGTCTTCAAGCCGCGCATCGGTCGGCATAGTCCGCATCGCGTCAAGCATCCGGTCCAGATCGGTCATGGTATATTCTCCATCTTCACGATCGCATACGCATGGGAGTGCATCCATCCCTCAAACCGACTTGCTGATATTTTATGCGCAGGGGCAAGGGGTCCGGCAAGTCCGCGCGTAATCCCTTTATCACTAGGTTGGAGATTGCCCCCATGACACGTTCTTTCCTCATCGCCGCGACCGCTCTCGCGCTGGCCATGCCCGGCGTTGCCGGCGCCCATAGCAAGCTCGTTTCATCCACTCCTGCCGCCGATACGGCGGTCGCGAAGCCGACGAAGCTGACGCTGACCTTTTCCGAAACCTTTCTGGCGCCGCTGAGCGGTGCAGAACTGACCATGACGGCGATGCCCGGTATGGCCAACCATGCGCCGATGCCGATCAAGGGTTTCCAGACCAGTGTCGAAGGCAAGACGATGACCATCACCCTCCCCCGCCCACTGCCGACCGGAAGCTATGACCTGAAATGGCATATCGTCGGTGCGGACCAGCACAAGATGGAAGGCGGCTACAGCTTCAAGGTCAAGTAGCCGAAGTGAAGGGCGTGTGGATCAGGGCGCGACTTGCGCTAATTGCTAGTGGATGTTTCGAACGCTTTCAGGTCGCGCTCAAGCCTGGACTGCATCGCGGCTTTCAGGCTGCCGGCCAAAAAGGTTGAGCATTGTTGCGTGTTTTCGACGCTACATGACGCAACTTTATCGCCGCCAGCCCGATCCCGCCAAAGGCTGGACCCTGGCAGGAAGCTGTACTGCAAGGTGTCGCGCACGATCTGCTTCAAGTCCGCGTAACGCAGCCCCTGTTCCATGACGGCGCGAACATATTCGTTCGTCATGTCACTCCGAGAGACGCCTTCATCATCAGTCGAAAGAGTAACCGGCACTCCATATTCGCGGTAGAGCGAGAGCGGATGCGCTTTGCCCTTCACCCCCAGAATCACGGCGTTGCTGGTCAGGTTGATCTCAACCGCAATCCGGTCGCGCGCCATTCTTCTGAGCAAGGTCACCGCGTCGGTTTCATACGAAATATCGATGCCATGGCCGATCCGTTTCGCGCCTGCCACTTCGACAGCATCGCGAATGTGGAAGCCAAGATCGCGCGGTGGCACGAGGCCCAGGGTCAACTCGCCAGCATGGAGAGAAAGCGCGACCTTGGGATATCGCGCCTTTAGGAAAGCGATCATCCGCATGTGCAGCGCATAGTCACGCACAGCCACCGGATCATGTTCGGGCGCGGCGATGTTGACGCCGACGAAGCGTGGATCAGCCTCTACCAGCGCAAAACCGAAAGCCAGTTGCGCAAAGACCTCGGCAGGCGGATCGGTGCGAATCGCGGTGTAAAGGTGGCGTGCTTCCACTGCGCAGGCTGGCGTTGGCGTGGGCCCCTTGCAGCCATTGATCGCCGCGGCATCCGCTTCGAACCGATCATAGTCCGCGCGCGCACGCCCGACCGCGGCGGGCAGCAACGGCTTTACTCGCGCCAGCAGCGCCTCGAAATCGGTTGGATCAATCCCGTGCACTTTCGTGACGAGATCCGCCACCTGACGCGAGCCATTGCCCAACTCGACATAGGTGACATGATCGGCAGCGGCCTGTTGCCGCGTCGCGGCCAGCGCCTTGCCCTCATTGCCGGGCGCGGCGGTCCAGAAGGCGTCGAACGTCGCGAAAAAGCGATCATAGCCCGACACCTTCGGGTCGCCCACGCCGGTTTCGAACCCGCGCGTGGAGAGAGCGTCGATCACTTGGCTGTAGAGCGGGTAATTGCGCTCCAGCCCGGCTGCGGGAACGCGGTCTGGCGCATTGCAGGGCGGCGCGACGATGTGGAACGTATCGGTGGCGATGCACAGCCTCCCATCCGCCGCCCAGCGCAGGAAATCCTCCGCATAGATGGCGCCCCCATTATGGTTGTGCAGGTCGCCACCCTTCGGCATCTTCTGCAGGAACATCCGCAACCTTGGTGGGCTGTCGGCGATCGTGTCGAGATATGCTGCCGTTCGCGCTTCGCCCGACGTGGCATCCGGCGCACGCCCGCCCGCCATGCCGGAGACGGCGCACGACACCATAGCCATCGCGATTATAGCTGCCCGCATTATTATTCCCCCGTTTTGGCAACGGGCTAAAGGCGCAAGGTCCGCCAATCAAACGCAATGAAAAGCACCCCGTGTTGCGAAAATGAGAGCGCACTACGCCAAGCTATCCCGACATGGCCGCTCTATTTTTGCGTTATCCTCGTCCCGTTAACGGCAATGGACGGATGCGGGGCAAGATTATAGCGCCACAATGTAGCTGCCACCACGGCAGGGGGACCAGGATAGCTGTGCAGTGAAGTGGCGTCTCAATATCCGCAGCAGCGCACTGGCGCTGAGCGCCATTGCCGCCGCCATATCTGTCACCGCCGCGCATTCGCAAGGCGAAGTGGCACAGACGCCTGCGGCCGCGCCTTCGGATATGAGCAGCGCGGCACCGGCCATTCTCGACCAGTTTTGTGGGCGCTGCCATAACGATGTCGACAAGATCGCCGACCTCTCGATCGAAGATCTAAAGGGCGGCGATCTGCTCCATGGCTCCAATGTGGAAGAGTGGGAGAAGATCCTGCGCCGCACCAGCCTCAATGAAATGCCGCCGCGAAACAAGGCACAGCCCGACCCTGCGGTGCGGGCCGCTTTCGTTCAATGGCTGCAATCGTCCATGGACAACTATGCAAAGGCGCATCCCGATCCGGGTCGCGCAACCATCCGCCGCCTCAATCGTGTCGAATATGCCAATGCGGTGCGCGACCTCCTCTCGCTGAAAGTCGATGTCAGCCGCGAACTGCCGCAGGACAATTCCGGTTATGGCTTCGACAATATCGCAGACGTGCTCAGCGTCTCGCCGACGCTCATGGATCGTTACGTCGCTGTTGCGGGCAAGGTTGGGCGCATGTCGACCGGCCTCACGTCCAACCGCGAATTCGTGACCTCCTATGAAGTGCCCAAGGACGGATCGGTGATGAACTCGGGCCGTCCCGCCTATAACGAGCGAGCCAGCGAGGACTTGCCGCTTGGCTCGCGCGGCGGTGGCACATTGAATTATTACGCGCGCTATGACGCAACGTACGAAGTCGCGGGCTGGCTTAATGCCAATACGAACAACGAGACCGACCGTCTGAAGGAAGATCGAGTCAGCGTCCGCATACCGTTGAAAGCCGGTGCACATGTTGTCGGGCTGTCGTTTCGCCGCCAGATTGCCCCGGACGAGAGCATCCAGACTGTCCGCAACGATCTCGACAAAGTGCCCATTCCGACCGAAGCGCCTGCGATGCTGCCGCTCGATGTCTCGGTTGACGGCGTGCGCGTGCAGACGATCAATGTGCCCTCCTATCGATTGTCGCCACGTTATGCGCAGAAGAACTTCCCTCGCGATGTTCTCCAGATCGACGTCACCGGACCATTCGGCGCCCGGACCCCCGGCGACACGCCCAGCCGCAAGCGCATCTTCCTTTGCAAGCCGTCACGCGCCTCGGCTGAAACCGCTTGCGCACGTCGTATCGCCACTTCGCTTGGCCGTCGCGCCTATCGCCGCCCCGTCACCGATGCAGATCTTGCGCCACTCATGCGCATCTATGCGGCCGAGCGTGCCGGTTCCGATTTCGAGCATGGCGTGGAAGCGATGGTGGAGGCGATCCTCGTCTCCCCGCATTTCCTGTTCCTCATCGAGCAGGATCCCAAGGGCAATGCGCCTGGCAGCATCCACCGCATCAGCGATCTGGAACTCGCTTCGCGCCTTTCCTTCTTCCTGTGGAGCAGCATCCCTGACGAGACCCTGTTGAAAGTCGCTGAGCAGGGGCAACTGAGTCGCCCCGAGATGATGAATGCGCAGATCACGCGGATGCTGGCCGATCCACGGGCCGAAGCGCTGACGAAGAATTTCGCGGGACAATGGTTGTATCTGCGCAATCTCGACCAGCAGCGTCCCGACATCACAGTCTTCCCGAAGTTCGATGCGCGCCTACGCTCCGCCATGGCGCAAGAGACCGAGATGTTCTTCAGCAACGTTTTGCGCACCAACCGCAGCGTGCTCGACTTCATCGCTGCCGATTACACCTTTTTGAACCAGCGGCTTGCCGAACATTATGGCATCAATGGCGTGAACGGCACCGCTTTTCGCCGCGTCGGCCTCGACCCATCGCTCCATCGCGGCGGACTGCTCGGGCAGGCAAGCATTCTCACTGTCACCTCCTATGGCAACCACACTTCGGTGGTGAAGCGCGGCAAATGGATCCTCGACAACATGCTCGCCGCGCCGCCGCCCCCGCCGCCCCCGGACGTTCCCGCATTGCAGGAAAAGCATGACGGCCGCCTCCTTACCGCGCGCGAGCAATTGGAGTTGCACCGCAAGAACCCGGCTTGCGCGGCGTGCCACGTCAAGATGGACCCATTGGGCTTTTCGCTCGAAAATTTCGATGCAGTGGGCGCATATCGGCAGAAGGATGCCGGGCACATCATTGATGCCTCGGCCATTATGCCGGACGGCGCGAAGTTTTCCGGTATTTCAGGCCTCCAGCAGATACTGATGACGCGCAAGGACGAGTTCACTGGTGCCTTTACCGAGCGTCTGCTCACCTACGCGCTCGCACGCGGCATCGGCGCGCGGGACATGCCCGCCGTCCGCGCGATCTCGCGGTCCGCCGCTGCCGACAATTACCGTATCCAGACGATCATCCGGGGCATCGTGACGAGCGATCCCTTCACGCTGAGAAGGACACCGCCGCGATGAGGGTCATGCGCAATCCCATGAGCCGCCGCACTACGCTGCGTGGCCTGGGCACGATGATCGCACTCCCCTTCATGGAGGCGATGATGCCCTCCGCGCGGGCTGCCGACATCGCTGCGCGACCGAAACGACTGCAGGTCTTCTATTCGCCCAACGGCATGATGATGGACGGCTTTCGGCCAACCACCCAGGGCAAGGACTTCGTGTTGCCGCCGACGCTGGAGCCGCTTGCCCCCCATCGCGATTACATTACGATAATCACCGGCCTCGGCCACCCCAGCGCCGCCGCCTTGGGCGATCGTCCGGCAGGCCATGGCCGATCCTGCCCGGCCTTCCTCACCGGCACGCATGTCAAGCAGACCGAAGGCACCGATATCCGCTGCAACGTCTCTGTCGACCAGGTCTATGCAAGGCATCTGGGCGATGCGACGCAACTCAGCTCAATGGAACTCGGCATCGATCAGGCGAGCCTGCTCGGCAGTTGCGATATTGGCTATAGCTGCGCCTACACTAACGGCATTTCCTGGCGAAACCCGACCGTCCCTCTGCCTGTCACCGCCAATCCGCGCGACGTGTTCGAGCGGCTGTTCGGCGATGGCGATGCGCTCGATGAAAAGAGCCGCCTCGCGCAATTGCGCCGCCAGACAAGCATCCTCGATTTCGTCATGGACGATACGGCGCGGCTGTCCGGACAACTCGGCGCGGAGGACGGACACAAGCTCGACGAATATCTGGAGGCCACGCGTGACATCGAAAAGCGCATCCAGAAGGCGATGACCTCCGGCACGACCAGTCAGGCCGCCAATCTGGAAAGACCAGCAGGCATCCCGGACTCGTTCGATGAACATGTGCGCATGATGATCGACCTTCAGGTGCTTGCGATGCAGGCGGATATCACACGGGTCGGCAGCTTCATGATCGGCCGCGAACTCAGCAACCGCACCTACCCAGAAATCGGCGTTCCCGATTCCCACCATATGCTCAGCCATCATGGCAGCAACCTGGAGAAGATGACGAAACTGTCACGCATCAACCGGCACCATATGGAATATTTCGCCTACTATCTTCAGCGGATGAGAGACGTGAAGGACGGGGACGGTTCACTGCTGGATCGTACGCTGGTGTTGCGCGGATCGGCCTTCGGTGATCCGAACGAGCATGACCATATGGACCTTCCCGTGATTGTCGCCGGGGGTCTGGCGAAGGGCGGGCGGCATGTTGCCGTGGAAAAGGGCACGACGATGTCGAACCTGCTCCTCGCTTCGCTCCATCTTCTCGACGTGCCCGACACGTCCTTTGGCGACAGCACCGGGCCGCTCAAGGATCTCACTCGTGTCTGACCGGATTCGGGGCGCAATTGCAATCGCTGCGCTATTGGTATCTTGCGGAATCGCGCAGGCGCGGACGGCGGCGGACAGCGACGCCTTGGGACGAGCCATTCGCGCCAATGACGTGACCGCTGTCCAGGCCGCCCTTGCTGGTCACACTAACCCCAATCAGCGGCTGGCGTTCGGCGCAACACCGCTAAGTTGGGCCGTTAACACCCAGAACCCGGCGCTGGTCGACGCACTGCTCGCCGAAGGCGCCACGCCCAACACGTCCGATACCGATGGCGTTACGCCGCTGGCTCTTGCTTGCGAACTGGGCGATCCTGCCATCATCACGCAGCTTCTGGCCGCGCACGCCGACACGCGCGTCGCCAAACCGGATGGCACTACGCCGCTACACATATGCGCACGATTTGCCCCGGCGGATGCGACCGCCAAAATTCTCGCGGTTGGCGGGATGGCAGATCGCGCCGACAGCCGTGGCCAGACCCCGCTGATGTGGGCCGCCGCATCGGGCAACGTCGAGGCAATCACCTTGCTGCTGCAAGCGGGTGCCGATGCAAACCGCGTCTCTGCCGGTGGCTTCACGCCGCTTTTCTTCGCGATCAAGAGCGGCGTCCCGGCTGCCACCGAGGCGCTGCTCGCGGCGGGAGCCAGAGCGGAGCATCGCGGACCGGAAAACACCAGCGCCGCGCAACTGGCGGTCTATCAGCATAATTATGCCGCCGCTGTGATGCTGGTCGCGCGCGGGGCAGACGTGAAGGAGCGCGACCGCACCGGGCAGCAGTTGCTCCACGCAGCAGCCGAGGGCGGCGACACTGCGCTGATCAGCCTGCTCCTTGCCAAAGGCGCCGATCCCAATGGATTGACCGGACAATCACACATTACCTGGGTCACCGAAGCGAATTTCGGCATGGCCCCACCCCCCGTCCCTCCGACGCCACCGCTATTGATCGCCGCTGCCGGAGGGCATGCACGCGCCATGGAGCTGTTACTCGCCGCCGGGGCGGACCCTCATTTCGTCGCGGTGGATGGCACGAACGTGGTGCTCGCTGCCGCAAAGGGTGGGAACCTTGCAGCATTGCAGCGCGCACTTTCGGTAGCTCCGGACGTCAATGTCGCCAACGCGAACGGCTCAACGGCGCTCCACATCCTGATCAACGGCGGCATCCAACCCGAGCTTGCGCCGATGATGCAGCTTCTCGCCACACGCGGCGCGCGAACCGATATGAAGAATAAGTATGGCTCGACCGCCGCCAAAATGGCCACGACCGGCCTGACTGAAGTAAAGATCGTCTTTCTGGAGATCTTTCCTTCTGAGACAAGCATGAAGCGGGCGGGCGTCCAAGACCAACAGGCGACCGGTGCACAGGTCGCCTCGAAGAAATGACACTTAGCTAAGGCGGAATATCCTATGACTGCATCCCTCCCTTTGAAGACCCTGTACGCCGTGACGCTCGGCGCGGCCCTTGCAATCACCGGCACGCTGGCGGCGGCACCGGCAACAGCACCCTCCCCGCAAGCGGCCATCGCTGCGCGACAGGCAGGCTACAAGAAAATGGGCGCGGCAATGAAGGCACTTAACGATCAGTTGAAAAGCGGCGCACCCGCCAAGGATGTCATGGTCGGCGCAGCAAAGACGATCGCACTCACCGCTCGCGAGCAGGGTCGGCTCTTCCCGGCCGGCAGCGGACCTACATCCGGTTTCAAGACCGACGCATTGCCCGCCATCTGGACAGATCGCGCGACCTTCGACGGGCAGATGAATCGCCTTGTCGCCGAGTCCGGAAAGTTGCTTGCCGCAGCTAATGGCGGAGACGCAGCCGCAATCCGGGCGCAAGTAAAGGCGACCGGCGCGACCTGCTCCGCCTGCCATCGCCAGTTCCGCGCCGATAGCTGATATGCCGCCCGAGCAAAGCGCGACATCGGCACCCCAACTGGCAACGACATGGGACGTGCCAATTCGCCTGTTCCACTGGCTTCTGGTGGGGCTTCTCGGGTTCTCGTGGTGGAGCGGGGAGCAGCATGAGATGGAATGGCACCGCTATTCCGGCTATGCGATCCTCGCGCTGCTGATCTTTCGCATTTACTGGGGCTTCGTCGGAAGCCGGACTGCCCGTTTCGCGCAGTTCGTCCGCGGGCCGCGCGCGGCTTTCGCCTATGCCCGGTCGATCGGGAAGCGATCCCACGTCGCCGCGCCGGGGCATAACCCGATCGGGGGCTGGAGCGTGATCATCATGCTGGCCAGCCTTGCCGTGATGGTCGTGGCCGGACTGTTCGCCATTGACGTGGATGGTCTGGAATCCGGCCCTCTGGCGGACTATGTGAGCTTCGATCAGGGCCGCCTTGCCGCTACGGTCCACCACTTCATGTTCAACATACTGCTCGCAGTGGTGGCTATCCACGTCCTTGCGATCCTGTTTTACCTCGTCGGGCTACGACATAATCTGATCACGCCGATGATCAGCGGTCGCGGTCGTTTCCCTGCCCAAGAGGAAGCAAAGGAAGGGAGTGGCGCATCATGGAAAGCAGCTGTCGGCATCATCATCGCGCTAGCGTGCACCTATGCCATCGCGCAAGGCTTTCGTATTTAGCCTTCCAGCCATGAAGTCTATAGGCGAACACCTGCGCTCAATTTTGCAACGTTGTGTGCCGATCATTGCGTTGGATCGGTAGGTAATAATAAGCAAGATGCTGTCTGACATGCTGCATCCCAATTTCCTCCCTTTCATCGGCCCGTTTCTACTGTTGCCGGATTGCGGGGATGTTGCCATCCGGACGGGCAACTGGCGTCTTCACCTCAAGATGCTAAATACAGCACGCTTTCGCCGCCAGATCGCAAGTAGCTGACGTGGAAGAAGCGCGACTCCCAGCCGCATTGGCGTTCGCGCTTCCTCGCACTGAGAGCGAAATCGTCGCAGCAGCGCAACAGCATGGACTCAGCATCCCCGAAGTGTGCATGCTGGGGGTGGTGATCAACCTTGCCCTCCTGGCGTCGCATGCAGATTGCCTGCTTGGGGGAAATCACACATCGTGATGTCGGCGCTCGCCATAGCCTCCGCGGTGCGATCCCGCGAGATGACCGCCGTTCAGGTCTTGGAGCGGTGTCTTGCT
>JBPPMC010000301.1:0-7556 GCA_051305835.1 Sphingobium sp.
CAACCGGGCGCTGCCTCAGGAGCGCATTGCTAACACGCCACTTTATCTCCTGCTCGATGACATGGCCGGCACCACCCTGATCGCGGGATGGGCATGGTCGCAGTGGGGCGCGCGCGAGGCCACCGAGATCCAGCAGTCTAAGCGGGCGGATCGGCTTTCGCAGATGGAAGGGGTCTGTATCGGCTTCAGGCCTGGCTCGAGCGCGCTGGATCTTGAAGGCCGCTACGCACTTGGCCCCGACGCCACCCCGGTGCCGCCGATTGAGCATATCGAAGACCCACAAGGCTGGCACAGCTTGCCGCAGCTGGATGGCCCGAACATGCGCCGGTTGCGCCGCATCGATGTCTGGCGCGAGAGCGGTCTGATCCAGATCGACGCCACCTTCCAGGACAGTGCGGCGCTGCCCCAGGGCGGCCGGATGTGCCTGCACGAATATGTGATCCGCGCCACAGCAGACGCGCACGCGGGAACGCTGCTGACGCTGGAGGCTGATCCGCGCACGCTGCCCTATCCTGAATGCCCGGCGGCGACGGTGAACATGCACGCGCTGGTCGGCACGCCCTTGGCCGAGATGCGCGTGACCGTCCCCGCATTGCTGCGCAAGACCGCCGGCTGCACGCATTTGAACGACGCGCTGCGCGCCTTGGCTGACGTCCCCCGCCTCGCGGCGGCGCTGCCGGCGGAAGTTCGCTGAGGCGGGTTGCCGCATGTCGATGACAATGCGTGCGGCCACGCCCCCGCTCGCCGTGGCTTCCAGCGCCTCGCCATAATTGGCCAATGGATGCGCGCCGTCGATGACGACGAGGCGGAGTTCTAGGCGATGGCGCTGCTCGCCAAGCATATGGCCCGCGAGGCTCGACCTCGGAGTCTCAATATCTGGCCCGCTCGATACCGAGGCGGTGATCCACGAGATCACGATGTCCCGGTGACCTGTGCCCCCGGCGAAAAATTCGGCCAAACGCCGACGGCGATCGTTCATGCGCGACGCGAGATGGCGCCAACGCAGATCGTCTCACACTGCAACGCGCGGCTCGCCAACTACAAAGTGCCGCGCTTCGTCGTCATATGAAGCGCCGCTGCCGCGGCGGGCCACCGGCAAGATCTCGAAGCGCATACCTGAAGGTCGAATACCACGACGCGCACAAGGTGCTGGAACGGGTGCGCTAAAGTCGGAGCGGCGCACCCGGTCGCGGGTCAGAGCCCCAGTGCCGCCTTTGCGAGAATGTTGCGCTGGATCTCGTTGGAGCCAGCGTAGATCGAGCCCGCACGGTCGTTGAGATAGCGGAGGGGCGCAATCGCCGCCTCACGCGGACCAACGAAGCCCTCTGCCGCGTGCGGCAGGCGGACCTCGCCGCCGGGGCTGGTCGCCTGCGGCTGATAGGCGCGGCCGTAAGGACCGGCCACGTCGAGCGCCAGCTCGGTCAAATGCTGGCTCAATTCGGTGCCGATCACCTTCAGCATCGACGCTTCCGCGCCGACGCTTTCGCCGCTCGCCAGGCTCGAGAGCAGACGGAATTCAAGCATCTGCATCATCGTCGTGCGGATGCGTGCGCTCGCCAAGCGCGCCGCGAACAGCGGATCGTCGCGCAGCCTTCCGCCACTTTCCCCGGGCGCGCGCTCGCTGCTCTCCTCAATCTTGCGCAAGGCTACGTCGGCTTCGGCGGAATAGGACTGGCCGCCGCGCTCGAACTCGAGCAGATATTTAGCGACCGTCCAGCCTTGATCGATCTGGCCGACAACATTGGCTACAGGCACGCGAACATCGTCGAAGAAGATCTGGTTCTGGATGTGCTCGCCCGAGAGCATCGTGATCGGGCGGACTTCAATGCCTGGGCTCTTCATGTCAATGAGGACGAAGCTGATTCCCTTTTGCGGCTTGTCGAGCTGCGATGTCCGCACGAGGCAGAACATCCAGTCGGCCTGATGCGCATGGGTCACCCAGATCTTCGATCCGTTGCAGACGAGATGCTCGCCATCGAGCACTCCGCGCATTTGCAGCGAAGCAAGGTCCGAGCCGGAGCCAGGCTCGGAATAGCCCTGGCACCAGCTGAGGTCTCCTGCCAGCGTTGCTGGCAGGAAGCGCGCCTTCTGCTCCTCGCTGCCGAACTTCATGAGCACGAACGGCACCTGCTCCATGCTCATCGGCGAGAGCGGCGGTGCGCCCGCCATGATCCGCTCGCGCGCGAAGATATAGCGCCGCGTTGCATCCCAGCCGCATCCGCCATATCTGACCGGCCAGGCCGGAGCAGCCCAGCCGCGCGCGTGTAGCAGCTTGTGCCACTGCATCTGGATGTGGTGCTCGGCATAGACGCTGGTCATCCGCTGCCCGGCGGTGCGGATCTCGTCCGTCAGCGCCGTGGCGAAAAAGGCGCGGACCTCGTCGCGGAAGGCAAGGTCCGCGTCACTCCACCGCAGATCCATTTTAGGCGGCAGCCGACATGCAGAGGCGCTGCACGAGTCCCACAAGCCGGTCGGCGATCAGGGCTTCGGCATCATTGACGATCGTCTCGACCAGTTCCTTGACCGTCGGGATATCGTGAATCAGGCCCTGAACTATGCTTGCGCTCCAGATGCCGTGATCGGTGTCGCCGCTGACGAGGCCTTCGCGACCGCGCGCGCCCTTGACAAGATGTGCGACCGCCTCGAAGGGCTTCCCCTCCGCCTCGATGCGGAGCACCTCTTGGCTGATCGCGTTGCGGGCGACACGAGCGCTATTGCGATAGGTGCGGAAGATCACGTCGGTCGCGCGCTCGTCGTTCGCGACGATCGCCTGCTTGAACGCCTCGTGGATCGGTGCTTCGCGGGTGGCGCAGAAGCGGGTGCCCATGTTGATCCCGTCGGCACCCAAGGCGAGCGCCGCGACGAGGCCACGGCCGTCCGCAAAGCCGCCGCTGGCGAGGATCGGCACGCGGATTTGATCGGCGGCCGCAGGGATAAGTACCAGGCCGGGAATATCGTCCTCACCGGGGTGACCGGCGCATTCGAACCCGTCGATCGAGATCGCGTCGACGCCCATACGCTCCGCCGAGAGCCCATGGCGAACCGCGGTGCACTTGTGGATGACCTTGATCCCGTGGGCCTTGAACTCGTCGATATGCTCCTGCGGTTTATACCCCGCCGTTTCGACCGCCTTGACGCCGCTCTCGATGATCGCGCGGCGATATTCGGCATAAGGAGGCGGATTGATCGATGGCAGAATCGTTAGGTTCACGCCGAACGGCTTGTCGGTCATCTCACGCGTCCGCGCGACTTCCTTGAGAAGCGCATCGGGAGTCGGCTGGGTGAGGGCGGTGATAAAGCCCAGCGCGCCGGCATTGGCCACGGCCGACACCAGCTCAGCGGTACCGACCCACTGCATCCCGCCTTGTACGATCGGATGCTTCACCCCGAATAGTTCCGTGAAACGTGTCTTTAGCATTCCTCGATCCTTCTGCTGCCGAAGTGGCCTCCGCGCGGCCCGTTCTCATAACGCAGCCCGGTTGGAGAGGCAATAGGCTTAATCAAGTGACTAATTGTTGCGCCGTGATCAAGCGCATTCATCAACCTTATGCGGGCGGCTTTCTCGAAGGTGACACGAATGAGATGATGCTCGCCACCGGCGTCAAGATCGGTGGATGACGATGCGCGGCGATCGCATCTCGGCACAGATCAGCGAACAGCCCGCCCTGCCGCGCGGCGTGCGTGATGTCCGAGCGAGGCAGAAGGTCCAGTCGGCATCATGAGCCTAGGACGTCCAGATCTTGGTGCCGTGGCGAACCGCTGTCATCCGCGACCCGGCAAGGTCCGAATCAAAAGACGGGGTCGAGATCACCCGTGCGCCTGCAGCCTTGGGCGACTTGCCGCGCGAACAGCGACGCGCCAAGGCTGCCCTGTGTCACCACCCAGTCGCTCGGCTTGAGCGTGGCCTTGACCATTAGCGCGCGCGCCACGCCGAGGCGGGGGGGCACGGCAAGATCGCGGATCCAGGGGTGCTGTAGCCGGCGGGCGAACGGATGAGCCAATGCGTAGGCAAGTTGACGTCATCCGCGAAGAAGACGCTCGTCACCTGGTCGCCGACGGCGAGCTCGGTGGCGCCCTGCCGTGGCCCGAGCGTTCCGGAGAGGATCGAATAATCATGGAAGTTGAGCGAGGAGGTCTCGACCCGCAACAGCACCTCGTCAGGACCCGGCTGCGCCCGCCTTACGATCGATGCGGAAGGGTCCGACGCCGCAGATGCCTCCCGGCGCCCGATGTGTCCTCCCGTGATCTTGCCTCCTCGACCGGCCCGACAAAGTGGAGTCCGTGCGCCGTCGCGAGGATGCGCTGGAAGATCACGCCCTCCGGCGCTGTTTTAAAGTTGATGTTTAATCGTACAACTAAAAACGTGACAAGGTGCTTGTGCCGACGGTCGATATATGGCTTAGGCGGGTTCAGAGACAAATTGGGAGTCCAGCATGCTTGATACAGCGAACCGCGTGGCGTTCGACGACGATCATGAGATGTTCCGCGACACCGTCCGTCGTCTGGTCGAACGCGAGCTGATCCCGAACCTCGAACGCCACGAGCGCGAGGGGATCGTCGGCCGGGATTTCTGGCGGGGATGCGGCGAGCAGGGGCTGCTCTGCCCGACGGTGAAGGAGGAATATGGCGGCCTCGGCCTTGATTTCCGGTACAACGCGGTCGTTTCCGAAGAACTTGCTTATGCTGGCTCGTCCGCTGGCATTCCGCTGCAGAGCGACATCGTCGCCGAATATATCGAACGTTACGGCTCGGAGGAACAGAAACAGAAATATCTTCCCGGGATGGTTTCGGGCGAGGTAATCACCGCAATCGCGATGACCGAGCCGGGCGCCGGCTCCGATCTTCAGGGCATTCGCAGCACCGCGGTGCGCGACGGCAATCATTATGTAATCAACGGTTCGAAGACCTACATTACCAATGGCCAGAACGCCGACTTGACGATCGTGGTCGCCAAGACGGACGCTTCGCTTGGCGCTAAGGGGATTTCGCTGATCCTCGTCGATGCCAACACGCCGGGCTATTTGAAAGGTCGCAACCTTGACAAGGTCGGCCAACATTCGGCCGATACATCGGAGCTTTTCTTCCAGGACGTACGGGTCCCCTTGAGCAACCGGCTCGGCGAGGAGGGGCAGGGCTTCGCCTACCTGATGAGCCAGCTGCCGCAGGAGCGCCTGTCGATCGCGGTCTCCGCGCAGGCTGCGGCGCAGAGGGCCTTTGATGAGGCCGTTACCTTCACCAAGGAACGCAAGGCGTTCGGCAAGACCGTGTTCGAGTTCCAGAACAGCAAGTTCACGCTCGCCGACCTGAAGGCACAGCTCCAGGTGGGCTGGGCGCATCTTGATTGGTGCCTGCTGCGTCATGTGAAGGGTCAGCTCACCACCGCCGAGGCCTCCGCGGCGAAGCTCTGGCACACCGAGATGCAGGGCCGGGTGGCCGACGCAGCGCTCCAACTGCATGGTGGCGCCGGCTATATGAACGAATATCTCGTCGCCCGATTGTGGCGTGATGCGCGCGTCACCCGCATCTTCGGCGGAACTAGCGAGATCATGAAGGAAGTGATCAGCCGCTCGCTCTGAGCACCGGCCCGCTTTCTCTCCAGAACATCATGTCCTTACAAGGAGGACCAATGTCCCACGTTGCGTTACTTTCGGTTGTAGACGGCATCGGTGTCGTCACCATCGACTCTCCGCCGGTCAACGCGCTCGGCATCAACGTCAGGCGCGGGCTGGCTGAGGCGTTCCGCACCTTCGCCGCGGATGACGGCGTCAGGGCGATCGTGCTAGTCTGCGCCGGCCGTACCTTCTTTGCGGGTGCCGACATCTCAGAGTTTGGCCGCCCTCCCGAGCCGCCGTTGCTGAATGACATATTTGACCTGATCGAAAACAGCAGCAAGTCGGTGATCGCGGCGATCCACGGCACCGCGCTCGGCGGGGGGCTCGAACTGGCGCTAATTTGCCACTACCGCATCGCGTTGCCCTCGGCGCATGTCGGGCTACCGGAGGTGAACCTCGGCCTGCTGCCCGGCGCCGGTGGCACCCAACGTCTGCCGCGCATCGTTGGCGTCGAGGCCGCGCTCGATCTGATTATCTCGGGCCGCGCGATCAAGGCGAAGGAGGCCGAGCAGCTTGGGGTGGTCGATGCGCTCGCCGAGGAGGGCAAGCTCCGCGAGGATGCGATCGCATTCGCGCAGAAGGTCCTTGCCGAGAACCGACCGCTGCTGCGCGTCCGTGATCGCAACGATAAGGTCGCGGTCGCGCGCGGCAGGCCCGAAATTTTTGCGGAATGTCGCAAGAAGAACGCGCGCGCGTTCCGCGGCTTCAAGGCGCCGGACAGCATCGTCAAGGCGATAGAGGCGGCGGTCGAGCTTCCCTTTGACGAGGGTCTGCGGCGTGAACAGGAGCTGTTCCAGGAACTCGAAGCCAGCAACGAATCACTCGCGCAGCGCTATGCCTTCTTCGGCGAGCGGCAAACCGCAAAGATCCCCGATGTGCCCGCGAAGACCCCGACGCTCCCAGTCGCCAGGGTGGGCGTGATCGGTGCCGGCACGATGGGCAGCGGCATCACCATGAACTTCCTCAACGTGGGCATCCCGGTAACGCTCGTCGAAACGGCTCCGGATGCGCTCGACCGCGGCCTCAGTGTGATCCGCCGCAACTATGAGGCCAGCGCCAAGAAGGGGCGGATGACTCAAGAGCAGGTCGAGCAGCGGATGGCGCTCATCACCCCTGCACTTGGACTCGACGCCCTGTCTGACGTCGATCTGGTGATTGAGGCGGTGTTCGAGGAGATGAGCGTCAAGAAGGACATTTTCCGGAAACTCGACATGATTGCACGCCGCGACGTGATCCTCGCCTCGAACACCTCCTTCCTCGACCTCAATGAGATTGCGTCGGCGACGCGCAGCCCGGAGCGGGTGGTCGGCCTGCACTTCTTCTCGCCGGCGAACGTCATGCGCCTGCTCGAGGTGGTCCGCGGAGAAAAGACCTCGAAGGAGGTGATCGCGACCGCGATGCAGCTCGCCAAGAAGATCGGCAAGGTTCCGGTCCTTAGCGGCGTCTGCATCGGCTTCATCGCCAACCGGATCATGACCCAGCGCGCGCTCCAGGCCGATGCATTGGTGCTCGAGGGCCCGAGCCCCCTCGAGATCGATCGCGTAATCCGCGACTATGGCTTCGCGATGGGGCCGTTCCAGATGATGGATCTAATCGGACTCGACGTGCTCGGCCGAGGCGCCACCGAGCGCACCGTCGCAGGCGATCTGGTGAAGGCGGGGCAACTCGGTCAGAAGAGCGGCGGCGGCTATTATGATTATGACGAGAATCGCAACGCGACGCTCTCACCAGCGGCAGTCGTGGCGATAGCCGACTTCGCCGCGCACAAGGCGATCGATGACAAGGGGCTGCAGAGCGATGAGGAGATTCTCGCGCGGCTGCTCTATCCGGTGGTGAACGAGGGTGCCAAGCTGCTCGAAGAGGGCATAGCGCTGCGCGCGTCGGACATCGATATGGCGGCGATCCTCGGTTATAATTGGCCGGTCTATATGGGTGGCCCAATGT
>JBPPMC010000001.1:0-2686 GCA_051305835.1 Sphingobium sp.
CCGTCGAGCGCGAAGCCTTTCATGGCGAGAAGCGCCGGAATCGAGGCGACAGCGATCATCACCTTGTTGGTCCCGCCCTTGGGCATATCGCCTTCGATCGCGACGAGCTCGTGGAAGTGAATGGCAAGCTCCGCGCCCGACGCACGCTGGGTCGCGAATTCGGTGGTGAGCGGCGGCCGGTTCTTTTCCAGCACGGCGTCATAGGGCCGCAGGAACTCGACGATCACATCGATCGGCGGTCCGTCATCCTTCGGCTGGACCGTCCGGACCATCTGGAAATATTTGAGCGTGTCGCGGGGTGCGTACCCCTGTTCGTGGAGGGCATCGACGAGAGCGACATACTCCTCGCCGGCGGCCAAGGCCTGCGCGTCGAGACTGAGATCGATGTCGAGGGTGCCGACGTGGCGCATCTCGCTGTCCTCGAGCAGCAGCCAAGGCACGGCGCCGCCGATAACCGCGAACTTCCCACGAAAGCTGCCCAGCGTCTGGCCGATCTCAACGAGCACCGACTTCACAGCGGCGCTGGTGCGGTCGTCATAATCTGTGGCCGATTG
Source organism: Sphingobium sp. (assembly GCA_051305835.1). Taxonomy (GTDB): domain Bacteria; phylum Pseudomonadota; class Alphaproteobacteria; order Sphingomonadales; family Sphingomonadaceae; genus Sphingobium. The sequence goes on from JBPPMC010000001.1 coordinate 555, forward strand.
CGGTTCGTCGTTCATGAAGGCCACCGCAAAAGCTTGTCCTTCAGATGTTCTGCCCCTTCGACGCCGCGCTCGCCGCCCGCCATGAGATCGAGATAGGTCTGAACCGGGCTGGTCGCGATGACCCCCGGTGCGACGGTCCGCGCGTCGTCGAGCACGCCATCCTCATCGGGGACGCGCACGACAATGTTCGCCCCCTTCGCGGGTGCAGTCAGATTTAGGATTGTTTGCAAGGTGCCAAGGCCCTTCTCGTCTGCGTAGAAATAGCTGGTGCTCTGGCGAACGAAGGGCGCGTACCAATCGGCCGCGCTGAACGAGGCCAGCGCCACCCTTCCCTGCTCGGTCGCTAAATCACGCAGCCGCTCCACCAGGGCTTTGCCATGAAGGTGGGTATAGAGGCGGACCTCCTCCCCTCTGGGCCGCTCATAGTTGCGGGCCCATTCGTCCAGCAAACCGGAAGGATCGACGAGCCGCAGCCCCTGTTCGGTCTGGTCGGCCCATTCCCGTTCGCGCAGGGCGGTTCCGATCGTGCTGACCAACCCGAGGCTGACCTTGGCTTCTTCAGCAAGCTCGGTCACGCGCCAGGGCCGATGCGGCTCGTTCAGTAGTACGCGCAGGATCCGGGTCGACTTTGGCTTGAACAGGGTCCGCAGGGAACGTCGTTCGGGATCGGGTTTCCCTTCGACCTTGCGCTCGATGAAGATGGTATCGACAACGAGGCGCGCGTTGCCCTGGAAATCAAGATAGGCGATGTCTTCCTCGCGACATGCCGCCTGCGCCTGTTCAGATAAATAGGGCGCGATGAACATCGGCACGCCCTCTTGGCCAGTCTGATCCAGATACCGTTTGAGCTGGTAGGCTACTTGGTGCGCAATCCGGGGTTGCCCGTTGCTTTTGACCTCGACCACGAGCCTGAGCGGTCGGCCGGCGAATTCGGTTTCAGCGACGATGTCTACGCCTCGATCAGCCTCGCCTGGCTTGCCAGTCAGCGTCATTGGGCCGACGGCGAATTGAGGGATTGAGCCTAGAAAGGCCTCGAGCGCTTCTGCCGCCCGCCGTTCGATGCCAACAGGGTCTTTCACCGAACCGTTGAAACCACGATTCGGCTGAAATAGCAAATAATTTCACTGAAACGGGCTTTTCAACAAACCGTTGAAAATGAGAAATCTGTGAAACAAGGCCCATCCGATGGGGGTATCAGGCCCTTTGAGACCAAAGGGCCCGCGCGGCTGCCTCAGTGATCGTGTACACCGCCTCACGTTGAGCGCCACGATTATGGTGGTCTACACGGTAGCCCTGATAGTGTCGCCGGACCAGACCGGCGCGGACGAGATCGGAGACGGCGCGACTGACATTGCACCGACCAGAGCGCCGGACCCGCTTACGAACCTCGTTGTCGATCGCCTTTGCTGCCTCCCCTGGGTCCTCTGGCAAGGCGTCCTGCGCAGCGAGCGATGCTTTGACCTCTTCGACGATGATCAGGCGACGCGCATCGCGCTTTGCCATCGGAACGAGTGAATCGCACAGCCAATCGCGGAGCGGCACGCGAACCTCGTCCTCGGTATCGACATAGGGGCCCGCTGAACCGCTGTTCCCCCCGGCGGCTTTGGCAATGAGGTTGAGGACCATGAACGCGTAGCGCGGTCGCGGCGAGAAATCCGCGATCCGTTCGATCAGCGCCGGCAAATTCAGGCTCTTGGCAGGCGCTCCCTGGCCGACTTCAACGGCATCAAAAAGGTCGGCTTGGTGGAACATAAGATGAATCTTAGCATCGCTTGCGGCAATGTGAATCCCGTTCGTGCGTCTTTCGTCAGTTTTTTCTGCTGTGACACTTCTGGCCCGCTTGGCCGCTCGCGCGGCGGCACGTAGGTTAGCCACACTTGGTCTCTAGGCTTGCTCGACGGCACGGAGGCGCTCGGTAACGTCGCTGACTCCTGCTGCATCCCACACATCATCGCGAAGGTAAAATTTATGGCTCTTCGTATAATCGACGAAGCTCGTTCTCTCGAACACCACGCTTGCAGGGATCAGCGCCGCGCGAATGACGCAGAAGTCGTCGTTGAAGAGAACGCCGGCCAATATATCGAAACCGTCCGTCGACCGGATCGCCGACATCTGACGCGACTTGTTGCGCC
>JBPPMC010000020.1:0-3541 GCA_051305835.1 Sphingobium sp.
ATCCCGGTGTGCGCATCGGGCATGTCCACCTGAAGGTGGCCAACCTGGAGCGGGCGCTGCGGTTCTACTGCGGCGTCCTCGGCTTCGAGATCACCCAGCGATACGGGATGCAGGCGGCATTCGTGTCGGCCGGCGGCTACCACCATCACATCGGTCTAAACACATGGGAGAGTCTGGGCGGATCGCCGCCGCCGCCCGGCTCGACCGGCCTGTACCACACCGCGATCCTCTACCCAACGCGGAAGGCGCTGGCTGTCGCCCTTCGCCGTGTCCTCGAAGCGGGCATCGTCCTGGATGGAGCGAGCGACCACGGAGTCAGCGAGGCGCTGTACCTGCGGGATCCCGACGACAACGGCGTGGAGCTGTATTGGGACCGCCCGCGGGGGCAGTGGCCCCGGACCGCGGGCGGCGAGCTGGCGATGTTCACAAGGTGGCTCGACCTGAACGGATTGCTCCGGGAGATCGAGATGCCGTCAACCACGCCAGCCGTCAGCGAAGGCCCGAAGGACTTGTGAGGGAAACAGGCTGGGCAGGAAATGGTGGCAGCTATCGGGTTTCCGTCCGGCCCAGTGCATCGTTGCGAGGAAGGAATGCATCCTTCAGCGGACACGGCTCGTCGGCCGCATCACCCCTTCGATACCGTTCCAGGAGTTGTTTCGACCGCTGGGTCAGTAGCCGGCGCACCTCCCGCCGCTTCCCCTTGACCCTTGGAATGGACATACCGTCGTAACAAGTGGTCTGGTGCCGCATCCACGCGATCACCGCCGCCTCCGCCCGCTCCTCGACCGGGATGCGTTTCGTCCGGGCGACCGTGCCGCTGCCGACCGGCGTGGCATGGTCGGTGACGGCACGAGCCAAGCGGTCGGCGAGTTCGGCGTGGGCCGGGTGGAAGGCGAGGTATGCCAGCACCGCTTCATGAAAGTCATCGACGTACTCGGTTTGGGCCTTCTCCCGGCGTCGGCTCTCGGCAACCTTCTTCTTGGCGAAGCCCTCCGTCGACCGTTCGGTGTCGAGTTCGGCCCGGATGCGCTCTACGGTCCCCGCCGAAGTCCAGACGCCTCGTGAAAAGACCTTCCGGCCCCGCTTCTCCTGCACGACGAAGTGCTCGCCGGCGGCCTTCACTCGTCGGGTCAGGGCGGCATCGCCTGGGGGCAGGATAACCCAGCCCTCCGGAACGGTTAGGACTCTCCCATCGGCGGCTCGAACGGTATTCGGGGCCGGCCCGGGGGTGTAGGTTGGATCGCCCATCGCTCGTCGTCGGCCCATCTGGCTCAATCAATCATTCGACCAGATGCCACCCGACCCTCCAAGGCTGCGGCTCCGGGAGTTTACCAGCCGAGCCATATTTGAGCCAACCCGGGGACCTGGCGGCGATGACCCAGTTCTTGCTATAGCTCGGAAGGCATAGGTGATGACGAAGTCTTCGTTCAAGGCCGGGAACCCGTCGGATCGTCCATTTTGGGAAATATCGTGGGTTTTCGCTACGGACCTTGCAACGCTCGATCCGACGGGAGAAACTCCCTCACTCTCCGACAGGGGGAACTGCGATGGATGGTCCCTACTACGCCCACTCGACCGACGATCCTCCGGGGCCGACGTGGCAACCCCTCCGCGACCACCACCTGAAGAGAGTCGCCCAGTTGGACCGTCGCTTCGCCGCCGCAATGCGTGAGAGAAATCGGCCAAATGTTCTTGCGCTCGAATTGTGGAGAGGATAGCATTCCGACCGCCGGCATCTTGACAACCTTGGAGATAAGAGATGGGTCCTTACAAGGTGACGCTCGAAATCGCCGGCCCGACCGCGATGTGGACGCGGCCGGACACCGGGGACGCGCCGACCAGCTATGCCGCCCCAACTTTCTCGGCGGTCAAGGGCATCTTCGAGTCGGTGCTGTGGATCAAGTCGGCCGAGGTCGTGCCGACGATGGCCGAGATCTGCTCGCCGGTGGTTTACCACCCCTACACGACGAACTACGGCGGTCCACTGCGGGAAAACACCAAGAGCGGCAACAACTACCAGTTGATCGCTACGGTGTTGACGAACGTCTGCGACCGGCTCTATGCCGAGGTGAGGCGTGCCCGTTCCGGATCGCCGGAACGGTGGGCGGCCATCAACGGGCCGCACGCCTATCAGGAGATGTTTGAGAAGCGGTTGGCCCTCGGCCAGACGTGGCGGACGCCGTGCCTGGGGTGGCAGGAGTTCGTGCCGAGCTATCTGGGGCCGTTCCGGGCGGGCACGCAGGTGCAAGAGTCAGAATCGCAAACGATCCCGAGCATGTTGCACCGGGTCTTCCCGCCGGGGCAGGGCCAGCGCGCACTTTTAGGCACTTCGGACAACCTGGGCGGTCTTGCGCCCGGGGCGGCTTCGCCATAATCCCTCCTCCGTGGCGGCACCGAACGCCCCCCGGAGATTCCCCATGCCCACCGTGCGCATCGGCCTCGACGAGATCGTCGGCCACTTCGACGACCTCGAAGACCCCCGTTCCGAAATCAACCGCAAGCACCCGTTCCCCAGCGTCGTGGTCATCGCGCTCATGGCCGTCTTGGCCGGTGCCGGCGGCCCGACCGCCATCGCCCGCTGGGCCAAGCACAAGGCGGCGTTTCTCCAAGGCGTGCTCGACCTTCCGGGCGGCGTGCCCTGCAAGGACGTCTTCCGACGGGTGCTTTGCCTGGTCAACCCGTCGGCGTTCCAAGCCTGCTTCGCAGCCTGGCTGACTTCGCTGCGCGAGGCGGCGGAGGGACGGTCCGGGGTCGACACGCCGATCTTCGCGGTGGACGGCAAGACGGCCCGACGCAGCCACGACCGGTCGAAGGGGCTGGGCGCCCTGCACTCGGTGAGCGTGTGGGCGAGCGACTACGGCTTGTCGCTGGGGCAGGTGGCGTGCGCCGACAAGTCGAACGAAATCACGGCGATCCCCGAGCTTTTGAGGCTCGTGGACATCAAGGGGTCGATCGTCACCATCGACGCGATGGGCACGCAGAAGGCCATCGCAGCGCAGATCGTCCAACAGGGAGCCGACTATGTGCTGGCGCTCAAGGGCAACCAAGGCACGCTGCACGACGCCGTGGTCGCCCACGTGGACGAGCACATGAAGAACGACTTCGCCGACCTCGAAGTGCTGCGTCACACGACGACGGAGAAGTCGCACGGCCGGGAGACGACGCGGTGCTACTTCCAGATGCGCGTGCCTGCGGGTCTGGCGGGCGCCGAGTCGTGGAAGGAGTTGAAGACGATCGGGGTGGCGGTGTCGGCGTGCGTGCGCGACGGCCAGGAGACGGTGGAGACGCGCTATTACCTCTGCAGCCTGGCGATGGGGGTGAGGACGTTCGCGCGGGCGGTGCGGAGCCATTGGGGCATCGAGAACACATGCCACTGGTCGCTGGACACGACCTTCCGCGAGGACGACTCGCGCATCCGCGACGCCTGCGTGCGCGAGAACTTCGCGTGGCTGAACCGGTTCGTGCTGTCGCTGTTGAAACAGCACCCGCGGAAGGACAGCCTCGTCGGCAAACGCCAGGCCTGCGGCTGGAATGAGGACTT
>JBPPMC010000033.1:0-10186 GCA_051305835.1 Sphingobium sp.
ATGCGACGTGCATATCTAAACAGCTATGTCGGCGGAAAAAGAAAAGGGCCGCCATCCTTCCGAACAGCGGCCCCTTCAGAACTTGGTCAGTCAGATCAGAAGGCGACGCCTACCGAACCGACTACGCCCGCCTTGCTGACGTTGCGGCCATTCGCCAGGAACAGCGACTTGTCGGTGTCGACATAATATTCCTTACCGATGGTGAGGTAGCTCGACCGAAGCTGTGGCCAAGGTGAGCCGAGAGGCTGATCGGCGTTTCGGGGACGGCTGCACCCAGATCGAGCGCGGTGTAAAGATTGTCTTCCTTGCCGCTGCCGACCGTCAGCGCATTGGCTTTTGGAGCATAGGCAGCGGAAACCTTGGCGCTGACTGGGCCGAAGGTATGCGACACGGCGACATAAGGCTCAACGAAGTCGGTGTTCGCGCCGTTGGAACCCGGATAGTAGTAATACAGCACACCGACGTCGAGTTTCGTGCCGTTGAAGTCTTTCGCCCAACCGCCGATGAGATCGATTTCCTGGTCGCCGCCATTGGCGACATAATCATCGATCGAAGAACCCCATACGGTCGCATAGAAACCGGATTCATGCGCGACAGTGAAGGTGCCCTGTACGGCGAACTTCTTGTCAGTCTGCGAAATGCCGCGGAAGCGATAGTTGGAAACCACGGTGGCGCCGCCGGTCACGGCGACGGCGGGTGCAGGCTCTTCCTGAGCGAACACAGGATTGGCGATGGATGAAAGAAGCACGGCGGTGAGGCCGATAATGGACTCGCGAACGTCCCACCTGCGCTAGGGCCCCCGCTTCTCTCTCCGGCTTCGAAGCAGCGGAGGGAGCAGGCTTGCCGATAACCCGCTCGCAATGCCGCTCCATGCGGCACCGCATAAGAGGTTTATGTCAAAAGATGTCGGTTTGTTTCTTAGTTATTGCTGTAATGCAACAAGGCACGAAAGGTTACATCATTACGCGCCAGCGTTCCAATCCGGCGCTCAAATCGGCTATCAGATCGGAGGGATCCTCCAGACCAATGTTGAGCCGAATGGCGAGGCCATCCGCTTTCCACTGGGTCGCGCTACGGTAGCGCTGCGGGTCAACTGGAAGAGCAAGGCTCTCGAACCCGCCCCAGCTATAGCCGATCCCAAAATGCGCGAGACCATCGATCAGCGCCGCACGCGCTTTGTCCGCCCGCGCGCCCATGCCGCCGTCCAGCACGAAGGTGAACAGCCCGCTCGATCCGGTAAAGTCGCGCTTCCATAAAGCATGTCCCGGACAATCGGGCAGGGCGGGGTGCAGCACGCGCGCCACGCCGGGCTGCTCCGCTAGCCATTGCGCCACTTCCAACGCGCCGGATTGATGCTGCGCCAGCCGCACGCCAAGGGTGCGCAGCCCGCGTGAGGCAAGCCATGCGTCGTCCGGGCTGGTCATCTGGCCGAAATATTGTGCGCTGCTGCGCACTTTCTCCCAGGTCGCGGCGTTGGCGGTGACCGATCCGATCATCACGTCGCTATGGCCGACGATATATTTGGTGCAGGCCAGGATCGATATGTCCACGCCGTGCGCGAGCGGCTGGAAATACAGCGATGTGGCCCAGGTGTTGTCCATCAGCGTCACGATGTCGCGTGCCTTCGCTGCCGCCACGATCGCAGGCACGTCCTGGACTTCGAACGTCAGGCTGCCGGGACTTTCGAGGAAGATCGCGCGCGTGCGATCCGTACAAAGGCTGGCGATGTCGCCACCAATCATGGGGTCGTAGTAGATGGTCTCCACGCCGAACGGCCGCAGCACCTTTTCGCAGAAGTTGCGTGTGGGGTCATAGGCGCTGTCGACCATTAGCAATTCGTCGCCCGGCCTCAGCACGCCCATCAGTGCACAGGCAATCGCCGCCACGCCGGACGGGAACAAGGCCGTTGCGTGCGCGCCCGGCTCCAGCGACGTCAGCGCATCGGCAAGCGACCATGCCGTAGGGGTGCCCTTGCGGCCATAAAACAGCCGCTCATGCGTATCCGTTACGGCAGCGCGGAGATGCGCCACATTGTCGTACAGGATAGTCGATGCGCGCCACACTGGCGGATTGACGATGCCGCCGGGTTGACCGGGCATGCCGGTCCATTCCGCCCTGCGCCCTGCCTGCACCAGCTTGGTCAGTGGCTGGCGGTCATCGCTATCTTCGCTCATGCCGCCTTCGCTCATACCGCCTTCGCTCATACCGGGCCTGTCGCCTTGGGTGTCGCGGGGTCGAGGCCCCATTCGCTCCAGCTGCCATCATAGAGCGACACGTCGGTCTTGCCGAGCAGATGCGCGGCGAACATCACGTCTGCCGCCGTCACGCCGCTGCCGCAACTGACGATCAGCGGCTTTTCCATATCAATGCCCGCTTCATGGAACAGCCCGCGCAATTCATGTCCGCGCTTCCAGCTATTGTCGGCATTGAAGAGGCGACTGTAGGGCAGGCATACCGAGCCGGGGATATGCCCGGAGGCCATGCCTGCGCGCGGTTCAGGGTCTTCGCCGGTGAAGCGGCTCATCGAACGGGCGTCCACGACTTGCGCCGCCTTGGTGGACAGGTTTGCCAGAACATCGGCCTTTGTGACTACGCTGGTCTCGTCCTTCCACACGGTGAAGTGGCGATGACGCGTCTTGGGCTTGCCGCTTTCCAGCGCGCGCTTTTCGGCCACCCATTTCGGCAGGCCACCGTCGAGGATCGCGACATTATGCGCGCCGAACACGTGGAACATCCACCATGCCCGCGCCGACGTGCGCAGTGGGCTGTTGTCGTAGATGACGATGCGGCTGCCATCGCCAAGGCCCAGCGCGGCCATGCGGCTGGCGAACTTCTCGGGCGGCGGCAACATGCCGGGGCGCGGATCGTTGAGATCGGCAAGCTCCGGGAGGTTCAGGAAGAATGCCCCCGGAATATGCCCCGCATCATATTCCGCCTGCGGGTCGCGGTCGCTGCCCGGCAGGAACGCCGTGGCATCCACAATGCGTAAATCCGACGCTCCCATTTCGTCAGCAAGCCAATCAGTCGAAACCAGCAAATCCATATGTCGCGCCCTCCGTCACTTGGCCCTTTAGGCATAAGGGACGAGACTGTCGAGGAACGCCGCTGCGCTGTCTCGCACTGCCTGCCTGTCGCTCTCCGCCATTTTCTCCCAGGTGCGGTACGGCATGGCAAGCCGCTGATTGCGCCGGAGCTTCTGGCTATTGCGGTCGAGGAAGTCCCAGTAGAGCGCGTTGAACGGGCATGCGTCCGGCCCGGTTCGCTGCTTCACCTTGTAACGGCACGATCCACAATAATCCGACATCCGGTCGATATACGCACCGCCCGAGCAATAGGGCTTGGACGCCAATATGCCGCCATCGGCAAACTGGCTCATGCCCAGCGTGTTGGGCAGCTCCACCCACTCATAGGCATCGGCATACACCTCCAGATACCAGCGATGCACGTCAGCCGGGTTCGCGCCGATCAGCAGCGCGAAGTTGCCGGTGATCATCAGTCGCTGGATATGATGGGCGTAGGCGTGATCGATCGTCTGGCCGATGGCCTGCGCCATGCAGTGCATGTCGGTCTCGCCCGTCCAGTAGAAACCCGGCAGCGGACGGTGCGCATCCAGATGATTGCGCGTGACATAATCCGGCCCCTCACGCCAATATACGCCGCGCACGAACTCACGCCAGCCGATGATCTGGCGGATAAACCCCTCGGCACTGTTCAACGGGACCCTGCCATCGCGATATCGCTGCTCGACTGCGCGGCACAATTCCAGCGGGTCGAGCAGTCCGCAATTCATGTATGGCGATAGGAAGGAATGCCACAGGAATGGCTCACCGGTCAGCATCGCATCCTGATAATCGCCGAACTGCGGTAGCGCCGTGTCGAGAAACGCCGCTTGCGCCTTCAGCGCGTCTGCGCGCGTGGCTGCGAATGCAAAATTGTCGAGGCTCCCGATATTGTCCGGGAAGCGCGCCGCGACCATCGCCAGCACGTCCTGCTGGATCGCGTCCGGAGTAAAGCGCGGCGGCTGCGGGATGAACAGGCTGCGCATAGCGGGCTTGCGGTTGTCGGCATCGTAATTCCACTTTCCGCCTTCGGGCTTGTCACCGTCCATCAGTAGGCTCGTCTTGCGCCGCATCTCGCGATAGAAAAATTCCATCAGCAGCTGGGTCTTGCCCGCAGCCCAGGTGTCGAACTCTGCGTGAGAGGCGAGAAAGCGCGTGTCGAGGCGGATATCCACAGGCAGGGCAAAGCGGCCTTGCCATTCCTCCAGCATCGCCTGCACGCGCCATTCACCGGCTTCGGTGACGACGATTTCCGTTGGCCTATGCCGCGCGACCGCGCGTGCGACTTCACCGGTAAAGCTGCCGCTATTCGCCGGATCATCGAGCGTGACATAGTCGACCGACCAGCCCCGTTCGCGCAAAACATCGGCATGGTGGCGCATCGCCGACAGGATGAAGGCGATCTTGGCGCGATGATGCGCGACATACGTCGTCTCGTCCGCCACCTCCATCATCAGGATCACGGACTTTGCTGGATCCGCATCCTCCAGCGAGGATATGTCGAGGCTGAGCTGGTCGCCCAGCAGTGGAATCAATGTCTTGGCGGTACGCGGCATGATCCCAAGGTCGGGTGGCCGGGTCGCACCGTCAAGCGGCGATCATCTCCGGTGCCGGGCGGCTGCCGATATCGCGGAACTGACGCGGTCCCTGATCGAGTCGGAACGGCGCCATCTTTGCGCGCGGCGGATTGCTTTCCTGACCCACGATGAAGGTCGCGCGTGCCAGTTCGTCGCCATCCAGCGAGATGATTTTGAAGGCGACAAGCGGGATGAGCAAAGCGCGGCCCTGTACTTCGATGGGCACGATTTGGTCCAGCCGCAACTCGCCCTCGACCGTCACGTCCGCGCCGGGCGCAAGGTGTGCGACGCGATGGGCTTCCGGAGCAAAGGGGTCATCGAAAAACGCGGCGAGCTTTTGCGGCTGCTGTGCATCGGCATTGATCATCAAAGCGGGGATTGCGAGGCCATCCAGTGCCGTCTTTCCCTGATTGCGCAGCGTCAGGCGGTAGGCCAGCTGCGCCCCAATCATGGTCGTGCGGGCCTGGAGGGGCGTGAAGGTCAGCGTGAGCGGCGCGGCATCAGGCACATCTCCGCGCGCTCTCGTCACGACGGGAGGGGGTGTCGGGGAACGGACGGGTGTGGGTGGCGCAACATCGATGGGTGCCGGCGTCGGCTGTTCCACTACCGCCGGAACAGGCGTGACGATCAGTTCTTCCACCGGTTCCTCGGCAGTCTTCCGCCGTCGCCAAAGCAGCAACGCTCCGATCAGAAGGACGGCAAGGCCGCCAATGATCCATGGCAAGATGCCCGTCGCAGCCGTTTGCGTTTCCGGCACCGATGCGGGCGCTGCAACCGGCGCGCTTGGCATGTCGTCCGTCGGATCGGATTGAGGCGGTGTCGCTTCCGTCGCGGGATCAGGCGAAGTCGCCGCTTCCGGCACTGGTGCTGCTTGCGTCTCCGGCTCCGCCGCAGGACTTGGGCGCGTTGCGCGTGGAACCGATCTTACGGTCGGAGCCACGGCGGGCGGCGGCGTCGCGGCGACCGCTGGCGGCGGTGTCACTGTCGGAGCATTTACCGATGGCAGCGGTACGGCGTCGGGCACAGTCCCGATTTCCGGCCCTGCACGAACTGGTGCGCGCTGTCGGTTCGGATCGCGCGTTGGGTCCAGGCGGAAATCCTGAAGGACAGGGGACAGGCCATCGTCCTGCTGCGCCACGGCAGCGTCGGGCGCGGCGGCAGCTATTGCCGCCAGCAAGCTAAATTTGAATATCCCCATGATCTTCCTGCCAAAGCTGGCGCGCGCGTGAACCATTGCTGAACGATATAGGCGATGTGGAGGGGAATGACATCAGCCGTGTGATCGCGTAGACGGCAGGTCATGCAACCGATTCATCTGGGTCAGACCAGCGCCTTGCCCGCTACGCCGGAAGAGGCGCTTCTGGATTATGTGCCAAACCCCCGTGCGGGGTCGCTTTATCTCGTGCGCTTTGCCGTGCCGGAATTCACGTCTTTATGTCCGGTGACGGGCCAGCCGGATTTCGCGCACCTTGTGATCGACTATGCGCCGGGAGAGACCATCGTCGAATCGAAATCCCTGAAATTGTTCCTGGGCAGTTTCAGGAACCATGCAGCCTTCCACGAGGATTGCACGGTCGGCATCGGCCAGCGCCTGTTCGATGAAATGGCACCGCTTTGGCTGCGGATCGGCGGCTATTGGTATCCCCGCGGGGGCATCCCTATCGACGTGTTCTGGCAATCGGGAGAGCCGCCAAAGGGACTGTGGTTGCCGAGTCAGGACGTGCCGGGGTATCGGGGCCGCGGCTAAACCAGTTGTGGAAATTCTGACGCGTCGGTCCTATATTCGGCGCATGACATCTGCCGTTCACCACCATGCTATTTCCGTGCTGCCCGAAGACATAGACTTCATGGGCCACGTTAATAATGCTCATTATCTCAAATGGGTACAGGAAGCGGTGGTCGCTCATTGGGAAAAAATCGCGCCGCCCGCCGCGATCGCCGAGCATCTCTGGGTCGCGCTCAAGCATGAGATTACGTACCGGAAACCAGCCTTCCTTGACGATCCCATCATTGCGACCGTGATCGTGGAAAAGGTGCAGGGCGCACGCGCTTTTTACGAAACGCTGATCAAGCGCGGCGAGGAAGTTCTTGCGGAAGTGAAGTCGAGCTGGTGTTGCCTCGACTCGGCGACGCTACGCCCCGCGCGCATCGCGCAGGAAATTGCCGACCGGTTCCTGCCGAAAGGTTGACGTCAACCTTTCGCCGCACGACCGGCTTTATTTGAAAAGCCCACCCAGTATCCCCCGCACCAGACGTCCTGCGATCCCGCCGGACGTCGATTTGCGCGACGTTCCGCCAAACACGGCCTTTGTAAGTTCGTTAGCGACCTGCCGCCCTACTGTCGAAGCGGCTGAACGCGTGGCGGACTGAACGGCACGGCCCAGCGCCGAAGGCTTGGCGGCTTCGCGCGCCGCGGCTGCCTCGGCGCGGGCCTGTTCCTTCAACTGTGCCTCTTGCTGCTTGGCTTCAACCTTCGCCTGCGTGGCTGCGGCTTTGTCCGACTCGATCTGCGCCTTTGCGGCGGTCGCGGCAGCGGCGGCGGCATTGCCCCGCGCGGCCAGAATTTCCTCTGCGGATTCCCGATCTATCGCGTCATCATATTTCCCGGCGACGGGCGAGATCGACTGAATGATCGCGCGCTCCTTGGCATCCACCGGACCCAGCCGCGAGCGGGGCGGGGCGATCAAAGTACGCTGCACTATCGAGGGTGATCCGTCCTCCTGCAACACCGATACTAGCGCTTCGCCCGTCTTCAGTTCGGTGATGGCAGTTGCAATATCCAGGTCCGGGTTGATGCGGAACGTGTCCGCCGCCGCCTTGATCGCCTTCTGATCGCGGGGCGTGAAGGCGCGCAAGGCGTGCTGAACGCGATTGCCAAGCTGGCCCGCAACATCTTCGGGAATATCAATGGGATTCTGCGTGATGAAATAAATGCCGACGCCCTTGGACCGGATCAGGCGCACGACCTGCTCGATCTTGTCGGTCAGCGCCTTGGGGGCATCCTCGAACAGCAAATGGGCTTCGTCGAAGAAGAACACCAGAACCGGCTTTTCCGGGTCACCGACTTCGGGCAGCGTTTCGAACATTTCCGACATCAGCCAGAGCAGGAAGGTCGAGTACAGCTTCGGACTCTGCATCAGTTTATCGGCGGCGAGGACGTTGATGTAGCCGCGACCCCGATCGTCAGTTTTCAGGAAGTCATGGATATCGAGCGCCGGTTCCCCGAAGAAATGCGCGCCGCCCTGGCTATCGAGTTGCAGCAACTGGCGCTGGATCGTGCCGACGCTTGCCTTGGTAACATTGCCATATTTCGCCGACAGCATATCGGCATTTTCCGCGCAATAGGCGAGCATCGACTGGAGATCGCCCAGATCGAGCAGGAGCAGCCCTTCCTCATCGGCATAGCGAAAGGCGATGGACAGCACGCCTTCCTGCGTCTCATTGAGGTTCATCAGGCGTGAGAGCAGCAGCGGTCCCATCTCGCTGACGGTCGTGCGGATCGGATGACCCTGCTCACCATACAGATCCCAGAAGATCGCCGGATTGTCGGCGTAGATGTAGTTCTCGATGCCGACTTCCTTGGCGCGCGACACCAGCTTGTCGGCGTTCTTGAACGTCGGCGATCCGGCCATGGAAATGCCGGAGAGATCGCCCTTCACATCGGCGACGAACACCGGGACGCCGGCGGCGGAGAAACTCTCGGCAATGCCCTGCAGCGTGACGGTCTTGCCCGTGCCAGTCGCGCCCGCGATCAGGCCGTGGCGATTGGCGCGTTTGAGGTTGAGGAACTGTCGCGCGCCGGCCGTGCTATCGGGAGCCAGCCCGAGAAAGATACCATCGCTCATAAACAAAACTCCCCGTCCCGCGCTTCCCGCAAGACTAGCCACTCGTGGCAGTCATGGGAAGGCCGGACGGGGAGCCGGATAGCTTCATTTCAATGGATCACTTGTCGCGTAGGCGAATCCCGATGAACGTCGCAGGCTGGCCGCGGCGCAGCACCTGAAGCAGCACCGCATTGCGACCCGCAGCCGTGACTTGCGCCACAGCAGCTTTCAGATCAGCTTCGGTGAGGATCGGGCGGTTGTTCGCCGACAGGATGATGTCGCCACGACGCAGTCCCTTCGATCCAGCGTCGGTAGACGGATCGACAGTCGTGATGACGACGCCGCGCGTTTCCGTCGGTACGCCAAGCTGACGAATGATCCCCGGCGTCAGCGGGGTGATGGCAATGCCGAGGCTTTGCTGCGCGGCGGCGCCGCTATCGGGCTGCTGCTGTGGATTGGAGAAATCGTCATCATCCGGCGCAGCAAAGCTGCTCAGTTGATCTTCGGGCGGACGCTGTGCGACGACGGCATTGACTGTCATGCGCTTGCCGTTGCGGATCAATTCGATGGGGACGCTCGACCCGATCGGCAGATTCGCGACGATGAACGAGAGTGTCTCGTCCGGCGTCACTTCGCGATTGTTGACCTTGACGATCACGTCGCCTGCCTTGATGCCAGCCTTGTCGGCGCCCTGGCCTGGCTCGACACCCTGGATGAACTCGCCGCGATTCTTGGCGAGGCCCAATGACTCTGCAATGTCATCCGATAGCGGTGTGATCTGGACACCCAGATAGCCACGACGAACGCTCTGGCCCTTGCGCAGCGTTTCGATGACCGGCGTCGCCTGCTCCGACGGAATGGCAAAGCCGATGCCGACATTGCCGCCTGAGGGGGAGAGAATCTGGCTGTTGATACCAATGACGTTGCCGTTCATGTCGAACATCGGGCCACCGGAGTTGCCCTGATTGATCGACGCATCGGTTTGCAGGAAGCGGTCACTGCCGCCGCCGGTGTTACGATGTACGGCGGAGATGATGCCCGCCGTCACGGTGCCGCCAAGCCCGAAGGGATTGCCGATGGCAATCACCCAGTCGCCTACGCGCGCCTTGGTGCTGTCCCCGAACTTCACGAAGGGCAGCGCCTTTTTCGGTTCGATCTTCAACACGGCGAGATCGCTTGCGGCGTCACGGCCGATCAGCTTCGCGGTATATTCCTCGCGGTTCGTCAGCGTCACGGTGATGCTGTCGATCGTCGCGCCTTCCGCGCCGGGCGCGACCACGTGATTGTTCGTGACGATATAGCCGTCCGCCGAAACGATGAAGCCGGACCCCAGCGACTGCGCCTGTCGCGTCTGCGGAGTGCCGCCGCCCTGCGAACCGAAAAGATCGCCGAAGGGCGTTCCGGCGAACGGGTTATTGGGCACCTTGACGCGCTGGCGGGTAGAGATGTTGACGACTGCCGGTTGCAGCTTTTCGACCATGTCGGCGAAGCTGACCGGTGCGCCGCGCGGTGCGGCGGCCTGCATATTTTCATTCTGGGCCGTCTGCGCACCGAGTGGCTGGCTGGATGTTACGGCAATGGCAGTGCCGCCGAGCAGCAAGGCTCCGGTAATGGCGTATGCGTAGCGCATGAATGATTGTCCTCTCATGACTTTAAGGAAAAGGTCGGGACCGAAGGTATTCCTGCGATGCCTCGTCTTCCCTTAACCCACATTGAATGATGTGCG
>JBPPMC010000035.1:0-26090 GCA_051305835.1 Sphingobium sp.
GCCGCACGATGGCCTGAGTGAAGGCGCTTGACTAAACCCCGCGCCTCTATAGAGGGGCCGGCGGGCCACGCGGTCCCAACGCCGCGCGTGCTCTCTGTGAGGAGAGACTACATGAATGATGTTACCCGTCCGGGCTTGAAGCCCGCGCGTCCTTTCTTTTCTTCCGGCCCTTGCGCGAAACCGCCCGGCTGGACCCCCGACAAACTCGCTACCCAATCCCTGGGCCGTTCGCACCGTTCGAAGATCGGCAAGACGCGCCTGCAGTACAGCATCGACCTGATGCGCGAATTGCTGAACCTGCCTGACACGCACCGCATCGGCATCGTGCCGGGGTCCGACACTGGCGCGTTCGAAATGGCGATGTGGACGATGCTGGGCGCGCGTCCGGTAACCGCGATGGCGTGGGAAAGCTTCGGCGAAGGCTGGGTAACGGACGCCGTCAAGCAATTGAAGATCGACCCTACGATCGTGCGCGCCGATTACGGCCAACTGCCCGATCTTGCCGCCGTCGATTTTGCCCATGACGTGCTGTTCACCTGGAACGGCACGACCTCTGGCGTGCGTGTTCCCAATGCGGACTGGATTCCGGCGGACCGCGAAGGTCTGACTTTCGCCGACGCGACCAGCGCCGTGTTCGCCTATGACATCGACTGGGCGAAGATCGATGTCGCCACTTTCTCCTGGCAGAAGGTGCTGGGCGGGGAGGGCGGCCATGGCGTGCTGATCCTTGGACCCCGCGCGGTCGAACGGCTTGAGACCTACACGCCGGAATGGCCGCTGCCCAAAGTGTTCCGCCTCGTGTCGAAGGGCAAGCTTGCCGAGGGCGTGTTCAAGGGCGAGACGATCAACACGCCCTCGATGCTGGCGGTCGAAGACGCGATCTTTGCGCTGGAATGGGGCAAGTCGATCGGCGGTGCGGCTGGCCTGATCGGGCGCAGCGACGCTAATGCGGCGGCGCTCGACAAGATCGTCGCGGAGCGTGACTGGCTTGGTCACCTTGCTGCCGATCCGGCTTCGCGCTCGAAGACCAGCGTGTGCCTCACTGTGGAAGGCGCGGACGAAGCGTTCATCAAGAGCTTCGCCGGTTTGCTGGATAAGGAAGGCGCGGCCTATGACATTGCGGGATACCGTGATGCCCCGGCTGGCCTGCGCATCTGGTGCGGCGCGACTGTAGATACCGCCGATATCGAAGCGCTCGGCCCCTGGCTCGACTGGGCCTATGCCCAGACGAAGGCTGCCTGACCCTACCCCTTGCGTCACCCCGGACTTGATCCGGGGTCCCGCTTCTCCTCTACGCCGCCCGCGTAATAGCGGGACCCCAGGTCAAGCCCGGGGTGACGATGAACGATAGGAAAATATCATGCCCAAAGTCCTCATTTCCGATAAAATGGACCCCCGTGCCGCCGCAATCTTCCGCGACCGTGGCGTCGAAGTCGATGAAATCACCGGCAAGACGCCAGAGGAGCTGATCGCCATCATCGGCCAGTATGATGGCCTCGCGATCCGTTCCTCCACTAAGGTTACCAAGGCGATCCTCGATGCGGCGACTAACCTGAAGGTCATCGGTCGCGCCGGTATCGGTGTTGATAACGTCGATATTCCTGCCGCGTCCGCCAAGGGCGTGGTCGTCATGAACACCCCGTTCGGCAACTCGATCACCACCGCCGAACACGCCATCGCGCTGATCTTCGCGCTTGCGCGCCAACTGCCCGAGGCTGACGCTTCGACGCAAGCGGGCAAGTGGGAGAAGAACCGCTTCATGGGCGTGGAAGTCACCGGCAAGGTGCTGGGTCTCATCGGCGCGGGCAATATCGGCTCGATCGTTGCGGATCGTGCGCTGGGCCTCAAGATGAAGGTGATTGCGTTCGATCCCTTCCTGACGCCCGAGCGCGCCGTGGACATGGGCGTGGAGAAGGTCACGCTGGACGACTTGCTCGCCCGCGCCGACTTCATCACGCTGCACACGCCGCTTACCGACCAGACGCGCAACATCCTGTCGGCGGAAAACCTCGCCAAGACCAAGAAGGGCGTGCGGATCGTCAATTGCGCGCGCGGCGGCCTGATTGACGAAGCCGCATTGAAGGCGGGTCTCGACAGCGGCCACATCGGTGGCGCGGCGCTTGACGTGTTCGTGACCGAGCCTGCCAAGGAAAACCCGCTGTTCGGCACCCCGAACTTTATCTCGACCCCGCATCTGGGTGCATCGACTGACGAAGCGCAGGTCAATGTAGCGCTGCAAGTTGCTGATCAACTCTCCGATTATCTGCTGGATGGCGGCGTTACCAATGCTCTCAACATGCCCAGCCTGTCCGCGGAAGAAGCGCCCAAGCTGAAGCCTTACATGGCGATTGCCGAAAAGCTGGGCAGCCTGCTTGGCCAATTGGAAGGCGATCAGGTGCAGGGCGTCTCGGTCGAAGTGGAGGGCCATGCGGCGGAACTGAACCAGAAGCCGATCACGGCGGCGGTGCTGGCGGGCCTGATGCGCGCTTATTCCGACACGGTGAACATGGTCAATGCGCCCTATCTGGCCAAGGAGCGGGGCCTGGACGTGCGTGAAGTGCGCCACGACCGTGAAGGCGCGTATCAGACGCTGGTGCGCGTCACCGTCCAGACGCCCACGGGTGAGCGTTCGGTTGCAGGCACATTGTTCGGTCCGACGCAGCCGCGTCTGGTTGAATTGTTCGGCATCAAGGTGGAAGCCGATCTTGCCGGCAACATGCTCTACATCGTGAATCAGGATGCGCCCGGCTTTATCGGTCGCCTGGGTTCGACTTTGGGAGAGGCGGACGTCAATATCGGCACATTCAACCTTGGCCGTCGCGATCAGGGTGGGGAAGCGGTGCTATTGCTGTCGGTGGACGGCACAGTGACCGAGCCTTTGCTGTGGGACATCTGCAAGCTGGCAGGCGTGAAGACCGTCAAGCTGCTGCGCTTTGCCTGACATGTTTCGGGGCGGGATCAAACACCCGCCCCGAACCTCTGGCCTCTTTCGTCAAACTCGCTAGAAGCGCCAGCCATGACCTCTCCAAATCAGGGCGTAACCGGCCTCCTGCCCGAAGGCTTGTCCGATCGTTTGCCGCCAGCGGCGGAGGCGTCGGCGCATCTGGCCCGCAATGTGCTCGATACGGTCGCGGCGCACGGCTATGCGCGCGTAATGCCGCCGGTGGCAGAGTTTGAGGAAACGCTGACGCAGCGATTGAAGTCGGCGCGGGCGCAGGATCTGCTGCGCGTGGTCGATCCCGTGTCGCAGCGTACCCTGGCGATCCGCCCGGACATGACTGCGCAACTGGGCCGCATTGCCGCCACGCGCCTTGCCGCTGCCGCGCGCCCTTTGCGGCTGTCCTATGGTGGCCCGGTGTTGAGGCTGCGTGCGAACCAGCTCCGTCCCGAGCGCGAACGCTTGCAGATTGGCGCGGAACTGATCGGGACGGATAGCGTCGCCGCTGCCGTCGAAATCGTGAATGTCGCCATCGAGGCTTTGCAGGCTGCGGGCGTCGCGGGCATCACGATAGACTTCACGCTTCCCGACCTGATCGACACGCTTGCCGCAGGACCGATGCCGCTTGGGGACGCGGAGCGAGAGCAGGTGCGGGCAGAACTGGACGCCAAGGACGCCGGTGCGTTGGTCGCCTTGGGTGCTGCGCCAGCGGCATATCTGCCATTGATCGAAGCGGCTGGGCCGTTCCATGCCGCGATGGACAAGCTGGCCGCTTTTGACTCCACTCACGCCGATGGTGCCATTGCCAGCCGGATTGCCGCGTTGCGCGCCATTGCCAAGCCGATCGGCTGGGATATCACGCTGACGCTGGACCCCACCGAACGCCACGGCTTCGAATATCAAAGCTGGTTCGGCTTTTCGATTTTCGCGGAGGGTTTTGTCGGCGAGATCGGGCGCGGGGGCGGCTACGCGATCATGCGCGCGGATGGCAGCGAAGAACCCGCTGTCGGCTTTTCACTCTATCCCGATCCGCTGATCGATGCAGGATTCGGGCAAGTGCCGGTCAAGCGGCTGTTCCTGCCCTTGGGGTACGACGCCGCGCGCGCCAAGGCGCTGCGCGCGGAAGGATGGCGCACGGTTGCGGCGCTCTCGGACGTGGATGATGGCGCGGCACTAGGCTGCGGCCACTGGCTCGATGGGGCTGAAACCCGCGCCTATTGAGGCTGCGGCGCGGGTCAGTGCGTCAGCGCCGCTCTATTCCGCTTCTGCTTCCTGCGGCGGATTTTCATACCAGGCTTCTACCGGACCCGACAGTTTGATCGTCAGCGGTTGGCCGTGGCGGTCGCGGGTCTTGCCTGCTGCGACGCGTATCCAGCCTTCCGAAATGCTATATTCTTCCACATCGGTGCGAACCCGATCCTTGAAGCGGATGCCGATACCGCGCTGAAGCACGTCTATGTCGAAATGCGGGCTGCGGGGATTGGTAGACAGGCGGTCGGGCGGCGTATCGGTTACCGACGCCTGTTCGCTTGCGGGAGCCTGATCTTCGGGCGTGTCGGTCATCATGATATCCTGCTGGAAAGGCTGCCGCCTAGCGGGGGCAAGGGGGCGGCGTCAACCGTCCGCTTCGTCAGGCGCGGACTTCGCCCACGACGCCTGCGCTGTTATGGCGGAGCGCGGTCAGCACGGTATCGACGATCGCGGCTGCATCCAGACGCGCATCGGCATATTGCTTTTCCGGCTTGTCCTGATCCTGAAAGATGTCGGGAAGGCGCAAGGTGCGGATTTTCAGGCCTGCGTCGGTAAGGCCAAGGTCGCTGGCCAGGGTCAGCACATGCGCGCCAAGCCCGCCGACCGCGCCTTCCTCCACCGTCACGGCAACTTCGTGGCTGCCGAGGAGCTTGCGGATGAGCGCTTCGTCTAGTGGCTTGGCGAAGCGCAGGTCGGCGACCGTCGTGGAGAGGCCTTTGGCCTCCAATGCGTCGGCGGCTTTCAGCGCCTCCTCCAGCCGCGTGCCGAGCGACAGGATCGCAACCTTGTGCCCTTGGCGGACGATGCGGCCTTTGCCGATTTCAAGCAACTCCGGTTCGGCCGGAAGTGCGACGCCGGTGCCATTGCCGCGTGGATAGCGGACCGCGATCGGGCTGCTGTCATGCTGGGCGCAAGTGTGCACCATATGGACCAACTCGGCCTCGTCCGCCGCCGCCATCACCACGAAATTGGGCAAGGTCGCCAGATAGGTCACGTCGAAGCTGCCCGCGTGCGTGCTGCCATCAGCGCCAACCAGGCCCGCGCGATCGATCGCGAAGCGCACGGGCAGATTCTGAATCGCGACGTCATGCACGACCTGATCATAGGCGCGTTGCAGGAAGGTGGAATAAATCGCGCAGAACGGCCGCATGCCCTGCGCGGCGAGACCTGCCGCAAAGGTCACGGCATGCTGTTCGGCGATGCCCACGTCAAAGGTGCGCTCCGGGAACGCCTGCTGGAATTTGTCGAGGCCGGTGCCTGCGGGCATGGCGGCCGTGATCGCGCAGATTCGGTTGTCCTTCTGCGCTTCGGCGAGCAGGGCATTGGCGAATACGCTGGTGTAGCTTGGCGGTCCGGGCGGTGCTTTCGCCTGCGCGCCAGTCACTACGTCGAATTTCTGGACGCCATGATATTTGTCGCTCGCCGCTTCGGCGGGGGCATAACCCTTGCCCTTTTTGGTGACGACATGGACGAGGATCGGGCCTTCCTCCGCATCACGCACATTTTCCAGGACCGGGATCAGCTGATCGAGATTGTGGCCGTCGATGGGGCCGACATAATAGAAACCAAGTTCCTCGAACAAGGTGCCGCCCATGGCCATGCCGCGCGCGAATTCATCGGTCTTGCGCGCAGCCTTGTGCAGCGGGCGCGGCAGCTTGCGCGCGAGCCGCTTGAGGACGTCGCGCACGGACAGGAATTCGCGGCTGGACACGATGCGCGCCAGATAGGCGGAGAGTCCGCCCACCGGTGGCGCAATCGACATGTCGTTGTCGTTGAGGATCACGACGAGGCGATTGCCGGCCTCGCGCGCGTTGTTCATCGCTTCATAGGCCATGCCGGCGGACATCGCGCCGTCGCCGATCACGGCAATGCCCTTGCCGGGAATGCCCTTCAGCTTGTTGGCAATCGCGAAGCCCAAAGCAGCGCTGATCGAGGTGGAGCTGTGCGCGGCGCCGAACGGATCATATTCACTCTCGGACCGCTTAGTGAAGCCGGACAGGCCGCCGCCCGCCCGCAACGTGCGAATGCGGTCTCGGCGACCGGTCAGTACCTTATGCGGATAGCATTGATGACCTACATCCCAGACCAGCCGGTCGGACGGGGTATCGAACACATAATGGATCGCGGTGGTGAGTTCGACCACGCCAAGGCCCGAACCCAGATGGCCGCCGGTGACGCCCACGGCGGAGATAACTTCCTGCCGCAGTTCTTCGGCAAGCTGGGGAAGCTGCGCCGAATCAAGTTTACGCAAGTCGGCGGGCAGGTTCACTTGGTCGAGCAGCGGTGTGGAGGGGCGTTCGGACATAGGTAAGTGTTTCTCCTGACTGCCGCTTTAGCCGGTAACGCCAAAGCTGTCGAATGTCGCCGCGCGAATCAGGCGGCGCATTTCGTGCAAGTGCCAAGCACCTCGATGATGGGGCGTTCCGCCTTGAAGCCCTCCGCAGCGGCACGCTTGCGAACATTGGTGGTCAAACTGTCATCATCGACATGCGTTGCCTCGCCGCAGATTCTGCAGACCAGGAAAATACAGTCATGCAGGCAGCCTGGATGCGCATTGGCGATATACGCGTTGGCGCTTTCGACGCGCATGGCGAGGTTGGAGGACACGAAGAGGTCGAGGATGCGATAGACGCTGTTAGGGGCGACCCGCTTGCCGCGCGCTTTCGACACGGCGTCAGCGATATCATAGGCGGACGCGGGTTTTTCCTCCTGCGCCAGAGCCTCGAATATCGACGCACGCATGGGCGTCCACTGCTCGCCATTGCGCTCCAGCGTAGCCTGTGCCTCGCTGGCGAGCGACGTTCCCGTCGGTTCGTGATGGTGATGATGCTGCGCCACAGTTCTTATCTAGGCATGCGAAGGTGGCGCGGCAATAGAAGAAGGCCGCACCATGAGGATGCGGCCTTCTTCCTTGTACATTGGCAATCAGGCGGAGGCGTTGGATAGAAGCTGGTCGGTAGGCGCCGAGATCGAGGGATTGCGGTCCTTGATCGTCGCGCGCGCCCGGCGAACGCCTGCGCCATAGTCGGCATGGACCTGATCGAAGAGCTTGCACTGGCGCTCCTCGATGAAGTCAGGAATGTCGCCCATCGCTGCGGCAATGTTCGCGAACAACCGTTCCTTCTGCCCCTCGTCGAACAAGTTGAACAAGGCGCGTGGTTGACCGAAATCGTCATTGCCTTCGCGATGATTATACCGCGCTGCATCCCCGGAGATCCGCAAAGGCGGCTCCAGGAACTTGTTGTCCTCGACCGGCCCGCCAAAGCTGTTCGGCTCGTAATAGGCGGCCGGGTTTGGATTGTTCGGCGTGAAGCGCATTGCGCCGTCCTTGTGATAATGATGCACAGGGGACTTGGGTGCATTGACGGGCAGCGCCTCATAATGCGTGCCGATCCGATGACGATGCGCGTCGGCATAGCTGAATATGCGGGCCTGCAGCATCTTGTCGGGCGAGAAGCCAATGCCCGGCACGATGTTGGAAGGAGACATCGCCAGTTGCTCTATCTCCGAGAAATAATTGTCCGCGTTCCGGTTCAGTTCGAACACCCCGATATCAATGGGTGGGTAATCCGCGTGCGGCCACACCTTCGTAAGATCGAACGGATTATACGGCGTTGTGTCCGCATGCAGCTCGGGCATGATCTGGACCTGCATCTTCCATTTGGGGAA
The DNA here is from genome assembly GCA_051305835.1 of Sphingobium sp. Taxonomy (GTDB): domain Bacteria; phylum Pseudomonadota; class Alphaproteobacteria; order Sphingomonadales; family Sphingomonadaceae; genus Sphingobium. The sequence continues at coordinate 7,859 of JBPPMC010000035.1, forward strand.
GTCGCCCTTCTCGATGGATTCGAACAAATCTTCCTGCGTCGATTCGCGAGTGCGGCCCACGACCTCGCCCGCCTGTTCGTTGGTCCAGTGCTGATGGCCCTGCATCGTCTTGAAGTGGAACTTCACCCAGAAGCGCTCACCCGCATCGTTGATCAGGCTGAACGTGTGGCTGCCATAGCCATTCACGTTCCGCACGCCGACCGGAAGGCCTCGATCCGACATGAGGATCGTGACCTGATGCAGTGATTCGGGGCTGAGCGACCAGAAGTCCCACATTGCGGTGGGCGAACGCAGGTTGGTGCGCGGATGACGCTTTTGCGTGTGAATGAAGTCTGGGAACTTCACCGGGTCGCGCACGAAGAACACAGGAGTATTGTTGCCGACAAGATCCCAGTTACCCTCCGGCGTATAGAATTTGAGTGAAAATCCGCGCACGTCGCGTTCTGCATCCGCTGCGCCAGCTTCACCCGCCACGGTGGAAAAGCGCGCGATCATTGGCGTCGTCGCGCCCGGTTGCAGCACTTTCGCCTTGGTATATCGGCTGATATCGCCGGTGATGGTCAGCGTACCATGCGCACCCCAACCCTTTGCATGCACTACGCGTTCGGGAATACGCTCGCGGTTCTGGTGCGCCAGCTTTTCGAGAAGCTGATAGTCCTGCAACAGTAATGGGCCGCGCGGACCAGCGCTCAAGGAATTCTGGTTATCGGCGATCGGCGCACCGGCGCTTGTCGTCATCTGCAGCCCACCGGGCGTTAATTCGTCACTCATGGATCATCTCCTTTGTAGTTGAACCATGGGTAGCGGATGGTTGGTGCATCAGGAAATTGATAAATAAAGCCGCACTGATCGGTTTCCTAAATCAATTGTGTCACTAACTTGCTTATGTCAAAATTCACTTTAGGAGGGCGCTCGTCATCTGGGGAGTAGCCAGCCACGGCTTAGCCGTGGGCCGCGCGTCAACATATTTGGTGGAGACACCATGGTGCGCGGGACGGAGTCATCATGATTCCGCCTGTCGAGACCAATGGCATTGGCTTTCCGTGCCGTCGGGGCGGGGATGTCGATGGCATTGCGCTCGCCTTCGCCCGACCCGGATTGAACATATGGATGCTTTACTTGCCTCGACCGTCGTCGTTGCCCTCGCCGAGATGGGTGACAAGACGCAGTTGCTCGCCATTCTTCTGGCGACGCGGTTTCGCAGGCCATGGCCCATCATCGGCGGCATATTGGTCGCGACGCTGGTCAATCACTTTTTGGCCGCATGGGTCGGGCACAGCATCGCGGGCCTGCTGGATGGCGTCGCTTTTCGTTATGCCGTCGCGGTCGGGTTTATCGCCATGGGTCTGTGGACGCTGATACCCGACAAGATCGATGACGAGATCAAGACCGTGCCGCATTTCGGGATGTTCGTCACGACCGCGATTGCCTTCTTCCTATTGGAGATGGGCGACAAGACGCAGATTGCGACTATCGCCCTGGGCGCGCAGTTCGGCACGGATTTCGCCAGCCTCCTGGCCGTCACGGCGGGCACGACGCTGGGAATGATGATCGCCAACGTGCCTGCCGTCTTTTTGGGGGAGGCGATTATCAAGCGCGTTCCGCTAACAGCCGTCCATGCTGTTGCGGCGGCGTTATTCATTGGACTGGGCGTCTGGCTGATCGCCACTTTGCAGGGGTGGGTGTGACCCTGGTGTTGCGATTCGGGTGCGTCCCTGTTACGCGCCCGCAACTTCAGCGCCCGCACGAAAGCCCGCTTCATGTCCGATCAGATCAACCGTGTCGTCCTTGCCTTTTCGGGAGGTCTCGACACCAGCGTCATTCTGAAATGGTTGCAGCAGACCTATAATTGCGAAGTCGTGACCTTCACCGCCGATCTGGGGCAGGGCGAGGAACTGGAACCGGCACGTCGCAAGGCCGAGATGATGGGCGTAAAGCCCGAGCATATCTTCATCGACGACCTGCGCGAGGAGTTTGTGAAGGACTATGTCTTTCCGATGATGCGCGCCAATGCGGTGTACGAAGGGGTGTATCTGCTGGGTACGTCCATCGCCCGTCCGCTGATCGCCAAGCGCCAGATCGAGATCGCGCGGCAGGTTAATGCCGACGCAGTGAGCCATGGTGCGACTGGCAAGGGCAATGATCAGGTTCGCTTCGAACTTGGCTATTATGCGCTGCAACCGGACATCAAGGTCATCGCCCCATGGCGCGAATGGGATTTGACCAGCCGCACGCGCCTGATCGCCTTTGCCGAAGAGCATCAGATTCCGATCGCGAAGGACAAGCGTGGCGAAAGCCCGTTTTCGACCGACGCCAACATGCTGCATACCTCGTCCGAGGGCAAAGTGCTGGAAGATCCGTGGGAGGAAGTCCCCGATTACGTCTATTCGCGCACCGTTCACCCGGAAGACGCGCCCGATCAGGCCGAGACGATCACTATCGATTTCGAACGGGGCGATGGCGTGGCGATCAATGGCGAAGGCATGTCGCCCGCGACGCTTCTGGAAGCATTGAACGAATATGGTCGCAGGCATGGCATCGGTCGGCTCGATCTGGTGGAGAACCGCTTTGTCGGCATGAAGTCGCGCGGCATGTATGAAACGCCCGGTGGTACGATCTATGCCGCGGCGCATCGCGGGATCGAGCAATTGACGCTGGATCGCGGTGCCGCGCATCTGAAGGACGAACTCGCGCCGCGCTATGCCGAACTCATCTACAACGGCTTCTGGTTCTCACCCGAGCGCGAGATGCTGCAGGCGGCCATCGACCATAGTCAGGCCAAGGTGACCGGAACGGTGCGGCTGAAACTCTATAAGGGCAGCGTGTCTGTGACGGGCCGCAAGTCGCCGTTCAGCCTTTACAGCGAAAAGGTCGTGACGTTTGAGGACGATGCGGGCGCGTATGACCAGCGTGACGCCGCCGGTTTCATCAAGCTGAATGCCCTGCGCCTGCGGTTGCTCGGTCGCCGCGACCAGTAAGCACCGCGAAAAGAGTTGCGTGACGCGGCACAGTTGGCGTTAATCGGCCGATGAAGCGGAACGCCCGGCATCGGATCTTTCCATGGCGCTACGGCATGTTCCTTGCGCTATTGGCAACGGCTGCGCCGTTGGCGCTGGTGTTGCCCTGGCATGAAGCCGTGATGGCGGGTTTTGACATCGCGGCGGTGGCGTTTCTGGCTTCCGTCAGTGCTCTTCTGGACGCGGACGCTGGCACCATGCGCCGCAACGCGCGTGACAATGACGCCAATCGCGGCGTCATGCTGCTGCTGACGGCTATTGTGAGCTTTGTGATACTCGTCGCCGTGGGCGTGGCGGTCACCGCGCATGATGCGCCGGACGCGGCGACGATTGTGCTGCTGCTGGCCACTTTGGTCATCGCCTGGATATTCTCCAACACCGTCTACGCTCTGCACTATGCACATATCTGTTACATCAGCGAAGGCGATACGCCGGAAGCGGGCGGCATCGACTTTCCCAATAGCGACGAACCCAATTATTGGGACTTCATCTATTTCGCCTTCACGCTGGGGATGACTTTTCAGACGTCGGACGTGAGCATCACCACTACGCCCATGCGAAAGACGGTGATCTTCCATTGTCTGGCCGCGTTCATATTCAACCTTGGCGTGATTGCCTTCACCATCAACATCCTCGGCGGCGGCTAAAAGAGGCGCCTTTGATCCTCCCCTTGCAGGGGAGGTGTCAGCGTAGCGATGACGGAGGGGTGTCGCCGTCTCGATAGAGCAACACCCCTCCGTCTGGCTGCGCCAGTTAAAACGAGTCACGTGCCTCGTTTTAACTCCCCTGCAAGGGGAGGAACGTCTTTCGCGTGTTTTCAGAGCCTGCCATGCCCCTTCATCGCTTGCTTACCATTATCGGATAGGCCGATCCCATGCGCGCACTCCCCCCCCTTGCCGATCCCTGTCCGCCTTCCGCCGTCAGCCATGGCGTTGGAATTGCGGGACTGGCCGGCCTCGCCATCTGGGTTGTAGTGGCATGGCATTTCGGCATGGATGGCCGCTATGCCGGGATGGCGGCGGTCTTTGCCTGCGGTATCCCGATGGTGCTGTGGTCGGTGCGGGTTGACCGGGTGCATCGCAACGTCTCGACCGGCATAGACTGGGACGGGTCGCCCCGGACGGTGCGCGATGTAATTGACATCAGTCTTGTGAAGCTAACAGGGCTGTGGGCGACATGGGGCGGGATCGCGGTACTGTATTGCCTGGCGCGCTGGTATTGGGATGGCGGCTATCTTTTTGCGATGGAGCTGTTCGGATGGGTCGCGCCATGGCTGCTCGCCGTTTCGGTTCCCTATGTGCTCTGGCTGGACCGGCGATTAGTCGAACCGCGCGACGCCTCCTATGCGTTCGGCCAGTGGATCATCGGCGGGGCCGCCGGAACCGCCGATCTGGCACAGGTCGCGCATCATGTGCGGGCGTGGGCCGTCAAGGGCTTCTTCCTCGCCTTCATGCTATCGGTCGTGCCGTCGAACTTCGCTAACCTGATCCAGTGGAACCCGGCAGATGTCGTCGCCAATCCCATCAATCTCGCCAATTTTCTGGTCGTGCTGTTGTTCCTGATCGACGTGGCGTTCGCGACCGTCGGCTATATGCTGACGATGAAACCGCTGGACGCGCATATCCGCACCGCCAATCCGCTGCTGGCCGGGTGGGTCGCGGCGTTGATCTGCTATCCGCCTTTCGTGCTGATGGGGAATGGCGGCCCGCTCGATTACCATCATGGCACTGCCGACTGGAGCTACTGGATCGCCGGAAGCACGATAGCGCAATGGATGCTGGGCGGCATATTGGTGCTGCTCACCGGGATCTATGCGTGGGCGACGGTGGCGTTCGGGCTGCGCTTTTCCAATCTCACCCATCGCGGCATCATCACGCATGGGCCATATCGCTGGACGCGCCATCCGGCCTATCTGTCCAAAAACCTGTTCTGGTGGCTATCGACCCTGCCGTTTCTGGTAACGACCGGCGGCCTTGTCGATATGGTCCGCAACACCGCGACGATGGCGATCGTCAGCGCCATCTACTTCTGGCGCGCAAAGACCGAAGAGGCGCATCTGGGCACCGACCCCGCCTATGCCGCCTATAGCGAATGGATGCAGCGACATGGGCCGATCGACCGACTATTCGCGTCATTCCGGGCGAGTCGTACCGCTCCGGTGGCTCAGCCCGCCGAGTAAGTCCTAGTATGGCGGAATCGAAGTCCATCATTAGCCGTCACCCTGAACCCTTCGACAGGCTCAGGACGGGCTTGTTTCAGGGTCCATTTCTCGTTTCAGAGCGCCGGTCTGAGCGGCTCGATGGATGCTGAAACGAGTTCAGCATGACGGTGGCTATGAGCCGAACTTCAGATTCAGGTGACTAAAAACTTTCCTCGGCATAGACGCGGCTGACGTCGCCCTGCCATTCGCCATGATAGCGGTCGAGCAGGCGTTCGGCAGGAGTCTTGCCGCTGTCCACGACTTCCTGGAGCGCGGAGAGATAACCAGTCTCGTTATTGCCGACGCTGTCCAGACGCGCGCGGGCGGCAAGGCCGCTGCGGGATATGTCCAGAACTTCGCCCGCGATATGGCGCAACGTCTTGCCACCACCGATCGGCGCGTCGAGGCCAAGGCGCGGCACCGAATCACGGAGCGCCTGCCGCTCGTCCATGGACCAGTCCTTGACCACGTCCCATGCCGCATCCAGCGCAGGTTCGTTGTAGAGCAGGCCCACCCAGAATGCGGGGAGGGCGCAGATACGCCCCCAGGGTCCGCCATCGGCGCCACGCATTTCGAGGAAACTCTTCAATCGCACTTCAGGGAAGGCCGTGGAAAGATGGTCCTCCCAATCCTTCTCCGTCGGCTTTTCGCCGGGCAAGATCGACAGCTTGCCCTCAAGAAAGTCACGGAAGCTGAGGCCGGAGGCGTCCAGATATTTGCCGTCGCGGAACACGAAATACATCGGCACGTCGAGTGCGTAGTCGGCATAGCGCTCATACCCAAAGCCTTCTTCGAACACGAAGGGCAGCATGCCGGTGCGGTGCGGATCGGTGTCTGACCAGATGTGGCTGCGATAGCTTAGCATGCCGTTCGGCTTGCCTTCGGTGAACGGCGAATTGGCGAACAGCGCGGTCGCCAGCGGTTGCAGCGCCAGCGACGTGCGGAACATCTTTGCCATGCCCGCTTCGCTTTGATAGTCGAGATTCACTTGCACCGTGCAGGTACGCAGCATCATGTCGAGACCCATTGAGCCGACGCGCGGCATGTGTCGCAGCATGATCTCATACCGACCCTTGGGCATGATCGGCAATTCGGCACGGGTCTTGTCCGGCCACATGCCAAGGCCCAGAAAGCCTAGGCCGAGCATATCGCCGACATATTTGACTTGCTCCAGATGCCGCCCGGTTTCGGCGCAGGTCTGATGCAGGTTTTCCAGCGGCGCACCGGAAAGTTCAAGCTGCCCCGCCGGCTCCAGGCTGATCGTGCCATCGTCGCCGGCAAGCGCGATGATGTTGTCGCCCTCAAACACCGGTTTCCAGCCGTAACGCGTCAGGCCGATCAACAGCGTGTGGATGCCGCCCTTTTCTTCATAGGAAGGCGCATGATGATCCCGCGTCGCATAGACGAACTTCTCATGCTCGGTGCCGATCCGCCAGCGTTCCGGTGGCTTCTCACCCTTCGCAAAGAGCGCAATGAGCTGGTCGCGGCTTTCGATGACCGGGTCGGCTTTTCCTGAGTCTGTTCTTGTGCTCATGCCCCGCCCTTAACCGTTCCCCCGCGCTGGTCAAACTGAACGGGTGACACGCAGATAAGGCAGGGTTGTCACGGGCGCAATCCCATTGCGTATCGCAACCTTTATTCGCCTGCCCAATCGCCGTTAAGCGCCATCCATGCGGAGGTGGCGGCAATGGCCGCCGTTTCCGCCCGCAGGATGCGAGGACCGAGCGATACCGGCACGGCAGCGGGGTGCGCGCGGATCGCGTCGCGCTCCTGCGGATCGAAGCCGCCTTCGGGGCCGACCAGAAAGGCCGCCGGACCGCGATGATTGGCCAGCGCCCTGGCAACAGGGGTGCCGCCAGTCTCGTCGGCAAAGAACAAGTGCCGCCCGGCAGGCCAATCGCGTAGCAGCGCGTCCAGCTTCACCATCTCAGTCAATTCCGGGAGGGCGGTACGGCCGCATTGCTCTGCCGCTTCGATCAAGTGCGCGCGCAGGCGATCGAGGTTCAACTTGTCAACGACGGCGCGGCGCGTTAGCACGGGCTGGAGACGAGCGACGCCGAGTTCGCACGCCTTCTCCGCGATCAGGTCGATGCGGCCCTTCTTGATCGGGGCGGCGCATAGCCAGAAGTCGGGAACAGATTCGGGCGCTTTCGTCTGGATGGTACATTCCAGCACGATGTCCCGCTTGCGCACGTCGCGCGCCGTTGCCGCCCATTCGCCCGATCGACCATCGAACAACAGAACGATGTCCCCCACCTTCACCCGCATGACGGAGACCAGATAATGCGCGCTATTGCCATCAAGGGCGACAGACACCCCCGCGCCAAGTTCGGCAGTAACGAAGAGGCGCGGGGCGCTTTGCGGGGGCCATGCAGGCGTAGCGGGCATATTTGCACATCCGTTCGCCCCGCGCTTGTCGAGGGGGCAGAGTTGTTTAGAGAAAGCGTGGTTTACAGCAAATGGGCGTCTGCGGCAGGCAGAGCCTGAATGGAGTGCATGTTGCAAGAGCAAATCGTCCCTGACAGCGAAGCGCGCGGCCTGATGGCGCGACTGCCTGCTACATGGCGAGGGCTGGCGTTGTTGGCGCGCTTTGACCGGCCAATCGGATGGTGGCTGCTGTTCTGGCCCGGCGCGTGGGCGATTGCACTGGCAGGCGGCGTGGTGGCGCGGTGGGATATGGTACTGTGGTTCCTGCTCGGCAGCATCGTCATGCGCGGCGCGGGCTGCGTGTATAACGACATCGTCGACCGCGATCTCGACCGCAAGGTGGCACGCACGGCGGCGCGTCCGCTCGCCAGCGGCGCCATTTCGCTAAAGGTCGCATGGGTCTGGCTGGTGGTACTCAGCCTGATCGGGCTGGTCGTGCTGCTCCAACTCCGTCCCTATGCGCAGGTGGTGGCGCTGGCCAGCCTTGCGCTTGTCGCGGCCTATCCCTTCATGAAGAGAATAACATGGTGGCCGCAGGCTTGGCTGGGACTGGTATTCAGTTGGGCAGCGCTGGTGGGTTGGAGCGAGATTGCGGGGGCACTGACGCTGCCTGGGCTGACGCTCTATGCCGGGTGCATATTGTGGGTGATCGGCTATGACACGATCTATGCGCTGCAGGACCGGGAGGACGACGCGCTGATCGGCGTGCGGTCCAGCGCATTGCGGATGGGGACGCGCGTGCGAGCGGGGGTTACGCTGTTCTATGCCGGGGCGCTACTCTGCTGGGGGGCTGCGATCTGGCAAGTGCGCCCGCAGATGCTGGCACTCTTCGCGCTTCTGCCGATGGCGCTCCATCTTTGCTGGCAAGTCGCGACGCTCAAGGAAGATGGTGCCGACCCGCTTATCAAATTTCGGTCGAACCGGTTCGCGGGCCTGCTGATGTTCCTCGCATGTCTGGTGGTGGGCAGCGCATGATCATCCGTGAAGATGATGTGACGGGCGCGCAGATCCGGGCGCTGCTGACATTGCATCTGTCCGGAATGGCGGAAAATTCTCCACCGGAAAGCGTGTTTGCCCTTGGGATAGAGGCGCTGCGTGCGTCTGACATCACGGTATGGGCGGCTTGGGAAGGCGACGATTTGCTGGGCTGCGGTGCCTTGCGGCACATCGCACCAGATCACGGAGAAGTGAAGTCCATGCGGACCGCGCCTGGGCATTTGCGCAAGGGAGCGGCAAGCGCGATCCTGGAGTATATCGTTGCTGCGGCGCGAACGCGTGGATATCGCAGGTTGAGTCTGGAAACAGGGTCCGGCCCAGCTTTCGATCCAGCGCTTACGCTTTACCGGCGGCACGGCTTTCGGAACGGACCTGCGTTCGGTGAGTATGTCGGAACCTCCTTTAATCAGTTCCTGCATCTCGATCTCTGAACTATTCCGCGGCCAGTAACTGCTCCGCCCCACCCAAATCGACGGAGACGAGGCGGCTGACGCCTTGCTCCACCATCGTCACACCGAACAGCCGGTGCATGCGGGCCATGGTGACGGCATTGTGCGTGACAATCAGGTAGCGGGTCTTGGTGTCGGCCACCATGCGGTCGAGCAAGTCGCAGAATCGGTCCACATTGGCATCGTCGAGCGGCGCATCGACTTCGTCGAGCACGCAAATTGGCGCAGGGTTGGTGAGGAACAGCCCGAAGATCAACGCGACCGCTGTCAGCGCCTGCTCGCCGCCCGAAAGCAGGGTGAGCGCCGACAGCTTCTTGCCTGGCGGTTGCGCCATGATCTCCAGCCCTGCTTCCAACGGATCGTCGCTGTCGATCAGCTCCAGATGCGCCTGCCCGCCATTGAACAGGGTGGTGAACAGCCGCCGGAAGTGGCCATCCACGGCCTCGAAAGCCGCGAGTAGCCGCTGCCGCCCTTCGCGATTGAGACTGCCGATGGAGCCGCGCAGGCGGTTGATGGCCTGTGACAGTTCCTCGCTTTCCGACCGGCTGCGGGCCTGCTCGGCCTCCAGATCGGCCAGTTCCTGTGCCGCGACCAGATTGACTGGACCGATGCGCTCACGCTCGGCAGTCAGGCGGTCCTGTTCGGCCTGCTCCGTCTGGGCAATGCGGATCGTGCTGCTTTCGAACGCGAGACGCTCGGGCAACACAGGAGGCGGGCATCCGAAGCGTTCGCCGGAGATGCGGCCCATCTCCAGACGCTTTTCTTGCGCAGCCTCGGCACGCGCTGCCGCTCCGGCGCGGGCTTCGCGGGACTGGCTCACCGCTTCCGCCTTCGTCTGCGCCAGCGTTTCGGCAGCGCGCAAGGTAGCCTCTGCTTCGCGCTCATCCTCCTGGGCTTGCGTAGCTGCGTCGTTCAGCGAGGCGACGCTGATGGAGAGGTCCGCGATTTCGGTGTCCAGCGCTTCGGGTTTTCCCATCAGCAAGGCGCGGTCGGTGGTGATTGCCTCTGCGCGGCCCGACATTGCGGCGATGCGCTTGGCGGCTTCGCCTGCGCGCGATCGCCAGCTACGTGCTTCGGCATCGACGGCGGCGATGCGCTCGCGGTCTGATGCCATCGCCCGGTCGGCCATGGCGTGATCCGCCTGGATCTGACTGACGGCCACGCGCGCGCGATCGCTTGCCTGCGAGAGCGCTGCGACAAGGCTGTGCGTTTCGGCGCCATCGGGCAAGTCGGCGCGCGCGGCCTGTGCTGCCTCGTGCTCCGCCACTGCTGCAGCATGATCACGCGTGATGTCGGCCATGCGCATCTCGATCTCTGCCCGACGGCTCGCCAGTCGCTCGATCGCGCCGTTACTTTCGTCGATCGTGCGCAGAGAAGCGCGCAGCCGTTGATCGGCATCGGTCATCGCTGCACGAGATTGCGTCATCGCAGTCGCGGCCTCACGCCCGGATAGCTCCGCCTTGGCAAGCAGCGCCTGCGCCTCCTCGACGGCGCTGGACAAGGCGGGGCGCGCTGCTGCGATGGCATCCAGCCGATTGAGGCGAATGAGGCGCTGCGCCGCTTCGGCTCCGCCTTCCAGTGCGACAAAACCGTCCCAGCGGCGCATCTGCCCGTCGCGCGTCACCAGCCGCTGCCCGACCGCGAGTTGCTGGCCGGTGTCGTGATTCGCCACCGCCACTTGGTCGAGGCGGCGTGCCAGTTCAGTAGGTGCCTCCACATGATCGGAGAGCCGTGCGCAATCGGCAGGCATGGCCGGATCATCGGCCTGCGACGCCACGCCTGCCCAGCGGCGCTTGCCTTCCGCACCGATGGCGGCTTCCAGATCATCCCCCAATGCCGCAGCCAGCGCACGTTCGTAACCGGGCGCGGCTTTGACCCGATCCAGCGCGCGGCTCCCACCTGATCCGCGCTCCACGGCTTTGGTAAGCGCCGCAGCCTCACTGTCGATCGCAGCAAGAGCGGCGCGCGCGGATGACAGCGCAGATTCCGCCGCGCTCCGGGCGGTGCTGGCCTTTTCCCGTGCGGCTTCGGCTTCGGCCATAGCCGCCTCGGCAGCGGCGCGGTCAGTGTCCGCCTGCTCGCGCGCAAGCATCGCGTCGGCGCGCTTCTGTTCGAGCGGCTCTGCGTGCGGCAGGCTGGCGGCTTCGCCTTGCAGCTTGCGCAAGTCCCGCTCGGTGCGTTCAAGCTGTGTCCGCGCGGCGATCAGCGCTGCCTCCGCAACACGCAATTCGGCCTGCTCGCTGGCTTGCGCGGCCATGGCGCGGGCAAGTTCCACTTCGGCGTCGCGCGCGGCGGTTTCGGCTTGCGCGAGACGTGCGGCGCGTTCGGGCGCTGATGCCTGCGTGGTGGATATGCGCTCTTTTAACGCGATCGCCTCAGCCGCCAGACGCGCCAGAGCTTCTGCCGCATCATGCGCCAGCGCACTTTCGCGGCCCCGATCCTCCTCCAGCCGATCGGCCTGCGCGGATAGATCGGCAAGCCGCTGCGCCGCTGCCGTGCGCTCCGCCTTCAACCCAGTTAGCCGGTGAGCAGCGTCGCCCGCTTTATCCCGTGCGCCCTGCGCTGCGGCCCGCAGTTGCGCCAGGCTGTCGACTGCGGCGCGGGCATGCGCCGCCGCCGCCATCTGTGCCTCCTGCGCGGCAATCACGGCTGCTTCGGCTGCCTGTGCCTCTGCCTTCGCGGCCTCCGACGACGCGGCGGCTTCCCGCCAGCGCGCGAAGATAGTGCGCGCCTCTGCAACGCGAATCTGCGTGGAGAGCAATGTGTAGCGCTCCGCCGCGCGTGCCTGCCTGCGCAGGGCGTTGGCGCGATTGTCCATGTCGCCGAGAATGTCGTCCAGCCGCGCCAAGTTTGTCTCTGCGGCGCGCAACTTCTGTTCGGCGTCACGGCGGCGGACGTGCAGCCCGGCGATTCCCGCCGCTTCTTCCAGCATGGCGCGGCGTTCCTGCGGGCGGGCGGCGATGACGGCGGCGATCTTGCCCTGACTGACCAGCGCCGGGCTATGCGCGCCGGTCGCGGCGTCGGCGAAGATCAGCCCTACGTCCTTGGCCCGCACGTCGCGGCCATTGGCGCGATAGGCGCTGCCCGCGCCCCGTTCGATCCGGCGCATGACCTCCAGTTCGCCATCCGCGCCGACATCCACCGAGGGAAAAAGTTCGCCCTGCTCCTGGATGGTGAGCATGGAGACTTCGGCGAAGTCGCGTTGCGGGCGCGTCGCGGTGCCGGCGAAGATCACGTCTTCCATGCCACCGCCGCGCATCGACTTGGCGCTCGATTCGCCCATTACCCAGCGGATCGCTTCGAGCAGGTTGGATTTACCGCAACCATTCGGGCCGACGATTCCCGTCAGCCCCGGCTCGATCCGCAGTTCGGTGGCATCGACAAAACTTTTGAAGCCGCTGAGTTTCAGCCGCTTTATCTGCACGCAGAGTCTCCGCCCGTACCGTCCGGGTCCGTGCAGTCCCGTTTATAAAAGAACGCCCCCCGGCTTGCCAATCAGACGCCTGCTTCCTTGAGCTTCTCGCGCAGCACTTCCCAAGTCGCGGCATTTTCAACGACCGTGCCGTTGATCAGCAACGTTGGCGTGCCGGAGATATTATACTGCGCCGTCGCGTCCTGAACGCCCTTGGCCAGCTTCTCGGCTTCGGCCGTGTTGGCAAGGCATTGCTTCGCCTGATCCTGTGCAATCCCGCGCTGCATGGCAAATTCGAGCAGGCCCGTGCCCTGCGCCAGTGTGATGAAGCGCTGCTGCGGCGGTGCGGCCATCGCGGCCTGATACGGCGCGTCACCCCATGCCTGCACCTTCTCGAAAAGGGGAGCCTGATTGGCGAAGAACTGTTCCGAAAGCGGGAAGAAGGGTTCAGCGCCGCCGCATCGGGCCAGCAGCGACATCGTCATATCCAACGGATCGCGGACATAATTGCGCAGTTCGTAGCTGATCTTGCCGCTGTTCACGAGCTTGCGGATCTCTTCCGAGGATTTCTCGGAAAATTCCGCGCAATGGCTGCATGTATAGGATGCGAATTCCGTAACCTTCACCTTCGCGTCGGGATTGCCCATGCGAAAACCACCCTCTGTCGTGGCTGCAACGGTGTCGGCCCAAGTTTTGCCCGCAGGCGCGGCGACGGCGGCGACCGGCGCGCCGCTGGGGGCGGTTACGTTGCCGCCTTCCTTGTCACCGCATGCGGCGAGGGACAGGGCGAGTGCCGCAGTGGCCAAACCAGTCAGAAATTTCATGCAAATCTTGTCCGTCGATGAAGGTAGGTTATGGCGTCGGTTTAAATCAGTTGGCGCCGCCCGGCAATGCGGCTCTCAGCGCTTCCCACGTCGACACACCGGCGAGCAGCTTGCCGTTCAAACTGAACGCCGGCGTGCCGCTGATCTTCGCCACATTCCACGCGTCATTGGTCATCCCCGTCACCGTCTTCAGGGCAGCCGGGTCCGCCACGCAGGCATCGAGTTGCTTGGCCGTGAAGTTACGCTTCGCCATCAACGCGTAGAGGCCGGTCTTCTTGCCGATGTCTTGCAGCACTGCCGCTGGCTTCTGGTCTGCGGGGGGCTGGCCGTTGGCGGTTTCATAGGCTTCGACCTGCGGGATCCATGCGCTCTGGTTCGCAAACAAGGCCGCGTGATTGCCATAGAAGCGCGCCGGGCCACCGCATCGCGCCAGCAATGCCGCGGTGAGGTCATAGCGATCACGCACGGCGTTGCGCACTTCGATCACTGCCTTGCCGGGTTTCACCCAGCCATCTTTCAGTTGCGGCGCGCCTTCGTTTACGAAGTGGGCGCAGTGGCTGCAGGTGTAGCTGATATATTCCACGATCTTGGTCGATGCAGCCGGGTTGCCCATCACATGCCCGCCAATGGGGGACAACGTCACCCGGCTCGTCCAGTCGACGGACTTTGCCGCGATGGCAGTAGCGGGAAGAGCGGCGATCAGGCCGAGGATCAGGGCATGTTTGTTCATGGAAAGAGTCTCGAAAAAGAGGATCAGCCGATCTTGGGCAATCCGCTGGAATTGGCAAGCCCCTGGGCCAGCGATTCAAGCACCGTGCGCAATTCCGGGTCGCCAATGTCGCGGAGCGAGTCTCCAAGCTCGATCGGAATGGGGCGCAAATTCTTGGGAGGCGGCGACCGTAGCGGCGTCTTGGGTTCCACATGGCCCTGTTTCATCGCAACCTTGGCGATGGCGGCATAGCCGAAGAAGCGATTCACGCGCTCGATAATGTCGGGCAGTACATGTTGCAGCATCGTTGCATGGCCGCTCGACACCGTCAGCGACAAGGTGCCACCCGCTTTCTTGCCCACCGGGAAGCGAATCGATTCGGGTGCGCTGATGTCGGCATAATGCTTGCCCACGATATCGGCCCAGCGGGTGACGATGCTCGATTGCACGAAGCCGAACTTGCGGAACGCCGCGCGGCCGATATCGGGCATAAGGTCCGCAATCGCACGCGGACCATTGATGCGCGGACGCTCCTCTGCGGGCTTGGCCGCTGCCTTTTTGGGCGCAGCTTTTTGTTTGGGATCGGGGCGTTCCGTCATGGCCCGCTTAATGGCATAGGCGACCCATGCCCGTCGAGACTTCATCCATCGCAGACCGCCTGCTGACGCATTACGACCGGCATGCGCGAAAGCTGCCGTGGCGCCAGCCGCCCGGAGCCAATGCCGCCGATCCTTATCGGGTCTGGCTGTCCGAAGTGATGTTGCAGCAGACGACTGTTGCGGCGGTCATTCCCTATTTCAACGCATTCACGGCGCGGTGGCCGACCGTCGCGGATCTGGCTGCGGCGGACGATGCGGAGTTGATGGCGGCATGGGCAGGGCTGGGCTATTATGCGCGTGCGCGGAACCTGCTGGCTTGCGCGCGCGCGGTCGTGAAGGACTGGAGCGGGGTCTTCCCGGATAGTGAAGCGGAGATCCGAACGCTGCCGGGCGTCGGCGCTTATACCGCAGCAGCGGTGGCCGCGATTGCCTTCGGGCAGCGCGCCGTGGTGGTCGATGCCAACGTCGAACGCGTGGTTTCGCGGCTCTTTGCAATCTCTACCCCGCTGCCCGCATCCCGGCCCGAAATACGTATTTTGGCAGACAGCATCACACCCAGCTTACGTGCAGGCGATTTCGCGCAGGCGATGATGGATCTGGGCGCGACGATCTGCACATCGCGCAGCCCGGCGTGCGGGATCTGCCCGCTGCGGGAAAGTTGCGGGGCGTTTCGCACTGCCGATCCGGCTGCGTTTCCGATCAAGGCCGCAAAGAAAGCGAAGCCGGTGCGGATCGGAAACGTCTGGTGGATGACCTATAAAGACAAGGTGTGGCTGGAACGACGACCGCCCAAGGGGCTGCTTGGTGGGATGCGGGGCCTGCCCGGGTCGGAATGGGCCGCCGCCCCCGATGTGGCCGCGCCGGTGGCGGCGAAATGGCAGACGCTCGCCACGCCGGTCGCGCATGTGTTCACGCACTTCGCGCTTTTCCTCACCGTCCATATTGCGGAAGTAGATGGGGATTGCATGGCGCAGCGCGACGGGGAATGGTGGCCGCTCGATCGTATCGGCGAAGCGGGCCTGCCCACGCTGTTCGCCAAAGTCGCCGATGTTGCCATGAAAAAGAAGGACCACGCGTGATGTTGGACGAAAGCGGCCCAGTCTGTTGGATGGTGATTTTATGACGCAGCCGGGTTTCGTGGGCGGGACGCTCGACCGGGCAGATAATGTTCGCAACGACCCGGCGCTGGTCGCGCAGGCATTTGCCGATCCGCGTGCGAGGCTGCTGTTATTGGACGGTCTCCACCCACGGGCGGACGGCACGAAACTGGAGACCGGGGCCATCCCGCCGGGAGCAAACCTCTCTGAATTTGCGCTGTTGGGCGTGGGCGAGGATGGGCCACTCTTTGTATGGCTGGACCCGGCATCCGGCTATGCGGCGCGGTTTGCGCCGGAGGTATGGAATATCGCAGGCTTGCTCGCGCCCGACCAGCTGGCGCTGTATGGCACTGCACGGAGCGTCGTCGACTGGCACGCCCGCCATAGCTTTTGCGCCAATTGCGGAACGCCAACGGCGCCGATCAAAGCAGGATGGGCGCGGCGGTGTCCGGCAGGCGCCGTCAGCGGTAGCGAAAGCGAGCCTCGTGGCTGCGGTGCCGAACATTTTCCCCGGGTCGATCCCGTGACGATCATGCTGGCCGAACATGGCGGGCGCGTGCTGGTGGGTCGCCAGCCGCGCTTTCCCGCTGGCCGTTATTCCGCGCTCGCAGGCTTTGTGGAGCCGGGCGAAACCATCGAGGAAGCGGTTGCGCGCGAACTTTGGGAAGAAGCCGGGATCGTCGTCGACGACGTCCGCTACGCGATGAGCCAGCCCTGGCCGTTCCCTTCGTCGCTGATGATCGCCTGCGTCGCCAAGGCGCGAAGCGATGTGCTGACCATCGACACGACCGAACTGGAAGACGCTATGTGGGTCGACGCGGATGGCGTGCGCGCGGCAATGGCAGGCGAACCAGACGCGCCATTCATCGCGCCGCCGGAAATGGCAGTGGCGCATCACTTGTTCAAATTTTGGTTAGCGTCCTAGGGTACTCCGCTTCTGTCCATAGGCGAAATAGAGCGCCAGCCCGATCGCGTTCCAGATGAGGCAGTAGAGCAGCGTCTTCGTGGGCAGGCTGGTGAAGAGATAAAGGCAGCCGAGGATCGCGCCCGGTCCGACGAGCCACGCCAGCGGTACGCGGAAGGGGCGGCGCTGATCGGGCGCGCGGCGGCGCATGACTAGCATGCAGAGGCCGACGGCGGCGAAGGCGATTAGCGTGCCGGCATTGGCGAGAGCGGCGATCTGGTCGATGGGCAGGAGGCCCGCGATCACTGCGACCAGCACCGCTGTCAGGATCGTGATCCGTATGGGCGTTCCGCGCTTCGATATGCGGGCGAGGCCAGTCGGCAGGAACCCGTCCCGCGCCATGACGAGGAAGATGCGCGATTGGCCGTAGAGAAAGCCAAGCAGCACGGTTGGCAAGGCGATTACGGCGGCGATGGCAACGATCCGCGCGACTTGCCCCTGTCCCAGCTCGCGCAGGATCAGCGCAAGCGGCTCGGGGCTGTCGGCAAAGCGCGCGAACGGCAGCGCGCCCACGGCGGCGGCGGCCACGAATACATAGATCAAGGTGCAGGCGAGCATGGAACCGACGATGCCGATGGCAAGGTCACGCTCCGGCTTCTTGGTTTCCTCAGCCGCCGTCGAGATTGCGTCGAAACCATAGAAGGCAAAGAAGATGATCGCCGCCGCCGCCATCACGCCGCGCTCGACGCCATCCGGGCTCATATGCTTGGCGAAGCCGAAGGGCATGAAGGGCTTCAGATTGGCGGCATCGAATACCGGCAAGGTGAAGAAGACGAACAGGCTGAGCGTCGCGATCTTGATGACGACCAGCACCGTGTTGAGCCGGGCGCTTTCCTTCGTGCCGATGCTGAGCAGCAGCGCGACGACGCCGATGATGAAAATCGCGGGCAAGTTGATGATGCCGCCAAGCGCAGGACTGGCCGCCAGCGCCTGTGGGAAGCCGATTGCGGTAAGCAGGGGCGTCGCATAGCCCGACCAACCGACCGCGACGGTCGATACCACCAGCGAATATTCGAGGATCAGGCACCAGCCGACGACCCACGCCGCCAATTCGCCCAGCACTGCATAGCTATAGGTGTAGGCGCTGCCCGCCGCGGGCATCATCGTCGCCATTTCGGCATAGGCCAGCGCTGCGCAGGCGCAGATTGCGCCCGCAATCGCGAAGGACAACAGCACGGCAGGCCCGGCGCGGTCCACGCCCACGCCGATCAGCGTCAATATTCCCGTACCGACGATCGCCCCCACGCCCAATGCCAGCAGGTGCGGCCACGATAATGTGGGGATCAGCCGTTGTCCTTCGTCACGCGCTGCCAGCGATTCCAGCGGCTTGCGCCTGTTCCATCCGGCCATGATTACTCGTCCCCCGCTTATAGTTGGGGCCACGATAGCGAGCATGACGCGATTGTACGAGAGGGATGGAAACCGATTGCCTCCGCTCCCATATTTGCACCTGTGCCCCCATGCCGCTAAGGCGCGGCTTTCCTGAACCCCATGAGTCACCCTCACCCCTATGCTCAGCCTCGACGAAGCGCAGCAGC
>JBPPMC010000086.1:0-9728 GCA_051305835.1 Sphingobium sp.
CCTTCCGCTCCTGCGCGCGCAGGGGAGCGGCCACATTATTGGCGTTTCAAGCGTAGCAGGGGTCTATGCGGGAGCGATCACCGGCCTCTATAACGCGTCCAAGTGGGCGTTCGAAGCGCTCCACGAGAGTCTCTCCAAGGAAGTCGCGCAGTTCGGCATCAAGGTTACACTCCTGGAGCCAGGTGCGTATGCCACAGACTTTTCGAGCCAGTCCTCGCTGAAGCTCGCCAAGGGAATCGACGTCTATGCCGAGACGCGGGCGCAAGTGTTCGCTGGCGGCGCAACCGCGAAATTCGGCGATCCTGCCGCGACTTCGGCGTCGCTGTTCAAGGTCGTGGATTCGCAGCAGCCGCCGCTACGCTTCTTTGTCGGTACAGAAGGTCTGCCGGTCGCGCGCGCGGCCTATGCGGAGCGCCTTGCCGTATGGGAATCCTGGGAAGATGCTTCGAATGCAGCCCAAGGCCAGCCCAGGACACAAGCCCTCGACCTTTGATGCGATGGGCGCGCGGGGCTGCAGCGTCTCCGCTCAAGGCACATGCTGGCAAAACGGCGAACTGGCTGCTGCCGTGGCCAAAAATTCTATCAGGAACGGATCGAGACATGAGGAAAATAGGCCGACATAGCCAACGCCGCGCAGGGAGCACGTCCATGAGCGGGCGCGTCGCAGCTATCCGCCTGTGGATGCTGCTAGTGCTTCCGGTCATGGCAATGGCAGCGACACCAGCGAGAGCGCAGGATGACAATCATGTGGTGCTTGGCGCGGGTGTGGCGGCGACGCCTGCTTATCAAGGGTCGGAGGATTATCGGCTGCTCCCCGTTCCGGCGATCGACATCAAGCAGGGCTGGTTCTTTGCCAATCTGCGCAACGGCATCGGCGTCGCACCAATAGATACCGAGGCGCTCACCATCGGCGCCAGTGCCGTGTTCGTTCAGGGCATTCGCAGGCGCGATTTGCCCGAGGGCATCGGCAAGGTGTCCGATGCCGCCGGTGCAAGGCTGTTCGCCAGCCTGCGCACGGGCGGGTTCGTGGCTACCCTCGGCGGCACCAGGGCGTTCGGGGGGACCAAGGGAACGATCGTCGATGCGAGCCTGTCCTATCCGGCCCAAATTTCTTCACGCTTCACACTGATCCCGACGATCGGTACGACCTGGGCGGACCGGAAGCATAGCGACCGCTATTTCGGCATCACGTCGGCGGAATCCCTGGCATCGGGCCTGCCCGGTTTCGATGCCGGCTCGGGCTTCAAGGATATTTCAGGCGCGCTCACCGCCTCCTACCGCTTGACCGATCACATCACGCTAAGCGCGACCGGCGTCGTGACGTCGCTGCTCGGCGACGCCAAGGACAGCCCGCTCGTAGAGAAGAAAACGCAGCCATCCGGCATTCTTGCGCTCGCCTATAGTTTCTGACAGGTGAAAGCAAAGCACGAGACCGTTCCCACAACGACGCCTCGATCTAATCGACTGTCTTGTTGCTGGGGGTGAGGGACAGTGCCGCCGAATTGTTGGCACATGACAACACGGCCCTGGATGCAGCCGTGGGCGGGGCAAGCTACAAGAGATCGAAAATTTTCGCCATGTCGCCTGTTTTTAAGAAGTCCTGTTAGTTGGCGCGCGGGAGGCAAGTGTGATGGTCTATTATCCAATGGATGCGGCAATTACTTCGGTCGCCGCGCCCTTTTCCTTCAGTCGGGCGGCTTCCTCAACTGCGATCTCGTTAAAGGGTTTATGTTCATCTTGTTGCTCGCCAGATCGACACCAGTCCCGTCCGCCTTCGCACGCGGCTTCACATTATAGTCGATGACTCTGTCTCACGGGCACAAGGATTTTCGTGCTCTGTTCCATTGCTATGATCGTCCGACCATTAAAGTGTGGTCCCCGCCTGTCAATGCTGTTCGGTCCGGCCATTGCGCCCTTCATGATGATGGCTATAGCATCGCCATCCCTGTTGGAGCGCACCCCATGGTATCGTCCTTGTCCCCCAAGCCCAGTTTTACCCCCATCAAGACGCGCCGCGCATTCGAAATTATATGCGAGCAGATCCGCGAACAATTGGCTGCGGGAACGCTCAAGGCGGGCGATAAATTGCCGGCTGAACGGGAGTTGGCCGTGGAATTTCAGGTCAGCCGAAGCGCGCTGCGCGAAGCGCTGCGCAGTCTGGAGGTTGCAGGCATCATCCGCAATGTGAAGGGGGCGAAGGGCGGCGCGTTTGTCCAGACCGCCGAGCCAGACCGGATCGTGCAGGCGATGCAGGACTATGTCCATCTGGGCGACATTTCGCTTGCCGAACTGACTGAGGCGCGGTTGGCGTTGCAGGACATCATCGTCCGGCTGGCGTGCGCGCGCGCCACGGAAACCGATCTGGCCGAGTTGGAGGCGATTGCCGAGCGGACGAAGCAGGAATCCAGTGTCGAGGCGCGCTATGCTTGTGCGGTGGAATATTACGCTGTGCTGGCGCGCGCAACCAAGAACCGCATATTCGGCATTTTCGTAGATTCGCTGTCGGCAATACTGCACGAGTTTGTGCAGGGCCCCGATTATGAGACGTTGCAACAATCGCTCATCGAATCCCGTTTCAAGCTGGCGCGGCATTTGCGCGCCGAGGATGAGGAAGCCGCTGTCGCGGAAATGCGCAAGCATCTAGAGCGGGTGCATCGCCATGTCCGCAAGAACAGCAAGGCGGCTGCAAAGGGTTGATCGCCGCCAGAGTCGATTGACCGCCGCGCTTCTGATATGCAATAGGTAGGACCATTGAACAATCTATTCGACGAGGCGGATTGAGGAAATGGCGGACGATTCCACGATAATGATGGACGGCGCGCTGGACGGCGTGCGGGTGCTGGATTTCACGAGCGTCATGGCGGGACCGTTTGCTACCCGGATGCTCGCGGATCTGGGAGCGGAGGTCATCAAGGTGGAGTCGCTGGAAGGGGACCAGGTTCGTGCGCGGCCACCCAAACGTGATGGGTTCAGTGCCTATTTCGGCAATCTCAACGCCGGCAAGCAGTCCATAGCCTGTAACCTGAAATCGCCCGATGTCATCGCCATTATCAAGCAACTGGTCGCTACATGTGACGTACTGGTGGAAAATTTCCGGCCTGGCGTGATGGCGCGCTTTGGCCTCGATTTCGCGGCGCTGGCGGCGATCAACCCGCGCCTCATCTATTGCTCAATCTCCGGCTATGGCCAGACCGGGCCGAAGGCGCTGCATCCGGCCTACGCGCCCGTGATCCATGCCGCCAGCGGGTTCGACATGGTCAATCTGCGCTATCAGGATGGGGCAGATCGGCCCGCGACCAGCGGCATCTTCATCGCCGACGTGCTGGGCGGCACCCATGCATTTGGCGCGATCCAGGCGGCGCTCTACCAGCGGGAGCGGACCGGGCAGGGGCAGCATATCGACCTGTCGATGCTGGAAGCGATGGTGGGCATGCTGGTGTTCGAGACGCAGGAGGCGCAATTTCCCGGCGACGCGCGGCGGCCGCTCTACACGCCACTCAAGACCAGCGACGGCTTCATCATGGTCGCGCCGACCAGTCCGCGCAATTTCGAGCAACTGGCGCATGCGGTCGGTCACCCCGAATGGCGCGACGATCCGCGTTTCCTGACCAATGCGGACCGCAACGCCAACTGGGCGACGTTGCTGGCGCTAACGGAGGAGTGGACGCTGGAGCACAGCGCGGAGGAGGCAGAGACGATCCTGTCGCGCCATGGCGTGCCATGCGCCCGCTATCGCGACATCGACGAAGTGTTGGAGGACCCGCAATTGGCGGCGCGGGGGGCGTTTGCGCAGGTGCATGATGGCGCGGGTGCCTTCAAGGTGCCCAACCCGCCTTTCCGCATGAGCGGGTCGCGGGTCGAGGCGCGGGACCATGTCGCGCGACTGGGCGAGGATGGCGCGGCCGTGCTGGCCGGACTGGGCGTGAGCGTGGACGCGATAGCGGCGCTGCGGGCCAGCGGCGATCTGGGGTGATACGCGCCTCTGCGTAGGCTGCGAAGATCACACGCGCCAGTGAGCGGACAGGGCGGAGTTGGGACGGGCGGTTGGAAAGAGCCTCACAGGTTTATGGCATCGGCTTCGGGGTGATGGACAGGAGTCTGGCCGGTAGCGGAATAGCGGGTTGCGGCGGCGTGCTGTGCTAAAGTCGTCACTGTAGGTCTCTATGCCGGGGCGGATCATTTCAAACTTGTCCACGATGCGGTTGCGTTAGCAGATGAGCATCCTTTGGTCCTCGGACAGGACATCGAAGATCGGCTATGGGTCTCCTTTCGCACGCGGCAATAGTAGACGGGGATAGCCTATGGGACAGGATCAGGGTCGCGTTGCCATTATTGGCGCGGGACATGTCGGCGCGACAGCCGCCTATGCATTGATGCTCAGGGCCTTGTTCCGGGAGATTATTCTCGTGGACAGCGACATGGCGCTTGCTGTCGCTCAAGCAGCCGATATTGCTGACGCGGGCGGACTGGCGCGACCTGTCGTTGTTCGGTCTGGCGATTATCACGACGCGGCATCGGCGCGAATCGTCGTCATCACTGCCGGTGCCGCCACTCATGGCAACGAAAGTCGACTTTCAGTTGCGGCAAAAAATGCGACGATCGTACGTGCCTGCGTGCGTCAATTAATAGCCGCGGGATTTGATGGCATCATTCTGATCGCTGCAAATCCGGTTGATCTGATGACATGGATCGCACGGCAGGAAAGCGCGCTGCCCTACAGCCGGGTGATCGGAACCGGAACATTGCTCGATACCAATCGTCTGCGGGAGGTGCTTGCACGACGATTGGAGGTTTCCGCTGCCTCGATCGATGCGATGATGTTGGGCGAGCATGGGGATACGTCGTTTGCGGCGCTATCCATCGCGAGCGCCGGGGGCATTCCTCTTTCCAATCTCGGCGAAAATGGGGGGCATTTGGAAGCTACGCTAGTCAACGACGAAATCCAGCAGGCTGCCTATCAGATCATTGCCGGAAAAGGATATACGTCATTCGGGATTGCTACGGCCATAGTGCGCATCTGCGAAGCCATCGTGCGGAATGAGCACGCAATTATCCCGCTATCAACCTTTCTTACGGGGCAGTTCGGGATCGACGATCTCTATCTCAGCTTGCCTTGCGTCCTCGGTGCAGACGGTGTCGAACGCATTCTAGAGCCTGCTCTCAACGCGATGGAAACAGCGGCTTTCCAACAATCAGCCAAAGTGGTGCGCGAAGTCCTTAAGGGACTGCGCGACCATTCGGCAGTGACGGAGGGAACGGGCAATTGATCTGCCAAGCCATATAATCCTTAGGGCCGGTTGCAGGGGATGTGCATCCCCGATCAAACGTCCGCAATTGGCGCGAACCAGGCATTCGGCGGGAGCGGCCCTACACCTCCCGCCCGCACCGCTCCTATCGCAACAACTCTCGCGCGATCGTATTGCGCTGGATCTCCGACGAACCTTCGTAAATCCGCGTGATCCGAATATCCCGATACAATCGTTCGATCGCAAAACCCCGGCAATAGCCTGAGCCGCCGAAAATCTGGACCGCCGTGTCCACCGTGCGGCTGCCCGCTTCGGTGGCGAACAGCTTGGCCATTGACGCCAGTTCGCGCTTCTTTTCGCCCTGATCGTAACGCCAGCAGGCGTCGAGCAGGATCAATCGCGCGGCGCGCATGTCGGTCGCCATAGTGGCGATATAGTGGCGGATCGCCTGAAAGTCGGAGATGACGCCGCCAAAGGCCGGGCGCTGCTTGGATTCCTCGATTGCCAGTTCCAGCGCATATTCGCCCATGCCGACTGCCGTGGCGCCGACATTCATGCGGCCCTCGTTCAATCCTTCTAGCGCATAGTGGAAGCCGCGGCCGAGTTCACCGATCAGCGCGTCAGGGCCGACTTGGCATTCGTCGAACGTCAGTTCGTACACGCCCGGGGTCGCGGTGCCCATCAGTTCGATCGTGCCGGTGACGGCAAAGCCGGGCGTGTCGGCGGGCATCAGGAAGGCGGAAATGCCGCCGCGCGGCCCCGCCGCCTTGTCGGTGTAGGCATAGACGATCACATATTTGGCGTTCTTGCCGTTGGAAATATAGGTCTTGCTGCCGCTGATGACCCAACCGTCGGCATTGCGGGTCGCGGTGGTCCGCATCGAGCCCGGATCGGAGCCGCTATTGGGTTCGGTGAGCGCGAAGGCGATTGGGATTTCGCCCGAACACATGCCGGGCAGTAGCGCCTCGCGCTGCGCTTCCGACGCATGATACATGATATTCTTGGCGCCCGGCCCCATCAGCGGGCGCAGTTCGGTCCAGAATTGCGGGGGCAGGCGCGCAAGCTCGATCTGCACCGCTGCCTGCGCAAGGGCGCCCAAGCCCAGACCGCCATATTGTTCAGGCAGCGCCATGCCGAAATAGCCATTGTCGACCAGCGTTTGACGCACGATCGGCGGGACTTTGCCGGTAGCTTGAAATTCCGCCTCATAGGGCAGCAGGTCACGCACGATGGCGCGGGTGACGTCGCAAAATTCCCTGATGTCGTCAGGCAGTTCAAAGTCCATGGGACAACCTCCTTATTCGAATCCTTGGCGACGCGATGCGCGCCTTTAAGTAATGGTCCTACCAATATAGAGATGGTCAGTCCATTACATTTTCTGCCATCCGCGGAAAGGCCCGCTGTCCTTTGGGTCAGATGTTCTTTAAGGAAGGGGTTGCCCCCCGACGCAGAGCGCACGGGCGCAGGGAAACAAGAGTAAGCGGCATGGCGACCGATCCGTTCGATCTCAATCTGCGCCACCTGCGCGCGCTGCTGGCGATCCGGGAACATGGCAGCATCACCGCCGCCGCCGACGTGGTCAGCCTGTCGCAACCGGCATTGACGCAGGGACTGGCCAAGCTGGAGCGGCAGTTTGGCTATACATTTTTCGAGCGGCGGTCGGGCGGTATGGTGCCCACGCCCATGGGCGACATCGTGATCGAGCGCGCGCGCGCGGCGCTCGATCATCTGTCGCAGGCGGCCAAGGGGCTGTCGGGCGTGTTCCAGTATCCCGAGAGGTTGATGACGATGACGCAGTTGCGCGCCTTTCTCGCGCTGGCGGAGGCGGGTAGCTTCGCGGCGGCGGCGCATGGCAGCGGCCTGTCGCAAACGGCCGTGCATCGGGCGGTCGGCGATCTGGAACAGATGATCGGTGGCAAGCTGGTCGAACGGCGGGGGCGGGCGGTGTGGCTCAATCCGGCGGGCAAGCGGCTGGCGCGGGGGACGCGGCTGGCGGTGGCCGAGATCGTCGCGGCGCTGGCTGACATGGGGCTGGACAGCGGCAGCGGCAGCGAAGTCATTGCTTTTGGCGCGCTGCCATTGGCGCGGCCCTATCTGGTGCCGACCGCGATGGCGCGGATGGCACGGAGCGATCCGCGCGCGGCGTTCAAGGTGCTGGAAGGCAGCTGGCGCGAACTGGTGGAGCCGCTGCGTGACGGCGTGATCGACATGATCGTCGGCGCGCTGCGGCCCTTTGAGATTGCCGACCTTTATCAATTGCCACTGTCTGAGGATCGACTGGTGATAGCGGCGGGGAGCCAACATCCGCTGGCTGCTGTGGCGCGGCCGCCGATGGAGCAACTCGCCTCCTACCCCTGGATTGTGGCGCCAGCCAATTCGCCGCTGCGCGAGCAGTGGGAGAAATTGTTTGGCGGCGGGAAGGCGCCCGTGGCACCAATCGAATGCGGCTCGGTAATGATCATCGGGCGCTTGCTCACCGAAGGGGATTTCCTGACATTATTGTCGCCCGACCAAGTGGCCTTGCAGATTCGCAGCGGATTGCTGACCCAGATTGGCCCGCCCCTGGAGGACAGCAAACGCGTGGTGGGGATCACGACGCGGCGCAGCTGGCGGCCGACTGCGACGCAGCGGCGGTTCCTGGAGATGCTGAGCGAGGCCGCCAAGGGCGAGCGGATCGAAGGCGCGCCGCCCGATTTGCGGGAGTCAGGGTGGGTCTGACGCCGCCGCCTGACGCCGCCGCCTGCCGGTTACTGCGGGTCGGTCGCCTGAAGCGCGGCGATCCGGCCTTTCAGCCGGTCGGCGAGCGAAATCCGGATCGGCTGCCCGGCGAGCAATTTGCGCCATGTATTATAACTGATGCCGAAGCGGGCGTTGAGCGCTTCATCGGTGCGGCCGGTGGCCAGCCTCTGCATCTGGAGGATCATCTCCTGCTCCAGATGCACGCTGTTGCTGCTGCCATTGCTGCTGCTGGTGTGCTGCACGGTTCGCGCCTCAGTCCAGATTGATCCAGACCGCCTTGGTCTCCAGATAATCCTCGACATGGTGCGGGCCGGATTCCCTGCCGAACCCGCTCATCTTGTAACCGCCAAAGGGCACGGCTGGATCGAGCATCTGGTAGCAATTGACCCAGACCGATCCGGCGCGGATGTCGCGGGCCATGCGATGTGCGGTGGCCAGGTCGCGGGTCCACACGCCGCTGCCCAGGCCGAATTCGGTTGCGTTGGCGCGGGCCAGCACCTCTTCCACAGTATCGAAGGTGAAGGCGGAAAGGACGGGGCCGAAAATCTCCTCGCGCGCGATTGTCATGTCGTCGGCGACATGGGTGAAAATGGTCGGCTCGATGAAATAGCCCGCATCATAACCTGCACCGCTTATGCGCCCGCCGCCGGTCAAGGGGCGGGCGCCCTCCGTATGGGCGCCTTCGATGAAGGCGAGGATCTTGTCTAGCTGGGGCAGGGAGACGACCGGTCCCATCTGGGTGGCTGGGTCGAGCGGATCGCCGACCTTGATTGTCCTGGTGAAGACGGCGAGGCGTTCCATGAATTCATCGTGGATCGCGTTTTGCACGAACAGGCGGGTGCCAGCCGAACAGATTTGTCCGGCATTGGCGAACACAGCCATAGCGGCGGCAGGGACGGCCTTGTCCAAATCCGCGTCGGCAAAGACGATATTAGGCGATTTGCCGCCCAGTTCGACGGTTACGCGCTTCATCGTCCCGGCGGCGGCGTGGAGGATTTTCTCCCCGACGCCAGTGGAGCCGGTGAAGGCGATCTTATCGACGTCAGGGTGGCTGGAGAGCGCCGCGCCTGCATCGCCAAGACCTGTCACAATGTTGATCACGCCCTCAGGCACGCCTGCCTCCAGGCAAAGTTCGCCGAAACGGAGCGCGGAGAGGGGCGTCTGCTCGGCGGGCTTCATGACAAGGGTGCAGCCAGTAGCGAGCACTGGTCCCGCTTTCCACACCGACATGCCGATCGGGCCGTTCCAGGGGTTGATTGCCGCAACCACGCCGATGGGTTCCTTGAGCGTGTGGGACAGGACGTCGCCGGGCGCATTATTGTCGATCGTGTCACCGGTGATGAGCATCGCCTGCCCCGCATAATAGCGCAGGAGGGCACCGGCACGCGCCTTGCCCATGATGGTGCGGCTGTAGGGCGCGCCGAGGTCGAGCGTGTCGAGCATCGCTAATTCTTCGAAATGCTCCTCCACCAGATCGGCGAGGCGGAGCATGATGCGCTGGCGCTCGACTGGCTTCATCCGGCGCCACGGGCCCTCGAAAGCGGCGCGAGCGGCCCTGACGGCGCGGTCGACATCCTCCGGGCCGCCCTGGGCGACCGTGGCCAGCAGTTCGCCGGTGGCGGGATTGCGAGTTTCGAAACGCTTGCCCGACAGCGCGGGCACGCGTTGACCCTCGATCAGCATATCCTGCTGCAGCGTGTCGAGCAGGGCGGGGCGGGGGGGGATGGTCAATATAGTCATGGG
>JBPPMC010000094.1:0-28599 GCA_051305835.1 Sphingobium sp.
CGTCGCTCAGCGGCGCGTTTCCCAAATGGACTTGACCGACCCCAATACTGAACCATGAGACATCGGATCACCTCCTTTCGCTATGTTGAAACACTGCGTGCCGGTTCGGGCAGTTGCCTTCCTCGGCGACATCCAATTACTGAATCAAACGCGGCTTTTGATCAAGGCTTGTAATAATCTTTTTTGCCATCATACTCATTCGCTCGCGCCGTAAAGTGGCGACGGCGTCAGCCCCGGCAATCCTCGACAATACGTGTGATCTCGGCCCATGTCGGCAACACCAGGGGCGCTGCGCCCGGAACTTCGATCACGAAGCGACCCCGACTGAACGCGATCTGGTCAAGCGCCGCGTCGGAACCCGCCCGCACCGCGACCAACTGCGCCGGATTCGCGGATGACGCCTGCAACGGCCACGACGCCGCGCCAAAGGTCGTCCGCACGATCATCTGCCCCGCCACACGCGCCGCAGCGGGCACGAACACCACCTGCCGCGAAGGCATCTCACACCGCAGCGTAAGAACGGGGTGCGCACCTGCCACCCCAAAGGTCGCGCTGCTAGAAACCCCCGCCTGCTGATAACGCCAGATCCCGGCTGTCAAAGGCCAATCGCGCCAGTCTTTCGGCGGGACGGGTGTCGGCGCTGGCGCGGGAGCGGGCGCAGGCGGCGGAACAGGCACAGGCTCCTGCCGCGGCGGTGCAACGCACGATGCGACAAGCACGAGGGCGGCAAGCGGAAGACGGGAAAATCGCATCGCCGGGGTATGGCGCACCACGCCCCCCGCCTCAACCGCTAATCGGCGGGGTGAGGCGCGTGGCGATCAGGCGGCGCGTTTGGTGATGCGCGCCAGTTCATCGCCATGCGCGCGACGCTCTTCTTCAAGATCGAAATCGATCTGCAGCCCCAGGAAGAATCCCTCACTCATGCCGAAATAGCGCGCCAGCCGCAAATCGATTTTTGCATCGACGGCCAGCGTTTCAGCCAGAACCGCGTCAAGACGATCCTGCGCTATGCCCGCGCCCACAGCGACTTCCGAAGCTTGCGCCGCGCCGTCTGCTGAATATCAGGCGGCAGCTTGCGACTGCGCTGGCCGACCCAGATTTTCTCGGTTTCTTGGTCAGCAAAACTGCGGATCACAACGGGTTCCCTTCGACCAAATCCACGGCAGCAAATTGCGCGGATTTGAATCGAGCTTTACCGCCGTCAGCAGGTCCTTCCCTTAAACCTTTTCATCACCCAAACTTCCGCTGCGTCTTCCCATATCGCAGCTTGCGCGTGCCGGGCTTGCCTTCGCTCGCGCGCCCCCTTGGCGCGGCGACTCGCTCGTCCACCGGCAGCCCCAGCTCCTCCGCTTCCAGCTTTCGGATTTCGTCGCGGATGCGGCCTGCTTCCTCGAACTCCAGGTCGGAGGCGGCGGCGCGCATCTTCTTTTCCAGGTCTTCGATATAGGCGCGCAGATTGTGGCCGACCATGTGCGGGCGGTCAGCATCACCGGTGTCGACCAGCACGCTGTCCTTGTTCGAGACATGCGCGATGATGTCGCCGATATTGCGCTTGATCGTGGTCGGCGTGATGCCGTGTTCGAGGTTATAGGCTTCCTGCTTTTCGCGCCGCCGCCCGGTCTCGTTCAGCGCCCGCTCCATGCTCCCCGTGACACGGTCGGCATACAGGATCACGCGGCCATCCACGTTACGCGCCGCGCGGCCGATCGTCTGGATCAGCGACGTTTCGGAACGGAGGAACCCTTCCTTGTCCGCATCCAAAATCCCGACCAAGCCGCATTCGGGAATGTCCAGCCCTTCACGCAACAGGTTGATGCCCACCAGCACGTCATACACACCCAGCCGCAAGTCGCGGATCAACTCGATGCGCTCCAGCGTCTCCACATCGCTGTGCATATACCGGACCTTCAAACCCGCTTCATGCATGAACTCAGTCAAGTCCTCCGCCATCCGCTTGGTGAGCGTCGTCACCAGCGTGCGGTATCCCGCCGCCGCCGTCTTGCGCGCCTCATTGATGAGGTCGTCGACCTGATCCTCGACGGGCTTGATCTCCACGGGCGGATCAATGAGGCCCGTGGGGCGGATCACCTGTTCAGAGAATACGCCACCCGTCTGCTCCATCTCCCACGTACCGGGCGTCGCGGACACGCTGACCGTCTGCGGGCGCATGGCGTCCCACTCGTTGAAGCGCAGCGGGCGATTGTCGATGCAGCTTGGCAAGCGGAAGCCATATTCGGCCAGCGTGATCTTCCGTCGGTGATCGCCCCGCGCCATCGCGCCGATCTGCGGCACGGTCTGGTGGCTTTCGTCCACGAACAACAGCGCGTTTTCGGGCAGATACTCGAACAATGTGGGCGGCGGTTCACCCGGCAGGCGGCCGGAGAGGAAACGCGAATAATTTTCGATTCCCGCGCAGGATCCTGTCGCGGCAATCATCTCCAGATCAAAATTCGTGCGCTGCTCCAGCCGCTGCGCCTCCAGCAGCTTGCCCTCGATCACCAGTTCCTTCAGCCGTTCGGATAATTCATGTCGAATCGCATCCATCGCCTGCTTCAGCGTCGGACCGGGCGTGACATGGTGACTGTTAGGAAACACCTTCACATAGTCGAGCGTCGCGATCCGCTTGCCGCTCAGCGGGTCGAACTCGGCGATCTCCTCAACCTCGTCACCGAAGAAGCTGATCCGCCAGGCAGTATCCTCATAGTGGCTCGGGAATATCTCCAGATTGTCGCCTTTCACGCGGAAGTTACCGCGCGCGAAACCCATGTCGTTGCGCTTATATTGCAGCGCCACCAGCTTGCGGATCATCTCCCGCTGGTCCGCGACCTCGCCCTTCTTGATCGGGAACGTCATCGCCGAATAGGTCTCGACCGATCCGATGCCATAGAGGCAGGAGACGGACGCGACGATGATCACATCGTCCCGTTCCAGCAGCGCACGCGTGGCCGAATGGCGCATGCGGTCGATGCTCTCGTTGGTGCTCGACTCCTTCTCGATATAGGTGTCGGAGCGCGGCACATAGGCTTCGGGCTGATAATAATCATAATAGCTGACGAAATATTCGACGGCGTTTTCGGGGAAGAAGCTCTTGAACTCCCCGTACAACTGGGCCGCCAGGATCTTGTTCGGCGCCAGGATCAGCGCGGGGCGTTGCAACGCCTCGATCGTCTTTGCCATCGTAAAGGTCTTGCCCGATCCGGTAACCCCCAGCAGCACCTGATCGCGCTCCCCGGCCAGTGCCGTCTGCACCAGTTCTGCAATCGCCGTGGGCTGGTCACCCGCCGGTTCATATTCGGACACCAGCGTAAACGGCCGCCCGCCTTCGGTCTTTTCGGGACGCGCCGGGCGGTGGGGTACAAAATCTTCGCCGGTCTCTGGTTCGGCAAGCGAGGTTCGGATTTGAATAGCCATCGCGCACTGATATGGTCGCTCGATACAGGGCGTGCAATGACTGCGCGGCGGCAAGGGAGACGGCGTGCATGAAAGCGGCGATAATGGTCTGTAGCGCAGCGCTTTTGTTGAGCGGATGCGGCAAGAACGACAAGGCGGCGTCCGGCCCCATGACGGCCGAACAGGTCGCCAAGAAAATGGATACGGTGAAAATCGAACCGGGCGAATGGGAAGCGACTCAGGAGATCGTCGATGTCCAGATGACTGGCTTGCCGAAGGATGCCCCTGCCAACGCGATGAAGCAGATGATCGGCCAGAAGAACACGATCAAGCACTGCATCACGCCCGAACAGGCCGCGAAACCCGGCGCGGATTTTCTCGCCGCGCAAAAAGATGCCAAATGCACCTATGAGAACATGGATATGAGCGGTGGCACGATAAACGGCACAATGAGCTGTAGCGCGCCGAACAGTCCCAAGGCCGTGATGAAGATGACGCTGAGGGGCACGTATCAGCCGTCCACTTATGCGATGGCGATGGAAATGGAATCTCAGGGCATGCAGGGTGGCATGGGCATGACGATGAAATTGAAATCCAGCGGCAAACGGATCGGTGATTGCCCGGCCAGCGCCGCGCCCAAGGCGCCTTGAACAAGCAGAAGGAGAAATGCAATGATCGGCTATGTCACATTAGGCAGCAATGATATCGAAGCAGCCCGCACATTTTACGATGGCTTGCTGGGCAGCATCGGCGCGACCCGGCTGTTCGAACAGGGCGACGAAGGCAACTTCCTTACAATGTATGCGACCTCTTTCGAAGCGCCCGGCATAGCAATAACGCGTCCTTTCGATGGTCAAGCGGCAAACCCCGGCAACGGCAATATGGTTGGTATCGAACGACAAAGCCGCGCGGAAGTCGATGCATTCCATGCGAAGGCGCTGGAGCTTGGCGGCAGCGATGAGGGCGCACCGGGCCTGCGCGGCCCGGAGGGACCGCAGGCATTTTACGGCGGCTATTTTCGCGATCCCGAAGGCAACAAGCTCTCGGTATTCTGCATCGGACCCGACCGCTGATTCTGCCATTCGACTTACCCGCCTATCTCGATCGGATCGCTCTACCCTATGCGCCTGCGCCAGACTTGGGCGGCCTGGCGGCGGTGCATCGCGCGCACCGGCTGGCGATCCCGTTCGAAAATCTGGATATCCGGTTGGGGCGCGGCATAGCCATTGACGCACCTTCCGTGTTCGCGAAACTCGTAACCCGGCGGCGCGGCGGCTATTGTTTCGAACAGAATTCGCTGTTCCTTCACGCGCTTCACAGTCTCGGCTTTATGGCGCGCCCGTTGCTGGCGCGGGTATGGTTGATGGCCGAAGCCACGCCACCGCTGACGCACACCCTCAACCTGGTTACCATCGATGGGCGCGAGTGGATCGCAGATGCCGGGTTCGGCGGCAGTTTTTCTCCGCCAATGCCAGTCGAGGACGGCGCGCAGACGGACGCTGCCGATGGTACGGCGCACCGCCTGACTCGACAGGATGCACGAACATGGATGCTGGAACGCTCCGGTGACCATCGTGCCACGGACGGTCGCAGCGCCGATACGCGGGACTGGCAGGCGCAATATAGCTTCACGCTCGACCCTGTCGAAACCATCGACCTGGAGCTATCCAACCACTGGACGTCCACACGGCCGAACACGCGCTTCACGACGCTGTCAGTGGCCAGCATTGTACTGGAAGACGGCTTTGTTTCGGTGCTCGACCGACATGTCTCGATCCATCGCAAAGGGAGCAATGACAGTCGCTTGATCGAGACCC
Organism: Sphingobium sp.; assembly: GCA_051305835.1. GTDB lineage: Bacteria > Pseudomonadota > Alphaproteobacteria > Sphingomonadales > Sphingomonadaceae > Sphingobium. The sequence continues at coordinate 5,208 of JBPPMC010000094.1, forward strand.
TTGAGGCCTATCATGAACTTTTGACCCGGCAATTGGGACTTGCACTAAGCGATGCGGAGGTAGAGCATCTGTTCCACCGACCAACATAAGGGGGACCAGAGGATGCGTGGATATTGTGCAGTGGCCGCAGTGATTTTGGCAGGATGTACGGAGGCGGAAGCGCCCGCGCCTGTGGATGATGTGCCGATGCTCATCAAAGCCGGGCAATGGACCATCGACAGGACGCTCACGGGATATAATACGCCCGATATCACTGCCGAGGATTACGCCCGCATGGTGGGTACGAAAAGCAGCGGAGAGATTTGCCTGGCTGTCGATGCGGAAGGCCGCCCGGATCCAAATGCACTGGCAGGAGCGGAAGGTGCGGAATGCGCCTATAAGGAGCCGAGCATCCGCAAGGGTCGCTTCATCGCGACACTGGTCTGCAAAGCCGGGAAAGGCACGTCCGAACTGGTTTTGGAAGGCAATTACAAACCGGAGAACATGACGTTGGGCGTCAGCATGACGAAGCTGGAAGGCGGCAAGGCTGTGCTGCGTACCACGCATGACCTGACCGGCAAGCGTACCGGGGAATGCAAGGCAGCGGGATAAACCCGCCGCACCTTGCCCTAAAACACGGCCGCTACGAACTTGGCGAAAGCATCGGCGCGATGGCTCATGGCATGTTTCGCCTCCGGATCCATTTCGCCGAAGCTGGCTTCGTGGCCGATCGGTACGAACATCGCATCATAGCCGAAGCCCTGAAGCCCGCGCGGCGGCCACACCAGCGTGCCGTCCACCCGACCCTCGAACGCCTCGACATGCCCGTCGGGCCAAGCCAGCGCTAGCGCGCAGACGAAGTGCGCGGACTTGCTGGCATCGGGTCCAGTCGCCTCCAGCTTCTGCCACACGGCACCCATCGCCATGTCGAAGTCCTTCTCCGGCCCCGCCCAGCGCGCCGAGAAAATGCCCGGCTCACCCAGCAAGGCGTCAACGCACAGGCCGCTATCGTCGGACAGCGCAGGCAAACCCGAAAGGTCCGCCGCTTGCATGGCCTTTAGCTCGGCATTGGCGATGAACGTCGTGCCGGTCTCTTCCGGCTCGGGCAGATCAAGGTCCGCCGCCGACACCGGCTCGATCCCATAGGGCGCGAGCAGTGCGCGGATTTCGCGCACCTTGCCTGGATTATGGCTGGCGATCACGAGCTTGCCCGGCTTCAGTTTGCGAATCGCCTGCGGGGCGTTCGGATCGTCGGCGATGAAGTCGCTCACCGCCCCGTAGCCCTAGAAACAGCAGCGTCCTGAGCGGTGAATATCTGACCGCAACCAATGCGCGCAAGCCGCAGCAAACGCAGCAATTCTTCCTCGTCGAAGGTCGCACCTTCCGCCGTCGCCTGCACTTCCGCCAGCTTGCTGTCGCCGGTCAGCACGAAATTCGCGTCGGCCTCGGCGCTCGAATCTTCAATGTAATCGAGGTCCAGCACTGGCGTCCCCTGATGAATCCCGCAACTGATCGCCGCTACCTTCTGCACGATCGGGTCTTCCTTGAGCAAGCCCTTTGCCATCAGTCCGTCGATCGCGATCCGCAATGCAACCCATGCGCCGGAGATCGAGGCAGTCCGCGTGCCGCCGTCAGCCTGGAGCACATCGCAATCGATAGTGATCTGTCGCTCGCCCAGCTTCCTCATGTCTACGACCGACCGCAAGGATCGCCCGATAAGCCGCTGAATTTCCTGTGTCCGTCCCGACTGCTTGCCCTTGGCCGCTTCACGGCTGCCACGCGTGTGCGTCGCGCGGGGCAGCATGCCATATTCCGCGGTCACCCAACCTTCGCCCTTGCCACGCAGGAACGGCGGCACCTTTTCCTCGACCGACGCCGTGCACAGCACCCGCGTATCACCAAAGCTGACGAGGCAGCATCCCTCGGCATGGATGGTGAAAGCTGGCTCCATCGAAATGGTCCGCATCTGATCGGGGGCGCGGCCTGATGGGCGCATGAACATGACTCCTTTTGAACTTCGGAGCGCGGCTTAGCGTCCCCTTGTCCCGCTGGCCAGTGCATCCCGGACAAAAACAGGTTAAGCGCTGGGCCAAATCAAAAAGGAGATCGCAATGCGGGCACTGACGATAGGCATGATCGCACTACTGGGCGGATGCGCCACTGCACCGGCCGCACCCACGCCCGCCGCCAAGAGCGACACGATCAACTTCTCGGCCGGGCGCTGCTTCGGGGCGTGCCCGGTGTACAAGGTGACGATCGAACCCGATGGATCGGGCGTGCTGTTCCCGGAAAAATTCACGTCTGTCCCTGGCGAGACGCGCTTTACGGTAACGCCGCAGCAATATCGCCGCCTGCGCGACAGCCTTGCGCCGTTCCGCCCCGCGACCGGCACGAAAAAGAACATTGGCCCCGGTGATCCCTCCTGCAAGCGCATGGCGACCGACATGCCTGGCTATCGCATCCTCTGGGATCGCACCTCGCAGAAGCCGACGCAGCTTGATTATTACGGCGGCTGCCATGATCCGCAGCACACCCGCCTGCGCGCCGCGATTGCAGCCGTGCCGAAATTGCTCAACATAGAGCCGATGCTGAGGCCCACGCCGCGCCCGACAGGAAAGAACCGATGAACAAGCCGCTCCCTCGTCTACTCCGCATCCTGGGGACCGCCGCATTATTGATGGGCCTGCTGTGGGTCGGCCAAGGTCTCGGCTACATAAAATGGCCCGCCGACAGCTTCATGATAGACGTGCACCAATGGGCGTGGCGCGGGGCTGCGCTGGTCATCGCGGGAGTCGTCATGCTGGCCCTGTCCGTTCGCCTGAGTCGCCGCCATTGAGCCGTTTCGCAATCCCCCCTACATACAGGCAATGGCGACCATTCCGATCAGCGAACTGAACGACCGCGCGCGCGACGTGTTTCGGCTGGTGGTGGAAAACTACCTCGGCACTGGCGCGCCCGTGGCGTCACGCACCATTGCCCGCCTGCACACGCTGAACCTCTCGCCTGCCTCGATCCGTAACGTCATGCAGGATCTGGAGGAACTCGGGCTGCTCGCCTCGCCGCACACCTCTGCGGGACGGATGCCCACCGAAACGGGCCTGCGCCTGTTCGTGGACGGGATGATGCAGGCCGCCGAACCCTCACAGGAGGAGCGCCGCACCATAGAGGCACAGGTGGGCGAAGGCGGCCCTATCGAGAACGCGCTCTCCGCCGCGACACTCGCCCTGTCGGGCCTTTCCGCCTGCGCGGGCATCGTGATGGTGCCCAAGCGCGAGCCGATCCTGCGCCAGTTCAGCTTCCTGGCGCTCAACGACCGCCAGGCGCTCGCCATCCTCGTCGCGCAGGACGGTTCGGTCGAGAACCGTGTTTTGGATCTGCCGCCCGACATCACGCCCTCCAACCTCGCCGAAGCCGCGAACTATATGTCGCAGCGTCTTGTCGGCCTCACGCTCCGGCAGGCACAGGCACTGCTGGGACAGGAACTGGACGCCGATCGCCGCGCACTGGACAGCGCCGCGCGCGAGTTGGTCGACCGGGGCATCGCCATATGGTCGACCGATGGCACAGACCGTCCCATATTGATCGTTCGGGGCCAGGCGAACCTGATCGACGAGACCGCCTCGGCAGACCTCGAACGGGTGCGGCAGCTGCTCGACGAGCTGGAAGGCAAGCAGGAAATTTCCCGCCTGCTGGAAAGTGCGCTCGCCGGAAGCGCGACCAAGATATTCATCGGATCGGAAAACAAGCTCTTTTCCCTGTCCGGTTCATCGGTCATAGCCGCGCCGTACCGCGCCGGCGATGGCCGCGTCGTTGGCGTGGTCGGGGTGATTGGCCCCACGCGCTTGAACTATGCGCGGGTGATACCCATGGTGGACTTCACTGCGCAGACCCTTTCGAGATTGATGAGATGACCGAAGAAACAATGAACGAAAACCCCGCCGAAATCGCTCCCGAAGAGGAGGCCGTGAATCCGCAGGAACAGCGCATTGCTGCACTTGAGGATGAACTGGCCGCCGCCAAGCAGGACGTGCTCTACGCCCATGCCGAGACGCAGAATGTGCGCCGTCGCCTGGAGAAAGAATTGCAGGACACGCGTTCCTACGCCGCCACTGGCTTTGCGCGCGACATGCTGACGATCTCCGACAATCTCGTACGCGCGCTCGCCGCGATCCCGGCAGAATTGCGCGAAGACGAGAAAATGAAAGGACTGGTCATTGGCCTTGAAGCCACGGGCCGCGAACTGGAAAGCGTGTTCCGCAAGAACGGTATCGAAAAGATCGAAGCCGTTGGCCAACCGCTCGACCCGAACAAGCATCAGGCGATGGTCGAACTTCCCTCCAACGATGCGACGCCGGGCACGGTCGTGCAGGAGATGCAGGCCGGATACATGATCAAGGATCGGCTACTGCGACCGGCGTTCGTAGGCGTGGCGAAGGCTGTGGAGTAGCTCTCTCTATTCCTATGAGAAATCCCCCCGCTGTTCGTGCTGAGTAGGGACTGAGCCTGTAGAAGGCCCGTATCGAAGCATCATTCCTTTGATACGCCATTCCGGCTTCGCTCAATGGCTACTCAGGACGAACGAATGGAGCGCTCTCCTTCGATAAAACAGCGGCAATCCCACCGGATTGCTGCTGTTTCATTTTGGCGAAATAATTCTCAAGATATATCTTGACTGGGCAAATTTAAGATATATCTTGAGCGCATCGAAATACAAAAGGAATCATCGATGCAACCCCAAACTTCACACTCAGGACATAGAATACGTGGCCGTCGCCACGGCAGCCCCGAAGGCTTTAGCGAACATGGCCGTCATGGCGGCGGCAGAGATGGTAGGCATGGCGGTGGCCGCTTCGGCGGCGACGGCATGGGCGGCGGACCGCGTGGACGGCGCAGGCTGTTCGACGCAGGCGAACTGAAGCTCATCCTGCTCAACCTCATCGCCGAAAGCCCCCGCCATGGCTACGACCTGATCCGCGCGATCGAGTCGCTCTCGGGCGGCGCTTATGCCCCCAGCCCCGGCGTCGTTTATCCGATGCTGACGCTACTCGCGGACATGGAACTGGTCGCCGAGCAACCCGGCCAAGGGAGCCGCAAACTCTTCGGCATCACCGAAACGGGTACGGCTTTCCTGGAGGCGAACCGCAATGAGGCACTCGAAGCGCTCGGTCGCCTCGACATCCTGGCCAAGCGGGCCGAGCGTACCGATGGCGCGCCGATCCGCCGCGCCATGGATAATCTCAAGACCGCTCTCCATAACCGACTAAGCAGCGAAGCCACGCAAGCCGAGACCATCCTCAACGTCGCCGCCCTCATCGACGAGGCCGCCAGCAAGATCGAAAGGCTCAAATAAATGGCACAGGCAATCGCCACCGTACCCACGGAGAACGGCAGCAAATATCTTCAGCAACTCTGCAAGCACTGGAGCCACAAGCTGACCGTGGAATTCGACGCGCAGAAGGGCACGGTCACCTTCCCCAATGCCGTCGCCATAATGGAGGCGCAGCCTGCCTCCCTGCTGGTCACGGTCAAAGCGCCCGATGCGGAGGCCGTCGAACGGATGAAAGGCGTCGTCGCCGATCACCTGAATCGCTTCGCGTTCCGTGAGGCGCCGCTTCCTTTCGACTGGCAGTAGCGCTACTTCGCCTCGCCGAAAATGGTGCGCCCATATACGTTCCCCGGCGGCGTATATCGGCACACCAGATAATCGTCCTGGGCATTGGAAGCGAGCGCACAGCCAATGGTCGTAGTGTCCTTCCACACCATCTGCGTATAATGTCCCACATCGCGCCAGTCACCGGTCGTACTGATATCCGGCACCGGGCGATGTCGGTAATAGCGGCGCTCCTGCACCCAGGTCGCAGCCATCTCCGCGTAGGTAAACGCGCCACGCGTCCCCATCCAAAGGTTCTCGCCCTGCGGCGTCGGGCGAAAGGTCTTGTCGCTATGCTGAAACCGCCGCGTGCGGGCGAGTTCGCGGGCGTAGATCAACGCCTGCGACGCCAGCCCGTCGTCCCATTTCAGCGACGGAACATCCACATCTTCCCGCGCCTCTTCATGCGCGCGCATTATTGCACGGCGCAGCAGTTCCGCCCCACGAGGCCGCGCCTCCTCCGGGTCATACCAGTCCGACTGGACATGCGATTGCCGCTCCGTCTGGGCGCAGGCCACAGACGGCATCATAGCAACAGCAAGTAGCAACCCCGGCCAATACCGCATACAGACGCCCCATCATGTCGCTGCACACTGCTCCCCTGACCCTGAACGCTTCCCTAACCGGGGATCTGGCGCTGTACATCCATTGGCCTTTCTGCGTCTCCAAATGCCCCTATTGCGACTTCAACAGCCACGTCCGCGAAACTATCGACGCGGACGCATGGGAATCCGCACTGCTTGCAGACATGGTGCATGAAGCCGCGCTGACACCCAGGCGGCCACTAAGCTCGATCTTCTTCGGCGGCGGCACGCCATCGCTGATGCCGCCGAAGATCGCCGCTGCCTTGATCGCTGCGGCAGAGCGGCACTGGGGCTTCGCACCGAATATCGAGATTACGCTGGAGGCCAATCCAAGCTCCGTCGAAGCCGCCCGCTTTGCCGACCTCGCCGCAGCAGGCGTCAACCGCGTCTCCCTCGGGCTACAGGCGCTGGATGACGAAGACTTGCACTTCCTCGGGCGCGCGCATGGCGTTGCAGAAGGTCTCGCCGCCCTAGACACGGCCCAGCACGTGTTCAATCGCGTTACCTTCGATCTCATCTACGCCCGGCCCGACCAGAGCGAAGCCCATTGGGAGGCCGAACTCGCCCGCGCCCTCTCGTTCGGCACCGGTCATTTGTCGCTCTATCAACTCACCATCGAACCCGGCACGCGCTTTGAAAGCATGGTCCGGCGCGGCGACTTCATGCCCGCCGATCCGGACCATGGCGCAACCCTCTACGAAGTCACACAGGCGTTGACGGACGAGGCGGCGATGCCTGCTTACGAAATCAGCAACTATGCCCGCGCCGGACAGGAGAGCCGCCACAACCTCACTTACTGGCGCTATCGCGATTATGTCGGCATCGGCCCCGGTGCGCACGGACGACGCAACGCACAGGCTACGCAGCGGCACAAGAAGCCCGAGAACTGGCTCAGCGCCGTCGCACGCAATGGCCACGGGCTGAAGGGCGAGGATGCGCTCGCCCCAGAGGAACGCGCGACCGAGGCACTGCTCATGGGGCTAAGATTGCGCGAAGGCGTGGACCTGGAAGGCATAGCCGCCATGTCCGGCGTCGCTCCCGGCGCGCTGGTGGATCGCGCCGCCATTGACCATCTTTGCGGCTTGGGCTTCATGCGGATAGAGGGATCGCATCTGCAAGTCCTGCCCACAGGCATGTTGCTGCTCGACGCGATTCTGCCGCAAGTCGTTGCACTCTAAGCGCGCACCGCTCTACAACAGCGCCATGTCCGCCGCCCAATCCCTGATCGAAGACTGGCGCAAATTCCTCGCCCAAGATCGCCGCCGCTCAGTCCACACGGTCCGCGCCTATATCGCCACCGCCGAACGCCTCGTCGCCTTCCTGCAGGAGCACCAGGGCGGTAGCGTCACCCGCAGCGCTCTCGCCACGCTCACCACGGCGGGCATTCGCAGCTTCCTCGCTGAACGCCGTCACACCGACGATATTGGCAATCTCTCCGCCGCGCGCGAACTCTCCGCCATTCGCGGCTTCCTGCGCTTCGTAGGGGGTGAAGGCGCAAACGTGCCGGCGATCAAAGGCCCACGCGTCAAGCGCGGTATCCCCCGTCCAATATCACCGGACGAGGTGATCGCGCTCGCACAGGACATCGCCGAAACCGCGCGCGATGGATGGATCGGCGCGCGCGATTGGGCAGTGTTGCTGCTGCTCTATGGCGCAGGCCTGCGCATTGGCGAGGCCATGTCGCTCACCGGCGAAATCCTGCCGCTTCAGGAAACGCTGCGTGTGACGGGCAAGCGCAACAAGACCCGGATCGTGCCGCTACTGCCGCAGGTACGCGATGCCCTCGACGCATATCTGGCGGTCTGTCCCTATCCCGCAGAACCCGGCGAACCGCTGTTCAAGGGCGCGCGCGGCGGGCCACTCTCCGCATCGCTGATCCGCCGCGCGGTTCAGGGCGCGAGAGGCCGCCTCGGCCTGTCGGAGCGCACCACGCCCCACGCCCTGCGCCACAGCTTCGCCACGCATTTGCTGGGCAGGGGCGCGGACCTGCGCTCCCTTCAGGAGCTACTCGGCCATGCCAGCCTCTCCTCGACCCAAGTCTACACCCATGTCGATGCCGCGCACTTGCTGGACGTCTATCGCAACGCCCATCCGCGCGCCTGACCGCTAGCCTTCCTCTACTGTTGAAGGTCGCCACGTGAGCAGCCGATAGACATAAAACACTACTGCCAGGGCAATGGTCACGGTCGTCACTGGCCCGATATATTTATCGACCTGCGAGAAATGCGCACCCAGCAGATAACCCGCATAAGCCAGCACCACGTTCCAGATCAGCGCCCCGCCCGCCGTCCAGGCGAGAAAGCGGAAATGCCCCATCCGAAACAGCCCGGCAGGCAGCGATACCATCGTGCGAAACGCAGGCATGAACCGGAAGAAGAAGACGATGACCTGGCCATGCTTCGCGAACAGGCGGTTGATCGCCTCCACGTCGCGCCACTCCAAGGTAGCCCAGCGCCCATAGCGCTCCACCAGAGGCCGCAACCGCGCAAAACCGAACTTCACGCCGACAAGGAACCAGAAATAATTGCCGATCGTGGTGCCCAGCGTCCCCGCGACCAGCAGCGGCACCATATTCATGTGCCCCTGCCCCACGCGAATGCCGCCGATGCCCATAATCAGTTCGGACGGTATCGGCGGAAACACATTTTCCAGCACCATCAGGAACCATATGCCCCAGTAGCCGCCCGCGTCGATGAGATGGAGAACCCAATCGGTCATCGGACGCCGTTCAGGCTCGCGCAGCCAGTCGTGCGTCGATGGCGTCCCAGATCATGCCCCCCGTGTCGGTGCCGTCAAATGCATCGATCGACACAATGCCAGTCGGCGATGTCACATTGATTTCGGTCAGCCATTCGCCGCCGATCACGTCGATACCGACGAACAGCAGGCCGCGCTTCTTCAATTCCGGTCCCATCGCCGCACAGATTTCACGCTCGCGCTCGGTCAATTCGGTCTTCGCCGCCGAACCGCCGACGGCGAGGTTCGATCGGATCTCACCGGCGCCAGGCACGCGATTAACTGCGCCGGCCACTTCGCCATCCACCAGCACGATACGCTTGTCGCCGCTCGCGACGCCGGGGATGAACGCCTGCACCATGAACGGCTCGACCCATGAGGCGTTAAAGAGTTCCACCAGCGCCGAAAGATTGGAGCCATTGCTGGCGACATGGAACACCGCCGTCCCCGCATTGCCATAGAGCGGCTTCACGACGATCTCGCCATGTTCCGCGAGGAAACTCCTGGTTTCTTCGAGGCTGCGCGTAATCATCGTCGGCGGCATGAAGCGCGCATAATCGAGCACGAACACCTTCTCCGGCGCATTGCGCACGGCGGCGGGATCGTTGACCACCAACGTCTCGTCCTGAATCCGCTCCAGCAGATGCGTCGCGGTGATGTACGACAAGTCGAACGGCGGATCCTGCCGCATCAGCACCACGTCCACATCGCGGCCAAGGTCCAGCCGCACCGGATCGCCGAAAGTGAAGTGATCCCCCTCAACCTTCCGCACTTCCAAGGGCCGGGCGGTCGCCACGACGCGCCCCTCGCGGAAAGTGATGTCCGGCGCGAGATAGTGGAACAGCCTGTGCCCCCGCGCCTGCGCCGCCAGCATGATGTGAAAGGTCGAGTCCCCACCGATCTTGATCGATTCCATCGGGTCCATCTGCACGGCGACATTCAGGGGCATAGCTATTTATCCGTTCGGTTCGAGCAACATCGAGCGCAGTCGAGATGTGTCGGTCGAGAATATCTCTCGACTTTGGTTCTCGACAAGCTCGAACCTCCGCTCGAAACGAACGGAAGTCGGGGAGCGATCATGGCTCACCCCCCGTGCCAGACGTTGGTCAAATGGCGCGGCGCTCGTCCCGGCGCAAGGAGCATCACGTCGATTCGCATGTCATCGCCCGGTTGGCAGTATGTCTCCGCCAGCATTTCCGCCGCGCGGGCAACCCGCGACAGTCGCCGCTCGTCGATCGCGAAGTCCAGTTCCTGCGCGCTTCCCCGCGCCTTCACTTCGACGAAAGCGACGATCCCCGGCTTGCGCGCGATCAGATCGACTTCGCCCAGCGGCGTGCGGATTCGTCGCGCCAGTATCTGCCAGCCCTTCAGCCGCAACCACCAGCCGCAGATGCGTTCCGCCTGCCGCCCGCGCTTCTCCGCCGCTTGCCGTGTCACTCCTTCAGCACCATAGCGCGGGCATAGAGTTCGCGCCGGTCAAGGCCCAGCGCCTTGGCGACTTCGCCCGCCGCCTTCGACACGGGCAGCCGCGCCATTGCTTCGATCAGCGCGGCGTCGGCATCTTCCTGACTCGCGGCAGGCGCTTCGCCCGGCGGCCCGACGATCACGACGATCTCGCCACGCGGCGGCGCATCGGCATAGCGGGCGGAAAGCTCCGCGAGCGTGCCCGTCACCGTCTCCTCGAACGTCTTGCTGATCTCACGAACAACAGCGGCATCGCGATCCCCAAGCGCCTCTGCCATGGCTGCAAGGCTCGCCGACAATCGCGGACCGCTTTCGTAGAAGATCAACGTCGCGCGCAATGCCGCCACTTCAGCCAGCGTATCGCTCCGCGCCTTCGCCTTGGAAGCCAGGAACCCCATGAAAAGAAACCGGTCGGTCGGAAGGCCGCTCAACGTCAGCGCCGCGATTGCCGCGCTCGGCCCCGGCAGGCTTGTTACGAACCGCCCTGCCGCACGGGCGTCTCGGACCAGCTTATATCCCGGATCGGAAATCAGCGGTGTGCCAGCGTCGGACAGCAGGGCCACTGCCTCTCCCGCCATTCGATCGATCAGCCTTTGGCGCAAGCTGTCGTTGCTATGATCGTGATAGGGCACCATGGGTCGGTCTGACCCCGCAGCGCGGAGCAACTTGGCGCTGACTCGCGTGTCCTCCACCGCCACCACGTCGGCCTTGCGCAGTATTTCGGCGGCGCGCGGCGTCAGGTCGCCAAGGTTGCCGATAGGGCCAGCGACGATATAAAGGCCGGGTGCCAAGCGAGATTCATCTCGAACAGATTCAAAAGCAGTTTCCATAAGGACGCCAGATGACAGAGACGGATGCCCGACCGCAAGCCGGCATATTGCCGACCGTAAAACGCAGCGCGCGATTCGCCTTCGCCTTGAGCGCCCTGATGGTAGCCGGTTGCCAGACGATCGTGCCGCGCGGCGAGCAGCCAACCGGCCCCGTCGCGCCCGAAAGGCCCGATGATCGCCCCATCGAACCCGGCCTTCCGACCGACACCGCGCGCAATCGCGTGGCCCTGCTGGTGCCGATGAGCGGCCCCAATGCGGGCGTCGGCCAGTCGATCGCCAACGCCACGACCCTTGCCCTGCTCGATACCAAGGCAGACAAGGTCCGTATCACGACCTACGACACGAACCTTGGCGCAGCCGCCGCTGCCAGTCGTGCGCTGTCGGAAGGCAATCGTCTCATCCTTGGCCCCTTAATGGCTGAGGACGCGCGCATCATCGGCCCGATCGCACAGAAAGCACGCGTGCCAGTCATCAGTTTTTCGAACGATGCCAGCATCGCGGGCAACGGCATTTATTCCATGGGCTATGCACCTACCCAATCGATCGAGCGCGTCGTGACCTTCGCCAAATCGAAGGGCTTGAACAGCTTCGCCGCACTGGTGCCGCGTGGCACCTATGGCGAACGTGCGGGCACGTCCCTGCTGCGCGCCGTAGAAGGCGCTGGCGGCACAGTCGTATCGATGCAGCCGTTCGACCGCTCCCCCGGTTCGATCACCGCTGCCATCAAGAAGCTGGACGCCAGTTCGCCTTACGACGCTGTCCTGATCGCAGATGGTGGCCGCGTAGCGATGCAGGCCGCGCCGGTACTGCGCAAGAGCATCAAGGGCGCCAATGCGCAGGTTCTGGGCACCGAACTCTGGAATACAGACAACGCCATCGCATCGACGCCCGCCCTGCGCGGCGCATGGTTCGCGAGTGTGTCGGACGGTCTCTACGGCCAACTCGCCACGCGGTATCGCACCCGCTTCGGCAGCGCGCCGTTCCGTCTGTCCTCGCTCGGCTATGACGCCGTGCTGCTGACAGTACGGATCGCCCGCGACTGGAAAGTCGGAACCCCCTTCCCCGCAGCGCGCCTCAATGATGCGGGCGGCTTCTCCGGCATAGACGGCGCATTCCGCTTCGGCCGCAACGGCATCGCGGAACGGGCGCTGGAAGTGAATCAGGTGAACAGCGGCAGCATCGCCGTGGTCGATGCCGCGCCGAAGGGTTTCGGAGAATGATCCTCCCCTGCAAGGGGAGGTGGCAGGCGAAGCCTGACGGAGGGGTATCCCCGCCTCGTTAGGGCGACACCCTCCACCCCGCTCTGCGAGAGCGCGCGCCCCTTGCGGGGGAGGATTCTTTAAAGAATCGACTGACCCGTCTTCGCCCAATCGGCCATGAATCCTGCAATGCCCTTGTCGGTCAGCACATGGTTGAACAGCGACTTGATGACTGCAGGCGGGGCCGTCATCACGTCTGCACCGATCCGCGCGCTTTCCAGCACATGGATCGGGTGCCGCACGCTGGCGACCAGGATTTCGGTATCGAAGGCGTAGTTGTCGTAAATCAGGCGGATGTCTTGGATCAACGCCATGCCATCGAAGCCATTATCGTCATGCCGCCCGACGAAAGGCGAAATGAACGACGCGCCCGCCTTCGCCGCCAGCAAAGCCTGATTTGCCGAGAAGCAGAGCGTCACATTGACCATCACGCCATCGTCCGACAGCGCCTTGCAGGTTTTCAGGCCGTCGATCGTCAACGGCACCTTGATGCAGACATTGTCCGCGATCTTCCGCAGAACGGCGGCTTCCTTCATCATCGTCTCATGGTCGAGCGCAATGACTTCGGCGGACACCGGGCCTTGCACGATGCCGCAGATTTCCTCGACAACTTCGACGAACTTGCGGCCCGACTTGGCGATCAGCGACGGATTGGTGGTGACGCCATCCAGCAGGCCAGTGGCGGCAAGGTCACGGATTTCGGCGGTGTCTGCGGTGTCTACGAAGAATTTCATGGGCTCGGCCCCTCTCGCTGGGTGATTCGTTGAGGCTCCTATAGCTCTCACCGTCGCCCCTGCGAAAGCAGGGGTCCCGCTTTCTTCTCATTCGTTGCTATAGAAGCGGAACCCCTGCTTTCGCTGGGGTGACGATTAGGTCTAAGGCACCTCCATGACTCGCGCCCGCGTCCTTATCCTCAATGCCGCCCTTGGCCCTCTCGACTACCGCGTGCCGCACGGCATGCATGTCGAGCCAGGCAGCATCGTCGTGGCCCCGCTTGGCCCACGGCAACTTGTCGGCGTAGTGTGGGAGGAGGACAGCTTCCCCAATGTAGAAAGCGTCGGCGACAATCGCCTCCGGCCCCTGCTCGGCGTGATGGACGCGCCGCCGATCCCCGCGCCGCTGCGCCGCCTGATCGAATGGACGGCGGATTATTACCTCGCCCCGCCCGCCGCCGTGCTGCGCATGGCGCTCGCCTCGCAATCAGCGCTGGAGGGCACGCGAACCACCATTGAATATCGCGCGACCGGCTCCGTGCCGGACCGCCTCACCGAACAGCGCGCAAAGGCACTGGAGCACATCGGCGAACGGCAGGGGCTGATCCGCGAACTCGCCACCATCGGCGGCGTATCGGACGCGGTGATACGCGGCCTCGTCAAAGTCGGTGTGTTCGAACCTATCGAGGTCAGCACCGACACGCCCTTTCCCGAACCCGATGCGGACTTCGCGCCGCCAGACCTGTCGGACGAACAATCCGCCGCCGCCCAGCAACTGATCGCGGCAGTCGACAGCCAGGACTTCCACCCCTTCCTGCTGGACGGCGTAACCGGATCGGGCAAGACCGAAGTCTATTTCGAAGCCATCGCCCAAGCCCTGCGCGACAATCGCCAGATCCTCGTCCTCCTCCCCGAAATCGCCCTAACCGAGCCGTTCCTCGATCGTTTCACCAAGCGCTTCGGCGTCGAACCTGTCGCCTGGCACAGCGGCCTGCGCCAATCCGAACGTCGCCGCGCCTGGCGCGCCGTCGCCACGGGTCAGGCCAAGGTTGTCGTCGGCGCGCGTTCTGCGCTGTTCCTGCCCTACCCACAACTCGGCCTGATCGTCGTCGACGAAGCGCATGAAACCAGCTTCAAGCAGGAAGACGGCGTCCATTATCACGCACGCGACGTCGCCGTGATGCGCGGGCTGATGGAAAAGTGCCCGGTCATCCTCGCCTCCGCCACGCCAGCGATCGAGACCCGGCATCAGGTCGAAGTCGGCCGCTACACCGAAATCAAGCTGCCCGCCCGCTTCGGCGGCGCGCAAATGCCCGAGATCATCGGCCTCAACCTGCTAACGCACCCGCCGGATCGTGGCCGCTGGATCGCACCGCTGCTCGTCACCGCCATCGACGAAGTGCTGGAAAAGGGCGAGCAGGCGCTGCTGTTTCTCAACCGCCGGGGCTATGCACCGCTGACCTTATGCCGCCATTGCGGCTATCGTTTCCAGTGCCCCAATTGCACCGCGTGGATGGTGGAGCATCGCCTGACGCGCCGCCTCGCCTGCCATCATTGTGGCCATGTAATCCCGGTTCCCAAAGCGTGCCCCGACTGCAAGAGCGAGGACTCGCTCGTCCCCTGCGGCCCCGGTGTCGAGCGCATCGCCGACGAAGTGTCCCTGCTCTGGCCCACCGCCCGCACCGCCATCGCCACGTCCGACACGCTCTGGTCGCCCGCCAAGGCCGCCGATTTCGTGCGCAGCGTGGAAGGCGGCGCAGTCGATATCATCATCGGCACGCAGCTCATCACCAAGGGCTATCACTTCCCGAACCTGACGCTGGTCGGTGTGATTGATGCGGACCTCGGCCTCGAAGGCGGCGACCTGCGCGCGTCGGAGAAGACCTTCCAGCAGATCGTGCAGGTCTCGGGCCGTGCGGGCCGTGGCGCCAAGCCGGGGCGCGTCTTCATCCAGACGCGGATGCCCGACGCACCGGTTATCAAGGCGCTCATCAGCGGCGACACCGAAGCCTTTTACGCGACCGAAACTGCCAGCCGCCGCCACGCCCACGCTCCGCCCTTCGGTCGCTTCGCTGCCATCATCGTATCGAGCGACGACCCCGCCGAGGCTGCCAGCATCGCCCGCCTGATCGGCAAGAGCGCCCCCGATATCGAAGGGATGCGCGTCTATGGCCCTGCGCCCGCGCCGCTCGCCGTGCTACGCGGCCGCCACCGCCATCGCCTGCTCGTCCACGCCACGCGCCAACTCGACGTGCAGGCGGCGATCCGCGAATGGCTGGACAATGTTGTCTGGAAATCCGGTACGCGGGTGGCTGTGGACATCGACCCCTACAGCTTCATGTAGTCAGTGCGTCGTTGCAGGCTCGTCTGGCACCTTGATTTCCTCAACGCCGCCCTTTGCTTCGGCATCCAGCAATTCTTTCCGCATCTTCAGCGCTGATTCCCGTCCGGGCGTGGGATGTGGTGAGAAAGCAATCGGGTCCAGCAGCCGCGCCGCCTCGGCATATTTCTTCTGATTGCCCAGTGACGCGGCCACCATGAAGCGATACTCGTCATACTGAGGCACAAGGCTCAACGCCTTATATAGTCCGTCATAAGCGATCGGCGGCATTTTGCTGCCGCGCATATGATAATATCGGTAGAATTGCGCCAGCGGAACGGCATCCTCGGTATTGGCCCGGTTGGCTTTTACAATGGCGCCGAGTGCTGCTTTCCATGTCGCCGCGTCATCGGATTTATAGGCCTTTTCCAGCAAGATATCCGCCTTCGTCGCATAAGCCTGCGAAGATTGGGCGTCCAGCGCAATGGCCTTGTCTGCTGCTGTCAACGCAGCGTCAGGCGCGCCGACAAGCCGCTCCGTCTCTGCCAGAAAAGCCTGAGCGTAGGCGCTCTGGGGAAACCGGGCGGCGATAGTGCGCACATCGGCGGAGAAGGCCTTGCGCTGTTCCTCAGTCATGCCCTCGATACCATAATGGAGGCCACGGATATCCTGCATCATCAGGGCGGCATGCCCCGCTTCAACAGGCGAAAGCTGGACGGAGACCTGCGGTATCTCCTTTGGTGTCAGGCGAGTCGCTGGGATCTTGTTACGCAGATAAGCCCTTAACTCTTTGTCGATTCCCGCCAATCCTCCAGCAAAATAGCTGTCCGCCTCCTTTGCCGTTCCGCGCACAGTGTCCGTTAGATATTTATCGAACTCCGCGCGGCGGAGCGGATTATATCGGAAGAAATGCGTGAGCAACCACGCGGTCCCGTAAAAACGATCCATGTCCGCGGCGCTCGTCTTTTCGGTAATTCCGGCGAACAATTGCTTCAGGGGCATGGGCTGCATCGTGATCAGGCTATAGGCGCGATACAGGGGCGCGTTGCCGAATTCGATTTCCTGCTTGGGTGTGAATTTGATGACCGAATAAAATTCGGCGAAACCTTCCACATACCAGGCCGGATAAGCCGCCGGAAAATAGTGGAGCATGAAGTGGTGGGCATATTCATGGAAGAGAATGTCCTCCGCGCCCATGTCGAACCGGCCATCTTTCCGCTCACGTCCCACGACTGCATAGCCGAACCGCCGCGCGCCCTCATAATAGCCTGCGATATTCTTCCGTCCCGCCATAGCGGCCACGGCCTGCGCACTCGGGAGAGTATAGACGACCACCGGCACCCCCGGATCGGCATCCGGCGTTCCCGTCATGGTACGGAGCAGAAAGTCGAATTTTTCCAGCTTCTCTGCAAAGTCCGTCAATTGTTTCTGTGGGCCGTCGCTATAGACGATGAAGTGCCGGGTCCGCGCCTGATACCATGTCGAGGCTTGCGCCGCGCCAGCGATCCCCACGCTTGCCACGGACACCAGCAATATGGCCCATAGCCGAATCACACCCATCTTCACCCCCCGGATAGTGAGTATGTCATGCACCGGATTGTGCCGCGTATGAAGTGCGCGAAGCGTTGACTTGCCGCCATTGTTCCATATCGGTGCGCCGGTGACGATCCCCAGCCCCTTCATCAAGAGCAGCCCCTGCACAAAGATATGCAAACTCGATCAGCGGCAGACGCGCTGTATCGGCTGCGGACGCACATTGGACGAGATCGGCCGCTGGTCCACCATGCCGGACGCCGAGCGCGACGCGATCATGGCCCGCCTCGCCCGCTAGCCCTTCCGTTCCAGCCTGAGCAGTTTTTCCTTGCGCTCCAGCCCATAGGCATAGCCGCCCAAGGTGCCATCGGTGCGCAATACCCGGTGACACGGCACCAGCACCGCCAGCACATTGTCCCCGCAGGCCGACCCCGCCGCACGAACCGCGCCGGGCCTGCCGATGCTGGCCGCAACCTGGCTATAGGTCCGAGTTTCACCTGCCGGTATGGCCCGCAGCGCATCCCACACCGCCTGTTGGAAAGCGGTGCCCTGCACATCGACAGGAAGGTTCGCGGTCCGCGCGGGATTATCGACCAGCGCGACAACTTCGTTCGCCAGCGCCGCGAACCCTTCGTCCGCCGGAGATATCTCCGCCGCCGGGAAGCGCCGCCGCAGTTCCGCCTCATCCTCGTCGAAACTGATCCGGCACAGCCCTTTGTCGGTCGCGGCCACCAGCATCGGTCCGAGGCTCGTGTCGGCAATGGTATAGCGAATAGTGACCCCCGCCCCGCCCTTCTTCCAGGCGCTCGGCGTCATGCCCAGCCGCTGTCCTGCGTCGGCATAGGCGCGGCTAGGCGCGCTATAGCCAGCGTCGTAAATCGCATCAGTCACACGCCCATCCTCCGTCAAAGCCTCTTCCAGCCGATCCGCCCGCAGCTTCCGCGCATAAGCGGACGGCGTTACGCCGGTCGCCCGCTTGAACAGCCGATGAAAATGATGCGGCGCATATCCCACTTTCTGCGCAAGTGCGTCCAGCCCGACCAATCCTTCAGCAGCAGCGATCACCTGCAGCGCCTGCTCCACCGCCACCCTGTCACGGCCAACCTCGTCAGGACGGCAGCGCAGGCACGCCCGAAATCCGGCAGTCCGAGCACCCTGGGCATCGGCAAAGAACTTTACATTCTGGCGCAAGGGATGACGCGCGGGGCAACTCGGCTTGCAATATATACCCGTGGTCAGCACCGCGCCCACGAAACGACCGTCCATGTCCCGGTCACGCCGCGAAAACGCCCCCCAGCAAACATCATCATCGAGAGACGCTTCGGCGTCGGCAAAGGCAGCGGGGTCGGTCATCTGGTTCATGGGGCTACTCTGCATCAGGCGCGAAGCAAAGGCTTCCCGCATCTTGCGTTTAAAATGCCGGAGCCGCCAAAATGACAGAGCCGTACATCAAAATGCCAGAGCCGCGCTTTCCCGTTTTACTTCCACTGCGTTGGGAATATGTATCGCGCCCTATGACATCCCACCTCCGCCGCGCCATCGCTCTACTCCTATTGCTGGGCTTTGCCGCCACGGCGCGGGCGGACCAGATGGACCTGACCGCCGCCGCCCGCAGCGTAGTGCGTGTCGCCCTGGTCGCCACGGACGGCGGAGACGCCTATTTTGTCGGGCATGGTAGCGGCCTCGTCGTCGCGCCGGACAAGGTGCTGACAAACGCGCACGTGGTTGAACTGACGCGTCAGGAAAAGAACATCGTCATCGGCATCGTCCCGTCGGAGGGCAAGAAAAGCTATGGCGGCCGGGTCATCGCCTATTCGCCCGGCAACGATCTTGCCCTCATCCAGATGGACGAAGGGCACCTCCCTCCGGCCAGCTTCTATGCAGGCGCGACAACAGATGGACAGCATGTGACCGCCATCGGTTATCCCGGCACAGTCGATCGCGCGCAGGGGCTTGGCCTTAAAGACATGGTCGAGCCGATGATCCCGGTGAAGACCGGCGGCAACATATCCTCGGGCCGGTCAGGCAAGAGTTTCGACACGATCTTGCATACCGCGCCGCTGGGTGCCGGTAACAGCGGCGGCCCTCTGGTTGACGATTGCGGGCGCGTGCTCGGCATCAACAGCTTCGGTTCCATTTCGGACGGTAGCGATGCCGAATTCGGTTTTGCGGTTTCCGATCGTGAGATCGCCTCCTTTCTGCGTCAGGCAGGCGTCACATTCCTGCGGACTTCGGCGCCCTGCCGCTCATTGGCCGACATAGATGCCGCCGAAGCGCGACGCGTGGCGCAGGAAGCCGCTACGCAGGATGCCTCTGCCCGCGCGAGCGCCTACAAGCGAGACGCGGCTCTTACCCAGGCACGCAACGCCGCCGAGCAGGACGTGATCTCCGCGCGTGAAAATGTGATGGCGCTCGCGGCGGTGCTGCTGGCTTTCGCCGTACTCGCGGCGGGCGCCGGGGGCCTTGCCTATACGCAGGGCAAGCAGCGCCCTGCCCTATGGTTCGGAATTGGCGGCGGCGTATTGCTCATTGCCGCCCTGCTCGCCTTTTTTCTGCGACCCAGTTTTTCAAGCATCGACGATCGTGTAGCGGCGTCCGCCGTCGATACCGGAGAAGTGACGACAGCCCAAACGATCGGCTACGCGGCCGCTGGCGATAACATCTGCCGTATCGACGAAGCGCGCAGCCGTATCACTGTGTCGGAAACAACCGATGTGCCACTCAACTGGAACGACACCGGCTGTGCCAATGGCCGACAACAATATCTGCGCGAAGATAATCCGAGCGGATGGCTGCGCGTCAACAGCGCTCCGGACGATGCCGCGATTGCAGTGACGCGGTTCGATCCGGCGACAGGGATATTACGGAACGAGCGTTACCTTGCCGATGCCGACACGTTGCAACGCGCGCGCGATATTCGCGCCCGGACCGATGCCGGTGCATGCACTACCGACGCCGCCGCCCTGGCTAAGCTGGGCCAGATGCAGAACGACTTGCGCGCCATTCTGCCGCTACAACCCAATGAACGGCTGGTGTATCAGTGCGCGAAGGGCAAGGCCGCCACGCAGACACCATGATATGCCATTGCCAGCGCATTATGGCTGAAAGGCGTCTTGCATCGCGGCAACCCTCCTGCTAACCGGCCCCCAACATCAGGGGGGTGGCAGACCACTTCCCCTTATTGGCATGAGTGCCATTTCAGGGCGGAGGATTTTGAAAGCGTGGAGACTGGCGGCGGAACAAGCGGCGGAATTCAGGCCAGCCTCAGCGGGCGCTATGCGGTAGCGCTGTTTGAATTGGCCCGTGACAGCAATGCACTCGACGCAGTGAGCGAAAGCCTTGCAGCGTTGAAAAGAACTCTGGCCGAATCGACAGATTTCAAGGCTTTGACAGTCAGTCCGATCGTCGGCCGCGATGCCGCGACCAAGACGGTTGCTGCCGTTGCAAAGTCGATGGGTCTCGACCCTCTGACCTCTAACTTCCTCGGTGTGCTGGCGCAAAACCGGCGCCTGGCGCAGTTGCCTGCCGTGATCCGTGGCTATGAGACGTTGCTGTCGAATCATCGCGGCGAAGCGCGCGCGGAAGTCGTTTCGGCGCACCCGCTGAGCGCAGATCAGGTCACTGCGCTACAACAGAATTTGAGAACCCGTGTCGGGCGCGAAGTCGCCATTGATGCGAAGGTGGATCCGGCGATCCTGGGCGGGCTGGTCGTCAAGATCGGCAGCCAGATGATCGACAGTTCCATTCGTACCCGTCTGAACACCCTTGCCCACGCAATGAAGGGCTGAAACGCCCCCAAGGAATGATGGCCTTAAAAGGTCGGATGAAAGGCTGAATATGGATATCAACGCCGCAGAAATTTCGAAGGTCATCAAGGACCAGATCGCCAGCTTCGGCACCGAAGCGCAAGTGTCCGAAGTGGGCACTGTGCTGAGCGTAGGTGACGGCATCGCCCGCATCCACGGGCTGGACAATGTGCAGGCCGGTGAAATGGTCGCCTTCTCCAACGGTGTGCAGGGCATGGCCCTCAACCTCGAAGCCGACAATGTCGGCGTCGTGATCTTCGGGTCGGACAGCGAGATCAAGGAAGGTGACGTCGTCAAGCGCACCGGCACCATCGTGGACGTGCCCGTGGGCAAGGGTCTGCTGGGCCGCGTCGTGGACGGCCTCGGCAATCCGATCGACGGCAAGGGTCCAATCGTTTCCGACCAGCGCATGCGCGTGGAAAAGAAGGCGCCGGGCATCATCCCGCGCACCTCGGTCCATGAGCCCGTGCAGACCGGCCTCAAGGCTATCGATACGCTCGTTCCCGTGGGCCGTGGCCAGCGCGAGCTGATCATCGGCGATCGCCAGACCGGCAAGACCGCCGTCGCGATCGACACCTTCATCAACCAGAAGGGCGTCAACGCCGGCACCGACGAGAGCAAGAAACTCTATTGCATCTATGTCGCCGTCGGCCAAAAGCGCTCCACCGTAGCGCAGATCGTGCGTCAGCTTGAAGAGAACGGCGCGATGGAATATTCCATCGTCATCGCCGCCACCGCTTCGGAACCCGCGCCGCTTCAGTATCTCGCGCCTTACACCGGCGTCACCATGGGCGAATATTTCCGCGACAACGGCATGCACGCCCTGATCGTTTATGACGATCTGTCGAAGCAGGCGGTGGCTTATCGCCAGATGTCGCTACTGCTGCGTCGTCCTCCGGGCCGTGAAGCCTATCCCGGCGACGTGTTCTATCTCCACAGCCGCCTTCTGGAGCGCGCCGCGAAGATGAACAGCGATAACGGTTCGGGTTCGCTTACCGCGCTGCCGATCATCGAAACGCAGGCCGGTGACGTGTCGGCGTATATTCCGACCAACGTGATTTCGATCACCGATGGCCAGATCTTCCTTGAAACCAACCTCTTCTACCAGGGCATCCGTCCGGCCATCAACGTCGGCCTATCCGTGTCGCGCGTCGGTTCCGCCGCACAGACGAAGGCGATGAAGAAGGTATCCGGCTCGATCAAGCTGGAGTTGGCGCAGTATCGCGAAATGGCCGCCTTCGCGCAGTTCGGTTCCGATCTCGACGCCTCGACGCAGAAGCTGCTCAATCGTGGTGCACGCCTGACCGAATTGCTCAAGCAGGCTCAGTTCTCACCGCTGCCGTTCGAAGAGCAGACCGCTTCGATCTTTGCTGGCACCAACGGCTATATCGACAGCGTGGCGGTCAAGGACGTGAACCGCTATGAGGAAGCGATGCTTTCCTATCTGCGTCACGACCATGCCGGCATCCTGACCGCGATCCGCGACAGCAAGGACTTTTCGGACGACAGCAAGTCGGCCCTGAAAGCCGCGCTCGACAGCTTCGGCAAGACGTTCGCGTAAGAATAACCCGTCATTCCGGCCCGCGCCGGGATGACGAACCACAAGGTTCGTCATGGCAAGTCTGAAAGAACTCAAAGGGCGGATCGCCTCGGTCAAATCGACCCAGAAGATCACCAAGGCCAAGCAGATGGTCGCCGCCGCAAAGCTGCGCAAAGCGCAGGCTGCGGCCGAAGCTGCACGTCCTTACAACGTTCGGCTTGAGCGCATCGTTGCCACGCTGGCGTCGCGCGTTACGGCCAGCGAAAGCAGCCCGAAGCTGCTCGCAGGGACGGGCAAGGAGGACGTGCATCTGCTCGTCGTCGCCAACTCCGACCGTGGTCTGGCCGGTGCGTTCAACGCGAATATCGTGAAGGCCGCCGTGCTGAAGGCGCGCTTCCTGATCGCGGAAGGCAAGACGGTGAAATTCTTCCTGATCGGTCGCAAGGGCCGCCCAGTGATTGCGCGCACCTTCCCCGGCATGATCGTCGGCCAGTTCGACACGACCGGCGCGAAGGCTCCTGGCTACGATCAGGCGCAGGCTATCGCGCACGAAATCAGCGACATGTTCTTTGCAGGTCAGTTCGACATCGCGCATCTGTTTTACTCGACCTTCAAGTCGGCACTGGGGCAGATTCCGACCGAGCAGCAGCTTATCCCTGTCGCGATTCCCGCAGATGCGCCCGCGGCAAGCAACGCAGCGGTTGAATATGAGCCGGACGAAGCAACGATCCTTGAGGATCTGCTCCCCCGCAACATGACCATCCAGCTGTTCAAGGCGCTGCTGGAGAACATGGCGTCGGAGCAGGGTGCGTCGATGACTGCGATGGACAACGCCACGCGCAATGCCGGCGACCTCATCAACAACCTCACCATCCAGTATAACCGCAGCCGCCAGGCCGCGATTACGACGGAACTCATTGAAATCATCGCAGGCGCCGAAGCGCTCTAAAAGACCCGAAGGCAAGGAAACGAACCATG
>JBPPMC010000164.1:0-8455 GCA_051305835.1 Sphingobium sp.
ACTTTGCCTCGCCGCACGCGGGGTTCCCATCGCCCAAGGATCAAGCAAGTGGCCAATGTGACCGTAATCGGCGCCCAGTGGGGCGATGAAGGCAAAGGCAAGATCGTCGACTGGCTGGCCGAGCGCGCCGATGTCGTCGTGCGTTTTCAGGGCGGCCATAATGCCGGTCACACGCTGGTCGTCGGTGACAATGTCTACAAGCTATCGCTGCTGCCCTCGGGTATCGTGCGTGGCACATTGTCGGTCATCGGCAATGGTGTGGTGCTCGACCCCTGGCACTTCCGCGATGAAGTCGCAAAGCTGGCGGGACAGGGCGTCATCATCACGCCCGACAATCTCCAGATTGCCGAAACCTGCCCGTTGATCCTGCCGCTGCATCGCGACCTCGACGGCCTGCGCGAAGATGCGAGCGGCGCGGGCAAGATCGGCACCACGCGGCGCGGCATTGGCCCCGCCTATGAAGACAAGGTCGGCCGCCGCGCCATCCGCGTCTGCGATCTCGCCCATCTCGACGATCTGGGTCCGCAGATCGACCGCCTGACGGCGCATCATGACGCCCTGCGCGCCGGTTTCGGCGAACCGCCGATCGACCGCGACGCGCTGATGGCGCAGCTACGCGAAGTCGCCGAATTCATCCTGCCCTATGCAAAGCCCGTCTGGCTCACGCTCAACACCGCGAAGGCGCAGGGCAAGCGCATCCTGTTCGAAGGCGCGCAGGGCGTGTTGCTAGATGTCGATCATGGCACTTATCCGTTTGTTACTTCTTCCAACACCATCGCGGGTACGGCAGCGGGCGGCTCGGGCCTTGGTCCATCGGCGGCGGGCTTCGTGCTGGGCATCGTCAAGGCATACACCACCCGCGTCGGCTCCGGTCCGTTCCCGACCGAACTGGAGGACGCCACGGGCCAGCGCCTTGGCGAACGCGGCCATGAATTTGGCACCGTCACGGGTCGCAAGCGCCGTTGCGGCTGGTTCGACGCTGTGTTGGTACGCCAGTCGGTCGCGGTGTCCGGCGTCACCGGCATCGCGCTGACCAAGCTGGATGTGCTGGACGGCTTCGATGAGTTGAAGATTTGCGTCGGCTACACGATTGGCGACAAGAGCTACGATTATCTCCCCGCGCACAGCCAGGATCAGGCCCGCGCCACGCCGGTTTACGAGACCATCGAAGGCTGGCAGGACACGACCGCAGGTGCCCGCAGCTGGGCCGAACTTCCGGCGCAGGCCATCAAATATATCCGCCGGATCGAGGAACTGATCGGCTGCCCGGTCACTCTGGTGTCGACGTCACCGCAGCGCGACGACACGATCCTGGTCCGTGACCCCTTCGCCGACTGACCTTCACAGGAGCCAAAAATGCCTTTGTCCATTCCGGTATTCTATGGCTCTTACCGCTCCGACCGGATGGGCATCCGCCTCGCTAATTATATCGTGGCAGGCATTGATGCGCGGGGCGACAAGGCGGAACTGATCGACGCGCGGGCCATTGGCCTGCCGATGCTCGACCGCATGTATAAGGAGCATCCGAAGGGCGAAGCGCTGCCCGCGATGGAAAAGCTAGCCGAAATGATCCGCACGGCCGACGCCTTCATCTTCGTCACCGGTGAATATAATTGGGGCATGCAGCCGGGCCTCAAGAACCTGACCGATCATTTCCTGGAGGAGTGGTTCTGGCGACCCGCCGCCATTGCCAGCTACTCCGCAGGGCGCCTTGGCGGCGCGCGCGCCAACAGCATGTGGCACCCGACATTGAGCGAGATGGGCATGGTCGTCATTTCCAGCACGATCACTGTCGGCCCCATCGGTCAGACGCTGGACGAGCAGGGCCAAGCCACAGGCGACGCAGGTAAATCGCTGGACCGCGCCTTCCCTCGCTTCGCCGATGACCTAAGCTGGTGGGCCGAAGCCGCCAAGGCGCAACGCGCCGTGAAAGCACCGCCCTACTGAGGCACCGGCGGGCGTTTCCCACCAGCCCGAATCATGCTAGGCAAACGCCATGAACGACATGACACAAACCCCCGAAATGCTCATCGCGATGATGGGTGCGCGCGCCCGCAAGGCAGGGGCGGTGCTGGCGCAGGCAAGCGACGCACAAAAGGCGCAAGCGCTGAAGCTGGCTGCGCAGGCGTTGCGCGAGGCCGCGCCCGCCATTGCCGCCGCCCATGCGCGCGACAGGGAGAATGCCGCCGCCAACGGTCTGTCACCGGCCATGCTCGACCGCCTGCGTCTGGATGCTGGCCGCATTGCGGCCACGGCGGACGGCGTGGAGGCTGTGGCGACTTTGCCCAATCCTCTCGGCGCGATCATCGACAGCAGCGAACGGCCCAATGGCCTTGTCCTGCAACGCGTCCGCGTGCCGCTGGGCGTGATCGGCATCATCTACGAAAGCCGCCCGAACGTCACCGCCGACGCCGCTGCCCTGTGCTTGCGCGCGGGCAACGCTGTCATCCTGCGCGGCGGCAGCGAAGCAGTGGAGAGCAACCGCGCCATTCACACCGCGATGCTGTCCGGCATTACCGCCGCCGGCCTTCCCGCCGATGTCGTGCAGATCGTGCCCACCACGGATCGCGCTGCCGTCGGTGCGCTGCTCAAGGCGTCGGAATTTATCGACCTCATCATCCCGCGCGGCGGCAAGAGCCTCGTCGCGCGCGTGCAGGAAGAGGCGCGCGTGCCCGTTCTCGCGCATCTCGACGGCATCAACCACAGCTATATCCATGCCGCTGCCGATGCCGACATGGCCTGCGCGCTGGTCGTGAACGCCAAGATGCGCCGCACCGGCGTCTGCGGCGCGACCGAGACCGTGCTGATCGACCGCGCCTTTGCATCGGCGGGTCGGGTCGTCAAAGCCTTGCTCGACGCGCGCTGCGAAGTGCGGGGAGACGCTGAGGTTCAGGCGCTCGACTCCCGCGTCGTCGCGGCTTCGGACGAGGATTGGGATACCGAATATCTCGAAGCCATAGTCTCGGCCCGGCTGGTTGATGGACCCGACGATGCGATTGCCCATATCGCCGCCCATGGCAGCCATCACACCGATGCGATCATCACCGAGGACGCCGCCGTCGCCGAGCAGTTCCTGAACGCTGTCGATAGCGCCATCGTCATGTGGAATGCCTCTACGCAGTTCGCCGATGGCGGTGAATTCGGGCTGGGCGCGGAGATCGGCATTTCCACCGGGCGGCTGCACGCGCGGGGTCCGGTCGCACTGGAAGGGCTGACCACCTATAAATGGCTGGTACGCGGCACGGGACAGGCGCGGCCCTGACGGCCTTCCTGTTGGAAAAGGTGAGGCGCGTACCTATCTGACGGTCGCTCTCACTGATCCTTCGGAGGCTTCCCCATGCGCTATAATCGTTTCGGCCGTACTGGCCTGTTCGTGTCCGAACTCTGCCTTGGTACCATGACCTTCGGCGGCGAAGAAGGCAGCATGTGGGGCCATATCGGTCGGCTCCAACTGGACGATGCCAAAACGCTGTTGAAGGGCGCGGTCGACGCCGGGATCAATTTCATCGACACCGCCAATGTCTACGGCAATGGCGCGTCGGAGGAGATATTGGGGCAGGCGATCACGTCCCTTGGCCTCAACCGCAACGATCTCGTCCTTGCGACCAAGGTGTTCGGCCCGATGGGCGAAGGTCCGAACGCACGCGGCAATAGCCGCTACCACATCATGCAGCAGGTCAGGGAAAGCCTCACGCGCCTCGGCACCGATCACATCGACCTGTACCAGATCCATGGTTGGGACGCCGTCACGCCCATCGAGGAAACCGTCCGCGCGCTCGACGACCTCGTGCGCCAAGGGCATGTCCGTTATGTCGGCGTCAGCAACTGGCCGGCCTGGGCGGTGGCCAAAGCGATTGGCATTTCCGAACGGCTGAATGCCGCCCGGTTCGAAAGCGTGCAGGCCTATTACAGCATCGCGGGACGCGATCTGGAGCGTGAACTTGCACCCATGATGACTTCAGAGCAAGTCGGCCTCATGGTCTGGTCGCCACTGGCGGGCGGCTTCCTGTCGGGCAAATATACGCGCGAAGGTGAGGGCGAAGGCCGCCGTGCCGCCTTCGATTTCCCGCCGATCGACAAGAACAAGGGGTTCGACGTGATCGACGCCATGCGCGTCATCGCCGAGGCGCGCGGCGTATCGGTCGCCCGCATCGCTTTGGCATGGCTGCTCCATCAGCCGGTCGTCTCCAGCGTCATCGTCGGCGCGAAACGCCTCGAACAACTGACCGACAATATCGGCGCGACCGAAATAGCCCTGACTGCCGACGAACTGGCGACGCTGAACGCCGTCAGCGCGCTCCCGCCCGAATATCCCGGCTGGATGCTGGAGCGTCAGGGCGAGTATCGCGCCAACCAGTTGAACCAGCCGCCGCGCTGATACGCATGCCCACTTGATCCCGCGCCTGCCCTGCGATAGCGGTAGCGGCGCGGGGTAAGGCGACCTCCCGCAGACAAGCGCCCGTGCGCTCAAGCGTTGCTCTTGATACCCCTGCACGCCACTGGCGTGCGGGCACTTGAGGGCATGACATGATCGAGGCGCACAACACTCCCAGTTTCCGGCAATTCCTTGGCGTCTTCGCGCGCATCGGCTGCCTCAGTTTCGGCGGACCGGCGGGGCAGATCGCGCTGATGCACCGCGAACTGATCGACGAGCGGCAGTGGGTCGAGGAAGGCCCGTTCCTGCGCGCCCTGAACTTCTGCCACTTGCTGCCCGGCCCGGAAGCACAGCAACTCGCCACTTATATTGGCTGGCGGATGTTCGGCCTGCGCGGCGGCTTGGCGGCGGGGCTGTTGTTCATCATTCCCGGCACGCTCGTCATGCTGGCGCTCTCGCTGTTATACGTGCAGGCGACGGGCCTCACCGGTTTTGAGGCCGCAATGGCGGGCGTGAAGGCGGCGGTGATCGCCATCGTCGTGCAGGCGCTCATCCGCATCGCCCGCCGCGCGCTCAAGACCCGCACGCAGGTGCTGCTCGCAATCGCCGCTTTCGTCGCGCTATTCCTGTTCGACCTGCCATTTCCGATCGTCATCGCCGCAGCCGCGTTGGTCGGCTTGCTCCCTGGCAAAACAACCGATCATGCACCCACTTCGCCCCCCACTTTAACCTCCGCCAGAACGATGTTCGGCCAGTCCCTCCGCGCCGTCATCTTCGGTTGCCTGCTCTGGGTCGCGCCCGTCGCGTTGATTTTCGCGACGCTCGGCCCGGATCACGTCCTCGCCCATGTCGCGACCTTCTTCTCCAAACTTGCGGTCGTGACGTTCGGCGGCGCCTATGCCGTGCTCGCCTATATGGCGCAGGCGGCGGTGCAGGACATGGGCTGGCTCTCCGCCGGACAGATGGCTGACGGCCTGGGCCTAGCCGAAACCACGCCCGGCCCGCTGATCCTTGTCACGCAGTTCGTCGGTTTCCTCGGCGCATGGAACGCGCCCGCGCCGTTTACCCCCACCATCGCAGCGATCATCGCTAGCCTGATCGTGCTGTGGGTGACGTTCGTCCCCTGCTTCATCTGGATATTCGCCTTCGCGCCATGGATCGAGCGGCTGGAACATGCCCGCCGCCTCCACGCCGCGCTCGCCGGCGTCACGGCGGCAGTAGTGGGCGTGATCGCCAACCTCGCGCTCTGGTTCGCGCTGCACGTCCTGTTCACGCGCGTCGCGCCGTTCAGCGCGGGGCCGATCCGCACACAACTGCCGGACCTCACCAGCTTCGATCCTGTCGCAGCACTCCTCGTGGCAGGCGCGATGATCCTGATGCTCCGCTTCAACCGCGGACCCGTCACCGTGCTGGCGCTGGCCGTCGTCGCCAGCGTCACCTTGCGACTGGTCCTCGGCTAAAGCGCTACTTCTTCGCCAGCTCTTCCTTGAAGGCGTCCAGTTGCAACGGACGCCCAAGGAAGTTCTGGATCAGCACATTGGCATCCTGCGACCCGCCCGGATCGAGCACAAGGTTGCGGTAGGCCATCGCCGTCGCCTTGTCCCTGATGCCCGCCGCCTTGAACCGCGTGAACATGTCGAGTGCGATCGCCTTCGACCAGACATAGGTGTAATAGATCGCCGAATAGCCGTTCAAATGCCCGAAGCTGGCATAATCGTGCGTCCCCTGCATCGGCGGGAACAGCGAATAGCGGGCCGTCTGCTGATCGAACATCGTGTCCAGATCGAAGTCCGGCTTGCGATTGTGGAAGTTGAGCGAGATCGCCGAATAGGCAAGCTGCCCCTTCCACGACACTGCCTCGCCAAAGCGTCGCCCGGCATTCATCTTCTCGACCAGCGCCTTGGGGATCGGCTCGCCCTTGTCGTTCGACGCGAAGGTCTTCAGCGTATCATAATCCCACGCCCATTCCTCCAGCAACTGCGAGGGCGCTTCGATGAAGTCCCATTGCAGATTGCCCATGGATTGCGTCGCGTACTTCGTGCGCCCCGAATAGAGCGAGTGGATCAGATGCCCGAACTCATGCAGGAATGTCGTGGCGTCGTCATGGTCCATCGGACCGGTGGCGGGGAAGTTGCAAACCAGCGCGCCGATAGGCACCTGCTGCCCCGCGACGCCCGTGCGGATCGGGAATTGCGCGGCATGGTTATATTTACCCGGACGCGGGAACATGTCGAGGTAGAAGCGCCCGACCAGCTTGCCTTTGTCGTACAGTTCCCACGCTGTGACGCTCTTGTCCCAGACCGGCGTGTTCCACGGGCGGATATCTGCGCCGAACAGGTCGCCGACCAGCTTGAAGATGCCGGTGCGCGCCTTGTCATAAGTGAAATACTGGCGGACGACTTCGGCATCCACTTCATATTTCTGCTTGCGCAGCCGGTTCTTCATATAGCTGTTATCCCAGCGCTGGAGCGACTGGATACTGGGATCGACGGTCTTTGCGAAGGCCAGCAATTCGGCATAGTCGGCGTCGGCACCGGGTTTCGCCGCGACGTTCACGTCATCCAGAAACTGCGCCGCGCGCTGCGGGTTGCCGATCATCTTGTCGGCGGTGATGAGCGCCGCGTAATCGGGATAGCCCAGCAACTGCGCCAGCACATAGCGCTTCTCCAGCAATGTCTTCAGCACCGCCTCGTTCTTCGGATAGCCGCGATTGCCGAAGGCCTTGGCGACTTTCTCCCGCGTGGTGCGGACGCTCGCAAAGTCCAGCACCGGGAAGATGTCGGGATAATCGAACGTCAGGTGGATCAGGCCATCCGGGCCGGGCTTGTGCGAATCGAGGAAGTCTCTGGGCAATCCCGCCAGTTCTTCGGGCTTCACCGGAATGTCGCCCTTGTCATCGCGGATATTCGCGTCGAACAGCAATCCCGTCTCGGTGATTTCCTTCTGAAGCTGCGTCACCTTCGCGCGGGTGGCATCATCCTTGTCGACGCCCGAGAGTTTATAGTTCGTCAGCATCTTCCTGAGCGTGAAGCCCGTCTTGTCGTCCAGCCCGGCGGCGGGGATCGCCGCCAGCCGGTCGTAGATCGGGCGCGAGAGATTGACCCCGGTATTGGCGTCCGCAATCTTCTGGACGCAGGCCTCCGCCGCCGCGCGCACTGGCGCGACGGTGCTGGTCTGCGACACCAGATACATTTCGCTCGACCCGTCGGTCAGCAGCAGCGACAAGTCGTCGAACGCGGCGAAGTCCTTCACGATGGTGGCCGGACCCTTGCGCGCCTCCAGCGCTGTCCGCGCCTTCGCGATCGCGGCGAGCGTATTGCCGCAGCGCGCATCCACTGCCGCGCCGGTCGTCAACGTCAGCGGCAAGGGTGTCAGCAAGGCGGTGGCATCGGGATATAACTCGGCATGCGCCGTGCCGGACAATAGCAGCGCGAGCAAAGGCGCGGAAAAAGCTGATTTCATAGGAATATGTCCTGCAAGATAGTGTGTTACGATGGTGGCACGGGGCCGCAACGCCTGCAAGCCACTGATTGCCGCATGCGACCATGTCTGCCAAAGCAGTCGCATGGCCCGGATCGGCATATTGGGTGGCTCGTTCAACCCGGCACATGGCGGCCACCGCGCCATCTCGCTGTTCGCGCTGGATGCGCTGGGGCTGGACGAAGTCTGGTGGCTGGTCTCGCCCGGCAATCCGCTGAAAACGGCCAAGGGCATGGCCCCGCTGGGCGCACGGCTGGCGAGCGCGCGCAGGCAGGCACGCCGCGCCCCGATTCGCCCGACCGCCGTCGAAGTGCAGCTGCGCACCCGCTACACCGTCGACACGCTGCGGAAATTGTCCCGGCGTTACCCGCAACATGATTTCATCTGGCTGATGGGCGGCGATAATCTGCGCCAGTTCGCCCAATGGAAGGATTGGCGCGGCATCGCGCGCATCATGCCCATTGCCGTTATCGCCCGTCCGGGCTATGAGGGGCAGGCTTATGGTTCGTTGGCCATGGCATGGCTGCGGCGCTTCGTCCGGCCCGCGCGCCAGAGCAGTCACTGGACGGACTGGAGACCGCCGGCGCTCGTGCTTATGCG
>JBPPMC010000169.1:0-30846 GCA_051305835.1 Sphingobium sp.
GCGCTGGACGAGGATCCAGATATGCCAGCCGAGGGGCGTGACGTGCTGCGCCTGATGACGCTGCGCAGCAATGATCAGTTCAATACCACCGTCTACGGCTATGACGACCGCTTTCGAGGCATCAAGAACACCCGGAAGGTGGTGCTGATGAACCGATCGGACATTGATCGCTTGGGCCTGAAGGTCGGCCAGGCCGTTACGCTGCGGACAGTTGCCCATGATGGAGTCGATCGGCACCTCTCCGGGTTGCTTGTCGTGGCCTACGACATTCCTTTGGGCTGTATCGGCGGCTACTATCCTGAGTGCAACGTGCTGATGCCGGTCTGGCATTATGCGGCTGGCAGCAAAACTCCGGCCGCCAAGGCGATTCCCGTCACGATACACTCGGATGGTGCCGACGTGCTGGAACCCAGTTTGGAATATGGCGCGGGGTGATAAGGGTCGGCTCTTCAGCGAAGCAGGCCGGACTTCGCCTCGCGAGAGCTATCGGATTGTCAGCCAATTCCGCTCCCCTGCAATGGATTAGCGGCAACGGCGGCCGTTTTCCGTCGTTGTAGTCACAGCGAGGTGGACGGAACATGAAAGGACGGCACGCAGCAACTCGGCAGAGGCTCGCATGACATTGGCGTCCCCATCATCTCGATGATACTTCCAGGTTCGACACGCCGTTTGAATGAGTTCTACAAATAGTATTTCAATATTCAAAGCCCGGCAGGCGGATCGTCATAACCGCTCCTCACAGTAATCGATATCACGGCTCACGCACGGCCTTGCCCGGCGAAATGAGAGGTGATGTTATGTCTTCCGCAGCAGCAACTACACGCAGTCATGCCGACCAGATCATCGGCATTCGTCCATTGCAGCCGACCATCGGCGCCGAGATTGAAGGCGTTGACCTTAGCAAGCCATTAACGGGCGAACAGCGTGACGCGATACGCGCCGCAGTCTTGGAATATAAAGTCGTATTCTTCCGCGATCAGCCATTGACCAACGATCAGCATGCCGCTTTTGCCGGTGCATTCGGCCCCCTCTACACGCATCCAAGCACCACCCGCGATTCCAAAATCGCGCCCATTCACAAGATCTCGGCAACCGATGCCGCGAAGTATGAGAAGGAGGTCCATCGCGACATAAAGCCGGGCGACGGTTATCACAGCGACACCAGCTGGCGACTTGTGCCGACATGGGGCGCAGTGCTTCGCGCCGTAACGCTGCCGGAAGTTGGCGGCGATACCATATGGGTCGATGCAAACCTCGCCTATGAAGGACTGTCCGACGACCTTAAATCACGCTTGGAAGGTTTGCACGTCACCCACGACTTTCGTGAGTCATTAACGGGCGCGGGCCATGATTATCCGGTCGTCGCCCACCCCGTCGTCCGCACGCATCGCGATACCGGTAAAAAGATCCTGTGGGCTAATTTCACGCAGCGCCCGCAGATACTGGGCGTCGAATTGTCTGAAAGCCGTGACCTGCTCGACGAGATATTGCGCCAGTATAAAAGACCGGAGTTTCAGGTGCGTTTCTCCTGGCGACCCAACTCCGTCGCGTTCTGGGACAATCGCGCGGCTGTTCATTATGCGGTTCGCAATTATGGGGACTTCCCGCGTGTGCTCGAACGCATCCTGATAGCGGATGAGCCGCTCTACGCCGATCTTTGATGGCCGAGCCGGGTGGACGCGTGGGTTCGCCCGGCACCTTTGATGCGGCCCAATTTGGAAATCCCAATTTGGAAATCAATGTGAGCCAGAACTCCTCTTTTCGGCGAAGGCTGTTGCCCTGGGCAGCTTTTGGCTTGCTCTTGATAGCCGCTCTCATCGGTGCGGCGCTGCTATTGCGGAACGAAGCGGCACCCGATGGCCGCGCCGTTCTGAAAATCGGGGATCAACGCGGCGGTGCGCAAGCCCTGATGCGGGCAGCAGGAGAACTGACTGACGTTCCCTACACTATCGAGTGGGCGCAATTTCCCGCCGCGTCCCCGCTCCTGGAAGCACTGGCGGCGGGGGCCATCGATGTCGGTGGCGTTGGCGGAGCGCCGTTTGCTTTCGCCTATGCCGGCGGCGCGAAGATCAAGGCGGTGTTCGCCTACCGGCCGCAAGGCGCTACCGCCGGCAGGGCATCCGCCATCATCGTGCGAAAAGGATCGCCCATCCATTCGATCGACGACCTCAAAGGCCGCAAATTGGCGACCGTTCGAGGATCTGCCGGACAGGATCTGGCGCTTAAGCTTATCGAAAAGGCGGGCCTGAAAGCGTCCGATATTCAGTGGATTTATCTCAACAATGGGGAAGCCAAAAGCGCATTGGGCAGCGGCGCGATCGACGCCTGGTCCACCTGGGGCAGCTATGTCGGCATTGCCGTCATCGAAAATGGAGATCGGGTGCTGGCAGACGGATCAAAGTTGAGGCCGGGAAGCGGCTTCTTTGCGGCCTCCGATGCAGCCATATCGGCAAAGCGTGAGATACTGGGCGATTTCCTGTCGCGGCTGAACCGTGCACGTCGCTGGGCCGTGACGCATCCCGATGCCTACGCGGCCGTGCTGGCAAAGGAAACGGGATTGCCAACCAAAGTCGCCCGCTTTGCCATCTCGGCATATCTGGGCACCGCTGAACCGATCAATGAAGCGTTGATCCAAGAGCAGACCGAGATTTTCGAACGGTATCAGCGGGCCAATATCATCCCGAGTGTTCCCGACATCCGGGGCGCCTATGATCCCTCTTTCAATTCAGTAATCCTCAAGAAACGAGACTGAAACTCGTTTCACGATGCCGCTGCAATGGCGGCAAAGGCGTATCTGCCAGGCAGACCGACATCGGACGCCCAAACCTATCGTGACATACACAAAGGGATTCCCATGAAAAGCCTGCTTCTCGCCAGCGCCGCCGTCGCGTTCGGTGCCACCTTCACGTCGGCTACCCTGGCGCAGACGGACCTTCCGACCGCAGTTGTCGATGATGAGGGCGGCTCCGCGATCGTGGTGACTGGCACGCGCAACGGGTCCGGTCGTACGGTGGCCGACAGTCCGGTGCCGATCGACGTCATCAGCCCCCAGGAACTGAAGGCCAGCGGTCGAACGGGTTTGAAGGAAATTCTCGGCAACATCATTCCATCGCTCACCATGCCCGCGCTGGGCGGAGGCGGCACGTCCGCGAGTGTGCGGCCGATCTCCATCCGCGGCCTTTCGGGCGACTATCTGCTGGTACTGGTCAACGGCAAGCGGCGGCACACGACGGCGCTCATCAACAATCTCTCGCGCATTTCGGGCGGCTCGACGCCGGTTGATATCGATCTGATCCCCACCAACGCGGTCGGCCGGATCGAGGTGCTGCGGGACGGGGCGGCTGCGCAATATGGGTCGGACGCGATTTCTGGCGTCATCAACATCCTGCTCGACGACACGCCCGAGGGCGGCGAGTTTTCCACCACCGCCGGGCAGCTCTATGAAAAAGGCGGTGCGCTTATCCAGCAGGGACTGAGCTATGGCACTCGGATAGGCGGCCAGGGCTTCCTTCGCTTTGCAGTAGAGGGCAAATATCATGATCGGGCAGACAGCTCGGGCGAGACCGTTCCCTATATCTATCCCTTCGTAAATGGCGCACCTGATCCGCGCGAAGCCAATGCGGACCATCTGATCGCCGGCGGCTACGGTCGATCGAACCAGGACAAGATCATCAACGGTTCGCTCAATGCCGAATTGCCCCTCAGCGAAGCATTGACGGCATATAGCTTCTCGACTCTCAGCTATCGCGACATCGATGACAAACGCGGAGCGGTGGTCCCGGCAACTATCGGCTATGGCGGCCAGGCCAATGTGCAGGGCTTCACGGCGCTGCCGCAAATCTATCCTTCGGGCTTTCAGGCGCGGCGGCGGATCAAGGAGTGGGACTGGCAATCCGCAGTGGGCGTCAAAGGCGCGCTGGGAGCGGGATGGTCGTTCGACTTGTCCACCACCTATGGACGCGACGACGTGTGGCTGGGTGCCGCCGGTACGCTCAATCCCTCGATCGGACCCACGAGCAAGACCGACTTTTTCATGGGAAAGCAGATCCAGGATTTATGGGTCAATAATCTGGAACTGACACGCAGTTATGACATAGGCTTCGCCAAGCCGGTGAACCTCGCCATCGGGTTCGAGCATCGCTGGGAGAAGTTCCAGAACCGCGCTGGTGAACCGGACAGCTACAGGGACGGCGGATACGTCATTCCGGCAGACGGTACGGCGTTCGGCAACGCCTATGCCGGGCGGGCGCCCTCGCCCGGCCTTGTCTCTTTCACGGGCACCTCGCCTGCCGACGAAACCTCGCTCAGTCGCAACAATCTGGCAGCGTATGTCGATTTGTCGGCGGATGTGACGTCCCGATGGTTCGTCGGAGTTGCCGGGCGGTTCGAACATTATGACGACAGCGCGGGCGAGACCGTCTCGGGCAAATTCTCGACCCGATATGAAATCGTCCCCGGCCTAGCGATCCGTGGCGGCGTCAACACGGGCTTCCGCGCGCCATCGCTGGCGCAGACCGGCTTCTCCACGACACAGAATACGGTGACGGTGATCGGCAATAACAGGGTCAACACCACGTCCAAGTTTCTGCCCGTCAACAGCGTCGCGGCGCTGGCGCTGGGCGCAAGCCCTCTGAAGCCTGAAAAGTCCCTCAATTATACGGCGGGGCTGGCCTTCGAGCGCGGACCGGTCCGGATCACCGTCGACGCCTATCAGATCAACGTAGACGACCGCATCGTAAAAACGGAATTTCTGGGGACGGCCGCTAACGGAGGTTCCGCCATTCGCAACATCTTGATCGCCAACGGAGTCACCAACGTCGACAGCGCTCAATTCTTCACCAATGCCATCGATACCAGGACGCGCGGCATCGACGTGGTCGCTGAATATAATCTCCAGGCCACTGCGCTCGGCAATTTCAGGCTGAACGCCGCCTTCAGCTACAACAAGACCCGCGTGACCAACGTCATCGACAACCCCGCCCAACTTGCCTCCCTCAATGTCACCTTGTTCGGGCGGCAGGCCATACGCGACCTCGTCGCGGCCACACCGCGCACCAAACTTGTCCTGACGAACGATTGGTCGTCAGGGCCGTTACACGCACTTGCCCGGCTGACGCGTTTTGGTGGCTATGTAGAGTCCAGCAACGTGGCCAGCGGCGACCGGGCATTCGGTGCAAAGTGGGTCGCGGACCTCGATATCGGCTACGACCTCAGCGACAATCTGACATTGTCGGTCGGTGCGAACAACCTGTTCGATACATATCCGGAGCGCAATGGCCTGATCGCTGCGGAAGGGTCGGGTTCTTATGGCAATTTTGCGCCCTTTGGCCTCAGCGGCGGCTTTTATTACGGCCGCGTATCGGCGCGGTTCTAGGGGCGGACCGTTGAGCAGATCCAAAGAGCGTATGAGAAGCCCTCGTTATCGCGTCACGCATTGATCCGGTAAAAGTCCTTCTGGAATTTGGAGTATGACGATGGTGGAAGCAACGAGGCGGCAATTGCATCTGGGCGCAATCCTGGAAGGCGTTGGGGCGGATCACACCTCCTGGCTTGATCCCGACCTGCCCGGCGATGCCAGTATCGATATCTCCTGGTATATCGAAAATGCCCGTGCTGCCGAAGCCGCGCTGTTCGATCTCGTCTTCATCGTCGATTCCCCGTACATCACGCCGGATACTGCGCCGCATTTTCTGAACCGGCTGGAACCCCTCACCTTGCTGTCCGCGGTTGCGGCTTCGACGTCCCGGATTGGTTTGGTCGCCACGCTGACGACATCCTATTGGGAACCCTATAACGTCGCCCGCCAGTTCGGTTCGCTGGACCAGATCAGCCGCGGACGCGCCGGCTGGAATGTCGTGACCACAGGTCTGGAAGGCGCGGCGCGGAATTATGGCCGTGAAGAGCATTTCGATCATAAAGTCCGCTATGCCCGCGCGCGTGAATTCGTCGAGGTCGTGCAAGGCCTGTGGGACAGTTACGAGGATGATGCCTTCCCCCGCGACCGTAATTCCGGCCTATTTCTCGATAAATCCAAACAGCATCGGCTGGATCACAGGGGCGAACATTTCTCGGTCGCCGGCCCGCTGGCGCTCAGCCGTTCGCGGCAGGGGCAGCCTGTCATCTTCCAGGCGGGAGACAGCGACGAAGGCCGTAACCTGGGTGCCGCCATCGCGGAAGGCAC
The DNA here is from genome assembly GCA_051305835.1 of Sphingobium sp. Lineage (GTDB taxonomy): Bacteria > Pseudomonadota > Alphaproteobacteria > Sphingomonadales > Sphingomonadaceae > Sphingobium. The sequence continues at coordinate 6,182 of JBPPMC010000169.1, forward strand.
CTTCACCAGTGCCGAGGATTTCGAGACGGGTCGGTCTTATTACGCCGATTTCAAATCACGTGCGGCCGCGCTTGGCCGCGATCCCGACGATATAAAGATACTGCCCGGCCTGGTTCCAGTCATCGCAGATACGGACGAAGAAGCGCACGCCATCGTCGAGGCCGCACAGGGTGCGCTCGACATAACAAAGTTGCTCACGCAATTGGGCCGCGCCTTCAACTACCATGATTTTTCACGTTATGATCTGGATGCCCCCTTCCCCGACCTCAGCGGCGTCACGCTGAACAGTTACAAGGGTCATGCGGAGCGTATCGTCAGGGTTTCGCAGGCGGAAAAGCTGACCTTGCGTGAGGCGGCCTATCGGTTCGGTCAATGGCGGTCGCCCTTTGTGGGGTCACCCGAAACCATCGCCGATGAGATTGAGCGCTGGTTCATCGGCGGCGCGGCTGATGGCTTTTTGCTAAGAGTGACGCGTCCGCGCGACTTCGCCATATTCCGCGAAAAGATAGTGCCGATCCTGCAGGCGCGTGGACTGTTCCGTACCGCATATGCGCACGACACACTGCGCGGGCATCTGGGCCTGCCCGTACCGGAAAATCGGCACAGTCGTAGATCCGACCAACACCAGGCGATCGCCGCCGAATGATCCACGCCTGAGCCTGCGCTCGATACCGTCGTGACCGGCGGCGCCAGCTCGCTACATTATAACCGCCGTCACCGTGGATCCATATTCTTGTTCTCGCGGCGGCGGCCCACCATCATGCCGCGCTCCAGCCGGATGCAAAGCGCAGCATAATAATCTGACAAAAACCCTCGGTCGTCGCCATCATCTGCTATGCCCGCCTTGTGCCGGATGGTGGCGGCGACCGTTGCGATCGCGTCCTCGCGCCCCTTGCGCAGTACGTCCTCAAGCGTTTGAAGCTCGTAAATGCCATACAGGTTGAGCGCGGCTTCGGTGAAAATCCTGCGCGGCTGGTCAGGCGTGCGTGCAGTCAGGTCTCTGCCCAGCTTGCCCCGCGCATCGGCCACCACCCACGTCCCCGCCAGCAAATCACCCACGCGCAGGCGGTCCCGATTAAAGAGCGGAAAGAACAGGAAGATGCCGCTCCACGACAGCGCGAACAGCGTCAGGAAACCGTCCGCCGCGCCTTGCGCCGCCTGCATGCCGAGGAACGAGAGCGGCAGGAACACCTCAATCTCTCGCAAGGCATTGCGGGCAATCACCGCTCCGCCTGTCAGCCGCGCGCCATCGCGTGCGACGACGCGCAGCCCAAGCAGCCGCTTGCCCGGCGTTGCCCCGCGTCCGCTCATTTCGAACAGGATGAACCAGCCGTTGCGCAGGAAGAAGAAGCCGACCAGCCATAGCACCGAGAAAATTTCGGCCCGAACACCGGCATAGCCCATCACGCCCATGAATATGGTGACGGCGATCAGCGTCAGCAGCAGGATCAACGCATCGAGCAGGAAAGCCGTGGCGCGCGCGCCCGCGCTCCCAAGTTCGAGCCGCAGGTCCACGCCTTCAGGGGTAACGAAGTTGCGGTGCAGAGAGGCGACGCTGTTGCTGCGCCTGCGGAAAGGCCATCGCATCGCCACTATGCGCGACGCCGGGGCAAGTAGAAGTAGCACAGCCAGCCCACCAGCGCTGTGATGCCGATACCGTATCGCATGGCGTCCGACTGGATCGTCTGGCGCCCGATCCCTTCGAGCAGTCCTGCAATCAGCAACATGCATACCACGCCCGCAACGGCGACTGCCGCGCTTCGCCCTGCCTCCACTGCCGCCTCGGTCCGCGCCGCGCGTCCGGGAAAGGCGACGGCCATGCCGATGCGGATACCTGCCGCGCCCGACAGCATGATCGCGAACAATTCAGTGGAGCCATGGATCGCCAGCCAGCCGGCGAAGCCGAAGCCCAATCCCTTTTGCGCAAACACGGCGAGCATCGCCCCCAGCATCAAGCCATTATATACGAGCAACAGCACCGTCGGCACGGCGAATGCGAAGCCGAGCGCAAAGGCAAAGATCGCGATCTGGCTGTTGTGCGTGAACAGGTACACGGCGAACGTCGCCAGCATCCCGCCATCCTGCTTGCCATAGATCGTGGCCCGCAGCGCATCGACGCTGGCAGAAGGATCGCGCCCGCCCGCCATCGCATTGGGAATGATGCTGTAGAACCAGGAGGAGTCACTTACGACAAGCAGATAGCCCGCCAACGCCCCGGCCACCGTCAGCAGGAAGCACGCCAGCGTCTCCCGCCAGAGCGCCTGCACCGCCATCGGCCAGCCACGCGCGAAGAACTGCGCCATCTGCCGGATGGCTGAAGTCGGTACGCCGTAAATCTGGAAATAGGCACGCGTACATAATTGCTCCAGATAGGCTACCAGCGCCCGGTCGAGCGAGGTTTCCCGCGCAACGGACAGCGACGACAGCGCCGCGCGATACAGAAGCGGCAGTGCCAGGATATCCTCGTCGTTCAACGATCGCACCGACCGCTTTTCCATTCGCGTCAACAGAAGGTCCAGCCGCTCCCAGTCCGACTGGTGCGCGGCGCGAAAGCGGCTGGCATTCACAAGCGGGCCATTGCCGGTCTGGGCCACCTCGACAATAGCTGTCACAGCAGGTTCCTCCGCTTCAAATCGACATAGCCCTGCACCAGCCGGTCAGCGACGCGATCATGCTCGCTTTCGATGACATGCGCGCCCAAGTGGCGAAGGCGCGTCAGCACCATCAGCCGGTCGCGCAGCAACGCTGCCGCCGTCACGGAGCGCGTGATGTCGTCCGATGTCCGCGGTGCGGTGCCAAGGATCGTTTCCAGTTCCTCGTCGCGCAGGACCACGACCAGCAACAGGTGCTTTTCCACAAGCCGGGCCGCGGCGCGCACCATGAATTCCGCAGAGGTAAGGTCGGTAAATTCCGTGAACAGCACGATCATCGACCGCCGCGTCAGTCGCGCGGAAAGACTGCTCAATGCGAAGCTGTAATTGGTCTCTTCGCCGCTATAGTCGATGCGCGCAGCCAGACGCTGCAATTCGCTGAATGCGCCTGCGCCCGAGACAAGACCGCTGGCGATGCGTGGCCGGGAATCGAAAGCATGGAGCGAAACGCGATCGCCGAGTTTCAGCGCGACCCACGCCGTCAGCAGCATGGCCGACACCACGCGATCAAGGCGTGTCAGTCCAGCGACCGGTTCCGACATCTGCCGCCCGCAATCCACGGCGAAAACGATCTGGTTGTTGCGCTCCGTCCGATATTCCTTGGCATGCAGTTTGACGTGCCGCGCGGACTGCTTCCAATCGATCGCGCGGCGGTCCATGCCCGATCGAAATTCGACCAGCGCGTCGAAATCCGTGCCGTCACCGCGTGCGACCTGTGCCATCAATCCCTGAATGGCGTTGCGTTGAAAGATCTGCGCGCCCCGCTCCTGCACCGGACGAATATCGGGCAGGATGGCGATGGTGGTGTCGAGCGATAGCACGCGCTGTTTCCACGCCAGCCCAAGCGATCCACGCCACCGCATCCAGAGGCGATCAATCCGTGCCGTCCCTCGACGCACCGCCTTCAGCGGAACAAGCGCCGCGCCTTTACCCTGCTCAAGTTCCAGCCAGAGCAGATCGTCGTCGCCTTGCTCGATCAACCCACCGGCCTGGAGCGCGAACTGCAACCGCGATGGGGCGGCACCCGCTATCACTATGCGCAGCACGGCATCGACGGTTGCGCCTACGCTGGCGTGGGCAGGTGCCTCCACATGCGCCTCGACTTGCCCAGGCTTCGCACCGCGCAGTCCGTCAGCCAGCGTCAACACCAGCACGGCGACCGGCCAGGCGAGCGCCGCATACCACCGATCGGGCACGAGCATCGCGACCAGCAGCGTCACCGGCACACCGGCAGCGGCAGTCAGTATCGCGGTTCGAGTGGGATAGATCACCGCCCGATGCTCAGCCAAACCGGCTCATCGCGGCGCCTCTATGGTCTCTATGATGGTCGTCACCACATCCTCGATCATGCGGCCGTCGATCTCTGCAGCGGGTGACAGGATCAGGCGATGGCGGAGCAATGCCGGAGCCAGCGCCTTCACGTCGTCCGGGATCACGAAATCGCGCCCGTCGAGCGCAGCACGGGCACGCGCCGCACCCGCCAGCATCGCGCCCGCGCGGGGCGACGCGCCGCTCTCCAGATCGGCCATGTTACGCGTCGCGCGGATCAGCGCAGTGATATAGTCGATCACCTCGTCGACCAGCATGACGTTCGCGACGGTCGCCACGGCCTCCCCGATGCGGGCGGCATCGGCCACGGTCGTCACGCCCCAGCTTTCAGGGTCCATGGTGCGCCCATGGGCGCCGTGCGTCGCAATGATCCGGCGTTCTTCGGCGGCGTCGGGATACCCCACGGTCTGCTTGAAGAGGAAGCGGTCAAGTTGCGCTTCGGGCAGTGGATAGACGCCCTGTTGCTCGATCGGGTTCTGCGTCGCCACGACCATGAAGCGATCGCCAAGGGACAGGCTTTCCCCGTCGATGGTGACGGTGCGCTCCTGCATCGCCTCCAGCAACGCCGCCTGCGTCTTGGGCGGTGTGCGGTTGATCTCGTCGGCAAGCAGCAATTCGGTGAAGATCGGCCCGCGCGTCAGCGTGAAGCTGCTCGTCTGGAAATTGAACAAATTGGCCCCGATGATGTCGCCAGGCATCAGGTCGGGCGTGAACTGGATGCGACCGAAATCCAGGCCCACGGCGCGCGCAAAACTTTGCGCGAGCAAAGTCTTGGCGGTGCCCGGCGGCCCTTCCAGCAGGATATGTCCGCCGGAGAACAAAGCGACGAGCATCAACTCGACAGTCGGTTCCTGCCCGACGACCGCGCGGGCTACTTCCTGCCGGATCGCGGACGCGAGCGCCCGGACGTCTTCTACGATCACCTGATTTTCTCCCTTTGCCACGCATGCAGCGCCTGTGCCGCGTCGAGCAGGCTTTGCCGGTCGCTGGCCGCTTCCGCCGCCGCTGCAAGATCGGTAAATTTATGCGTACCCTTCAGCGCATCCAGATAGGCGTCCAGTGCGCCATCGCGCAGCCGTGCGGGTGCGCCGAACATATTTGCGGCCCGCTCACGGACCACGGCGGCGTAACGCCCGCCCATGCGCGCTTCCCGTCCCGCCTTGCGGATCAATGCGGCACTATTGTCCACAAGCGCGGCCTTGCCGAAGGCAATGGCACGCTGGCGCGGACGGACCGGCCCGAAGCGTCCGAAAGCATGCACGCCTGCCAGCAGCAACGCCGCAGCAATAGCCAACGTCATGGCGAGAAAAGGCGGCTCGAAGAGTAGCTTCAGGGGGCTTTGCGAATGGCCGAAGCCGTTCATTGATACATCGAAGGCGATCCCGCTCGGCGGATTGCTGTTCATCCAGTCAAGCAGCGCAAGCGCCGATGCGGCGTTCGTCACGTCCCGCATGCCGATGTTCGACAGGATGTCGGGATCGGCAAGCACATATAGCGGCCCATCGCCCAGTTGCGCGAGTACCGTGCCGCCCCGTCCGTCAGTGATCAGCGGATGCAATATCGGCGTTGCGCCATTTTCACTCTGGTTCGTCTGCATACGGGTGATTACCTGCAGCGGACGCGGCGACTTGAACCGGATCGTAGCGGGAAGCGCGGCTGTCATGAGAGGCACGCCCCCGCTGCGATGCCGCCGCATGGTGAAGCGATAGCCCGGCGCCAGCACGCCGATCGGTTCGAAAAGTGGGAGCAGCCCTGAACGCCGCACCCAACCTGTATGATCGGGGTCGGCCGCTGTGCGCCATTTGGGCAGCACGAAGAGCGTGGGTTTCGCTTCCCGTCCCTGCAACGCCGTGCTGATGTTGGTAGCACCGCTTTCCGGCGTAATGACGAGCAGATCTTCGGTGTTGAACAGGTGCGGATCGCGCACGATGCGCGCATTGCGGCCTGTCGCCTGCGCCAGCGTAACCAGCCCGCCATATCCGGTCGCGGCGTTGGACAGGGCATGCGCACCGCCATTGCGGCCCGATTTCAAATCCGGCGCATAGGCGCCCAGCAGCAGCGTGCCGATAAATCCCAAAATACCGAGCGCCAGCAAAAGCGCCACGGTACGGCCCCGGAACAGGCCATCGCCTGCGGTCTCTCCCGCGACATCGCTCATGCCGCCCAACTGCGCGGCTGAGCGAAGTCCGTATAAGCCGCACGGCAACGCGCCCACGCATCGGCATCGACTGGACGCTCACCGAAGAGGCTGTGCTCGACCACGCTGGCGATTTCCGCGAACAGGCGGCGGGGCGCGGGCGGCACAGCCTCGATGGCGGCAAGCTCGCGGCTGGTGAGCGCAGGCCGCACGACTTGCGGGCGACGCCGTGCCAGATCCTCGACGCTCCGCATCAGCAGGTGATGCACGGCATCGGCAAAGCGCCCCTGCGCGGCGAGGGCATCCGCCTCCTTCAGCCATGCGCGTGCCGGTGCCGCTTCCGGACTCCAGTTTTCGTCGGCGCCTGCCGCAATCCACGCAGCGACGCGCCGCCGGGGCATTTTCGGCCACTGCCAGACGCCGTGCCGTATCCGATCGTAGATCATCCACAGCAGCAGCACGGCAACGGCTGCGATGACAGTCCACAAAATGATCTTCGCATAGGGCGCATCCGGCATGAAGCTACTGATCCACCGGAAGAAGCGCCCGACCGGTGCAAGCACATGCTCCAGCCATTCGCCGAAGGCCTTGAGCCATGCGGGCGTAGGCGGCGGCCCAGCGGCGGGCGCCATGCTGAACTGCACGTCTCCCTCGGCCCGCAGCGCGCGATGCGCCGCGATCAGCCGCTCGTCGGACGCTGCACTGACCCCACTCATTTATCGAAGCCCCCGCATCTGCCCGACATACCCTAACCGCTATCCAGTGCAATCAATTAAGCGAGTGACATTTGCGCGGGAATAAGACAGCAATTACCAAGGGACGAAATACGGGGGAAATTAGATATGGCCACTACGGGCTGGACCGAGGAACGCACTTTCTCGATCGGGAAGATACTGACTCGCGCGTTCGGCGTGATGGGCGATAATCCGATTGCGGTGTTCGGCATAGCTTTACTGTTCGGAGCGCTCCCGCAGCAAATATATGCCTACCTCATCAACCCCGCAATGCTGGCCGCCGATCCCGCAAATGCTGCGTCCAGCGTCGTCCTGACCATCGGATCGTCGATCGTTTTCCTCGTTTTCGGAATGTTGGTACAGGGGGCCATCGTGCGCGCGACCGCCGCCTATGCAGAAGGCTCACGCGCGACATTTGCAGAATGTGTCGGAACCGGCCTTTCGGCTGCCTTGCCACTGATCGGCCTTACGATCCTGCTCATCCTCGGCCTGATGTTCGGCTTCATCCTGTTCGTCATTCCGGGCATCATTCTCTACATCATGTGGTCCGTGGCCGCGCCTGCGCTGGTGGTCGAAAAGACCGGCGTTTTTGCCGCGTTCGGCCGGAGCCGCTTCCTCACCAAGGGTGCGCGCTGGAAGATATTCGGACTCCAGATCCTGTTGGTGGTCGTTTTCACCCTGCTGTCGTCATTGGTCGGCGTGATGATGGTCGCGAGCGGCGGCTTGCAGAGCCTGGCCGCACAGCTGGAGGGTGGACGGATGCCCGCCGGCTATATCATAGCGGCAGTGGCCAGCAGCACCCTCATGACGGCATTCTGGAGCACGACGCAGACCAGCCTCTACATCGGCCTGCGCGAGTGGAAGGAAGGCCCGCAAGCCGAAACGCTGGCAAACGTCTTCGCCTGACCGTTCGCCTTTCAGGGTGACGGATAATTGGTTCTGCTGGTTGCGATCCAAGCCATGAACTCTGACGTGCCAATGCCTATTCCAGCAGAATAGCCGCCACCCTCAGCGAAACTGACAAGGGCCAACCGAGGCGTGATACACCCCAGGCCGCAACCTGACCGCCGTGCATGTCATCAAGATCACCGGCCGGGCGAAGTTATGAGGAGGTCGGGGTTCGAAGTTCTACGACCCTTCGCTCTAGTACGCAGAGCATCCCCCGGGCAGGTTTCCATAAGCTGCTGATTTAACAAGACAATGGCGGAGACGGAGGGATTCGAACCCTCGGTAAGGGATTTACCCCTACGACGGTTTAGCAAACCGTTGGTTTCAGCCACTCACCCACGTCTCCGCATGGCTCGAAAGAGGTGCTTTTGGCGCCTCTGGGCTATCGAGCGTCGGGCTATAGCGACAGCTATCCGCCATGGCAACGGCCTCTCGCCAAATTTTCGTTGCCGCCGCCGCTGCGTTGCACATGGCCGCCAAAAGGCCGATATCGGATTCAGACTGGCGCGAAATGGACTCATGTCGCCGTTCGTTCATTGCCGTTTCATGTCGGCACCCGGATAGGTTAACAGCGCGATATGTGCGGATTCGGGGAGGAATGGACGATGCGCCTGAACGGGCCTTTCATGGCGGGACCAAAAGCGGGCAGAGCGATCCGGTGCCTTGCCATAATGGCAGGGACATTCGGGATGGCGCTGTCCTCCACGGCTGGCGCACAGATCCGCAACGTCGACCCCAATAGCCAGATCGACGCCGACCTCGCGCCGCAACGGTCGAGCCAGGGTGACACTACGCCCCCGCTTGAAGTGAACGATCCGCCGCCCGAGCAGACGCCTGCCAATCGCGCGCCACCACCGCCGCCCGTGATGACCGAGAATGGCCAGCCCGCCACCGCAACCGGCGCGCCCGTCACGCCGGGTTCGCCGCCCGCCGCGCCATTGCCCACGGCCTCCTACCAGAAGGATGACCTGATCGGCGCGGCCGAAGGCGTGTTCGGCAAAGGCGCTGCGGGTCTTGCCGGGATCATCGAGAAAATCCTGAAGGATCAGGGTCAGCCCAATGCCTATATTGCCGGGCGCGAGGCTTCGGGCGCGTTCGTCGTCGGGCTGCGCTATGGGTCGGGCACGCTCAATCACAAGATTGAGGGGACGCGCGATGTCTACTGGACCGGGCCGTCGATCGGGTTCGATGTTGGCGGCAATGCTGGCAACACCTTCGTCCTCGTCTATAATCTCTATGATACGCAGGATCTCTATCATCGCTTCCCGGCTGGCGAGGGCGGCGCGTATTTCATTGGCGGCTTCACGGCGAGCTATCTGCGCTGGGGCAAGGTTGTGCTGATCCCGATCCGGCTGGGCGTCGGTTATCGGCTGGGCGTCAATGCAGGCTATATGAAGTTCACCGAAAAGCGGAACTGGCTGCCGTTCTGACACGCGCGATTAGATAGCGAGTACCAACTGCGCCGGGTCGGCTCCCCCCGCCCCGGCTGCAGGTTCCAGATTATGGACACCAAGGCCGAGTAGCCGCGCACCCATTCGCAACGGTAATTCGCCGTCCAGCAATGCGCGGCCGGTCTCCGACAACAGCGCCGCGTCATCGACCAGCCGGGGGAGCGAGCGGGACCGCGTGATGATCGTAAAGTCCCCGAACTTCACTTTCAACGTCACCGTCCGCCCGCGCATGCCGGACGCCTCGATCCGGGGCCACAGCCGCGCGATGATCTGATCCAGTTCCAGCATCAGGGCGTCCCGATCGCTGATGTCCGTGCCGAACGTGTCCTCGACACTGATCGACTTGGCGACCTCACGGGCGCGCACCGGACGATGGTCCACACCCCGCGCCGCATCATGATAATATTCCGCGCTGCTCCCGAAATGCTGCTTCAGGAACGGCAGCGGGCAATCCCGAAGATTGGCGCCCGTCTCAATCCCCAGATCCTGCATCTTTTTGGCGGTGACAGGGCCAATGCCATGAAAGCGCCGCACCGGCAGTTCCGCGACGAATGCTGCCCCCTGATCCGGCCGGATGACACATATACCATCGGGCTTGTTCTGGTCGGACGCCAGCTTGGCAATCAGCTTGTTATAGGACACGCCTGCGGATGCGGTCAGACCCGTCTCGGCCCGAATGAGGCGTCGAATCTCCTCGGCAATGGCGGTGGCCGATCCGATGTTCTGCTTGCTTTCGGTTACGTCGAGATAGGCTTCATCGAGCGACAGCGGCTGGATGACATCGGTGAATTGCGCGAATATCTCGCGGATCTGGCGTGACACGGAGCGATACACGTCGAACCGCGGCGGCGCGAAGATCAGCGCCGGGCAAATGCGCCGGGCGCGCGATCCGGGCATTGCCGAACGTACGCCGAAAGTGCGCGCTTCATAGCTGGCCGCTGCCACCACGCCACGGACGCCACTACCGCCGACCGCGACCGGCCTGCCGCGCAGGTCCGGGTTATCGCGCTGCTCCACGGACGCATAAAAGGCATCCATGTCGATATGAATGATCTTGCGAGTCTGGGGCGCGTTGTCGTCCATGGCACGTTATTATGGCATAGCAGTTTCGGGAACAAAAGCGATACGATGCCGCGCCTGAAACTGGCGTACCGCAGAACATCTTCGGCCGCAGAACATCTTCGGGATTAGCTTGTATCAGGACAGCCACCTACTGGCGTTGATCGACTTCCCAGCAACAATGTGATCGCGCGACGTTCGTGATCTTGCGGAGAAAGGCGGTCGGCGGCAAGGTGGCGTCCACCGCCCCAAAACGTATCGATATTCTGGGCATCGCCCGCTCAGGACGATGCGCCCCACAAGGAGTAAGCCGTGAGCAAAGCCCGCCTGTTCGAACCCATTACCGTCGGCCAGCTTCAATTGGCAAACCGCATCGTCATCGCTCCAATGTGCCAATATTCGGCGGAAGATGGTTGCATGACCGACTGGCATCTCATTCACCTGGGAAATCTGGCGCTTTCGGGCGCGGCATTATTGACGATCGAAGCGACAGCAGTAACCCCGGAAGGCCGCATCAGTTGGGCGGATGTCGGGCTGTGGAACGACGCCACCGAAGATGCCATGCGCCGGACGCTGGAGAGCGTGCGCCGCTGGTCCCCCATGCCCATCGCGATCCAATTGGGGCATGCCGGGCGCAAGGCCTCGACCGATTTGCCATGGAAGGGCGGCGCGCAGATCGCGCCGACCGATCCCCATGGCTGGCAGACGGAAGCGCCCTCCCCGATCGCTTTCGCAGAAGGTCAGAATGCGCCCCAAGCTCTCGATCGGGAAGGGCTAAGCCGCATCGCCACGGCGTTCGCAGAGGCGGCCAAGCGCGCGGCGCGTCTTGGCATCGACGCAGTGCAGCTACATGGCGCCCATGGCTATCTGCTGCATCAGTTTCTCTCGCCACTGTCGAACCAGCGTGACGATGATTATGGCGGTTCGATCGAGAACCGGATGCGCTTCCCGCTTGAGGTGTTCGATGCGGTGCGGGCGGCGTTCCCGTCCGAACGGCCCGTCACGATGCGCGTATCGGGCACCGATTGGGTTGAAGGTGGCTGGGACGTCGAACAGACCGTCGCATTCGCGCAAGCGCTGGAGGCGCGCGGATGCGATGCCATCCATGTGTCGAGCGGCGGCCTTCATCCCGCGCAGGACATACCCGTTGGGCCAAGCTATCAGGTGCCGCTGGCCCGCGCCGTCAAGCAGGCCGTAAACATCCCCGTCGTCGCCGTCGGCCTGATCAGCGACTTCGAACAGGCCGAGGCGATCATCGCCACAGCAGACGCTGACATGATCGCGCTGGCCCGGACCATCCTCTACGATCCGCGCTGGCCCTGGCATGCGGCGGCGGAACTGGGGGCGCAGGTCGTCGCGCCTGACCAGTATCTGCGATCCCAGCCGCGGCGCTTCAAAGACCTTTTCGTTTCAAAGGCGTAAAGCGGCGTTTATGCCTTGCCGATCTTCCCCCGTGGATGCCAAAACATCCGCGGGCAACTTTGGCTCATGACCGCAACACAGATTGGCAGGCCATTGATGAGCACAGTCGACAAACGCGAACATCAGATGTTTCCGGTGCTCGACACCGCTCAAGTCGAAACGGCGTCGCGCTTTGCAAGCGGGCCGAGACGCACCTTCGTTCCCGGTGAAACGGTGTACGAGATAGGCGACGTCGGCGCACCGGCATGGCTGGTGCTGGAAGGTGCGATCGAAGTTTTGCGCCGCGACGGGCTGCATCATGAAGCGGTCATCACCACCCATGGTCCGGGGCAACTGACAGGCGAAGTCAATCAATTGTCCGGCCGCCCTTCTCTCGCGCACGGGCGTGCGGGCGCAGAGGGTTGCACTGCCCTGCCTCTGGACGCCGCGCATCTGCGGGCATTGATGGTCGGATCGGCGGATGTTGGCGAAACCGTCATGCGCGCGCTGATCCTGCGCCGCGTCGCGCTGATCGAGGAAGGCGGCGCGGGCACGATCCTGATCGGCCAACCCGGCAGCCCCGATGTGGTCCGCATCCAGGGCTTTTTAACGCGCAGCGGCTATCCCAACATCGTTCTCGACGCATCCTCCGACGAAGAAGGCCGCGCCTTGGTGGAGCGCATGGGGGTGCTGCCCGACGAACTGCCGCTGGTCGTCTGCCCCAACGGCGCGCTGCTCAAGAAACCCAGCGAAGTCGAAGTGGCCGGCTGCCTTGGCATGACGCCGGAACTGGACCCGGACATGGTGTACGACGTGGCAGTCGTTGGCGCAGGGCCAGCCGGACTTGCCGCCGCCGTATACGCCGCATCGGAAGGGCTGTCGGTCATCGTATTGGATGAGCGTGCCATGGGCGGACAGGCAGGCGCATCGAGCCGGATCGAAAATTATCTCGGCTTTCCCACTGGCATTTCGGGTCAGGCGCTCGCCGGTCGCGCCTATAATCAGGCGCTGAAATTCGGTGCGGAGATCGCGATTCCATTGGCAGCGCAAAAGCTCGATTGCACCCAGGCACAGTCGGAGACCGGCCCACTGTCGATTGCGCTGAGCGAGGACCGCCACGTCCGCGCACAGACCATCGCGATTGCATCGGGCGCGCGATACCGTCGCCCCGATATCCCCAATCTCGCCATGTTCGAAGGCAATGGCGTGTCCTACTGGGCCTCGCCGATCGAGGCGAAACTCTGCGCGGGCGAAGACGTGGTGCTGGTCGGTGGCGGCAATTCCGCCGGACAGGCCGTCGTGTTTCTTGCTGCAAAAGTGGCGCATCTTCGGTTGATCGTGCGTCGTGACCTTTCCGAGACCATGTCCCGCTACCTGATCGACCGGATCGCCTCCTTGCCCAATGTATCGGTCCATGTCGGCGCGGAAGTCGTCGAACTTGAAGGTGACAAGGTGCAAGGATTGACCGGTGCGGTGATCCGGGACCGGAAGGATGGCAGCATGCACCGTTGCGCGTTGCGCCACCTTTTCCTGTTCATCGGCGCCGATCCGAACGCGGGCTGGTTACAGGGATGTATGGAGACGGACCGTAAGGGGTTTATCGTAACCGGCAAATCCGGCCTGCCATTGGAAACCAGCATGCCAGGCGTGTTCGCAATCGGCGATGTGCGCGCAGGCTCCACCAAGCGCGTGGCCGCCGCCGTGGGCGAAGGCGCCGCTGTGGTCGCGCAGATCCACCAGACGCTCGCCACCCGCCGCGAAGCGTAAGCATCGGCGCGCTCAGCGTACCTTCACGCGAAATTGCAGCTGCACCGTCTTGTTCGCGCCGAATGTCCCGTTCAGCCGCACACGCACATTGGTGATCAGATTATCGCAGCCATCGGCATCCGCAGTCGGCTGATAGGTCCACGTCGCGCCGAAATCCTTCGAAAAATCCAGATTATCGGCAGCGTTGGTGACCGAGGTATATGGGAAACTGAGACCACTGGAAAACAGGAACGATGTGTCCGTGAACACCATCGGCGCACCGCTCAAGTCGAACCCCGACAGGCAAAAACTTGTCGTGATTGGAATGACGTCCGTGAACTCGATACCCGTCGCCGCCGTGGTCGCGCCATTTATGGCGATCCTATATTCGACGATCGCGCCGGGAATCGCGCGCGGCTGTAGCCCGTTATTCAGCGGATCGGATTTGGTGCTGGCGGTCTTGGTCATCGTCACCGGCGCTGCGATCGCTGGCGTGACCCACAGCGACGTGAGCAAAAGTGACAGTAGAGAGTTGCGCATCGTCACTGCATCCTCCCGCCGATGCCGCGCGCTGCCTGCCCCAAGGACAGTTGGTCGAATTTCAGGCGCAACGTCAGATAGGGGCCTTGCCGTGTGTAGCGTGCATCCTCAAAATCCCGGTCGCGATAGCCGCTGACATTATAGCCTGCCACCAGCCAGACGTTGTTGCCCGGCGAGAAACCCAGCGTCGGGCCTGCGCTGAACGCCTTGATGTGGCTCGACCAGCTATGCTGCATGCTGCCATTGACGCCGATGTCGAAGCGGCGGCCGATATCCTGCCGGACGTCCAGCCCGATCACATCGATGAAGCCGTCATATTTCTCATCGGCAAAGCGCCCGCGCACATATTTCGCGCCATAATATACGCTCGCCTCCAGCGTGTGCCGCTCGCCTTCAGGGCCGGTGCGATAATTGACCGCAAGATTATTGACGGCGCGGGTGGATTGCTGCCCGCCCGCAGCAAATGCGGGAACGCCCAGCACATTGTCGCCAGCGATGCCCGCGTCCGCCCGATCATGCCGCAATTCGAAGCGCTCCAGCACCGACCAGCGGCTGTCGAGCGGGCGGAAGGCGACAGCAACGGTGGTCGATCCGAAGGTCGCTTTGGAGCGATCCTTGTCCTGAAGCTCGGAATAGCGCAACCCCGCCGCGATGGTCTTTCCCTGCCCCAAGGTGCGCAGGATGTTGCTGGTCAGCCCCCAATAATCGCACTCGCTGCCGCGCCGTAGTTCGGCTCTGCCATTCCAGGACCAGCGATCGGCGCGATAGGTGCCGCCCAGCGTCACCGCCCGATAATCGCCGTTCAACTGCCCCTGCCCCAGCGATCCGCCGGACGCGACCGGATGCAGCGGATTGATGACATCGCCGGTCGGGATCGCGCCGCGTACCGTGCTGCTGGCGTCGAAGGTCGCATCCACGGTCCAGTGCTTGCCGATCGGCAGCGACTGGCTCAGGCCATATTGCGCAAAGCTGCGCGGTCCGGCCTCGCCGATCGCTTCCTGATTGAGCGTGCCCAGCAGCTTCGCGCCGGTCCATGGCGCAACATCGAAGCCGACGCGCGTGCCATGTGCCTTGAACCGCGCGCCATCGGCAATTTCATGCTCGGCGATCAGGCGGATGCCCTCGACGACCTGCCACGACGCGCCCACCTTGTGGCGGACCGGGAAGTCGACGCTGTCCTTGTCGCCGCCCAACGCGAGCTGGGTCTGGCCCGACAATTCGACTTTCTGTCTGAACGTGCGCTGCGTACCGCCCAGGGTTATCAACCGCGAATCCCGCTTTGTGCCGCCGATGCCGGTGTCGGATGCGAACTGAACGCCCGCGAACAGTATGCCGGTGTCGCGCAGATATTCGACTCGCGCCTCCCCTGCGGTGCGCTTGCCCGCATCGTCCAGATTGTCCTGATGCCAGGCTGAGGCCGTGACGCTCAATTTGGGCGAGAGCCGCAGGCGACCGTCGAAGCCGAATTTGCGCGTCCCCGCTTCCCCGGCATTCTGCTGGCCTAAGCCAAAATCGCTCTCCTGCTGACGAACATAGGCCAGCACATCGGCAACCTTGCCATGATGTTCGACTTCCGCCAGATAAGCCTTGCCCGATTTGACACCGCCCTTCCCGCCGCTCGCCGCTTCGGCGCGGACCAGCGTGTGGGCAGTGACCTGCGCCCTTACATCCAGCCCGCCGACCGTAGCAGTGCCCGCCGTCTCGTCCCGCAACAGGCTCGCGCCGACTTCGACCTTGCCTTTGGCGAGGCGCGCCGCGACCCGGCCACCGGCAGCCAAGTTCTTCGAGCGACCATCCGTTTCATAGTCCGCGACGATGAAATTGGGATTGAGGTCAGCGTCACGGCTCAGGATCGGCGCGCGGAAACGGAGCGTGCCGTTCAGGGGATCGATGTCGTAATCGATATGCTGCGTCAGCTCCTTGCTGCTGACGATCTTCTCCGAACGGAAGCGGTCGCGTGTTTCGATGCGGATCTTGTCGCTATTGGGAACGATGTTCCGCCCGGACAGCCGATACGGTCCGGATAGGCCGTTGCCCTGAATTTCATCACGCGCATAACGTTGATCGGTATTGGTGGCGAAGCCCGAGAAGATGAGGTGCCCACCCTGATATCCGGCCTTAACGCCGCTCATCGTGCGGCTGTAGCGCGTCAGGCGCGTGTCGACCAAGCCCGTCTCGAAGTCGCCGAACAGGGCGTAAAATTCCCGCCGCTCCAGCCGCAGATAGAGCTTGCGCCGAGTCGCCGCATCATAGCCCTGACGCGATCCGTCGCCATAAACAGTATAGTAGCGATCGGGATCGATCGTGCCGAGCAGCCCGCGATCGGGATCATATTTTCGGTCGCTGTCATAGGCGACGGTCAGCAGCCACGATCCCTTCACACGGCCCTTGGCATAAAGCGAGAGTTGCCCATCGGTGACGACCTTGTTGCGTTCGCCACGGGGTAACCCGCGCGCTTTCGACAGCCGGTCGAAGCCGATGGTGCCCTCGCCGAAGCCAACGACCATCCAGTCGCGCACCGATGCCGTCAGCCAGGGGCTGAACGTGCTGGTGCGCGCCTCGCCCTTGTCCTCCAGCGTGATCGACACCCGCGCCGCGCCTGCCTGCGTCGTCGGCTCCAGTGCGATGAAGGCGATACCCTCGTCGCCCACGACCCGCGCGGTGGCGGCGGCACGTTCACGCCCGGCAAGCTGGCGCGCGCTTTGAAGTTCGGCGTCCTGCGCCGCCGCATAGGGTGGATCCATGGCGAAGGGGACCAGCGTGCCTGCGCGGACTGGCTTTCCGTCGCGATCCGCAAGGCGCACAGCGATCAGCGGGCGAGTCAACCCGTCGGCCACCAGCCGCGACTTTTCCGCAACATACGTCGCCTGCACCGCCTGGTTCGCATAGTGCACGACCCGGTGCAGCGTCGACGCCACCGCGCCGGACGCGTCCAGCACCGTGGCGTCGAGAATATTGTCCCGCTCGCCCAGGGCTATGCCGGTCCAGGTCGAGATCGCCACCCCCCGGTCCGCATCACTGTCGGAGCCATCGAACGTCAGGGGATCGGCGGGCGCGCCGTTCACCCGCAAGGCGACCCGCTGGCCCGGCAAATGTTTGATGACGACGCGCAACGCCGGTGCCCGGGGATTATGGTCTGCAAGTGGAAAGAGCCAATCGATACCCGGCGCCTGATCCTTCATCCAGTCAGGCCGGTTACCCGCTGCATCGGCGTCCGTCGCGATCGTGACCGGCAGCGCGACGTGCGTCGTATCGGCGGCTTTGCCATTCAGCCGCAGTTGGAAATCGACGCGCTTCAATGCGCCGCCATCTGCCGTGACAAACCGGGAGATGGCCGTGCCAGCCTGCCGCGTATCATCGTCACAGGCGACTGCCTCATGCGTGGCGGGGATGCTGCGCATGTCCATTTGAACCACATGGGTTCCGGCTTTCAGCCCCTCGACATGATATAGGCCATCGCTGTCGGTCACGACGAACGTGCCATCCTCCAGCATCAGGCGAATACCGCCCACGCCCTTTCGCTTGGCAGACGGATTGCGGCAGTCGCCTTCCGTCACCCGCCCGATCAACGTCATCGCATCGCTGAACAACAGCGGACGCAGACGCACGGAGGCGCCGGCTTCGTCGCTGGTATTGCCGCCACTGGTCGCGCGGGCGCGGTTCAGTGCCTCACCGACGGGCGCGCCCGGAACGACATCAACCGAATAGGTTATATCGCGCGCCGCACCGGGGCCGATGTCAGCCGATGCAAACCGCAAGTCTCGACCATTACCAGCCACAACAGGCTCGGCACTTCCGCGCGTCGATCCCCTGCGATACCGCAGCCCGAGCGGCAGTGTGTCCGCCACGACGGGAAGGCGCGCGCTGCCTTCGGTATCCCTGTTCGTCACACGCAGCCGGTACTGGATCACATCCCCCGGCTCCGCAACACGAACCGATGCCGTTTTCTCCAGCAACAGCGCCTGTCCGGCAGCGCCAGTATCTAGCGGGATATCGACATATAATGGCTCCGGATTATCCAGGGTGAAAACCCGGCCATAGGACGCATCGATGACCTGATAGGAACCTTGCGGGCCGCGAAAGTGCGCCAATGTTTCGGCAGACGCGGCGGAAGGCCCGCGATAGCCATCGGGCGGCGTGACGACGAGCCGGTAATTGCCCGCAGCCATCAACGGAAAGCGGAAACGTCCAGGCTCGAAGTTGTAAACGCGCCCACGGTCATCCGTAGCCTGTCCACCGCTGATGACTGTCGAGGGATAAACGCTCACACCATCATCGCCGAAAACCGTGGCAAGTTCGCCGGTTTGATCAACGACGACACTCACGCTCGCGCCATTCACCACCTCGCCCGTCGCCGCGTCGAACACATAGCCCTGCGGATCGATCAGAACCGTTGAATCGGAGCCATAGCTAAACTCTCCCTCTTCGAAGCGCAGGAAGAGATGCCCGCCGTCTTCCCGCATGAGGCTACAGTCCATATTATGGTCAGGTGCGGCTTCACCCGGCAAACCACCGGCAAATACGCCAGTATCCACGCCCGTTTCCATCAGCAGGATGGTCCCTTTGCGCGTGTCGGTGTCGGCATGAATGGACACTCGTTCCCGCACCGCCGGGTTTTGATTCTCGGCCTCCGCTTCGAGGACGACGAGCAACGGGTCGGCGATGTTCAGCGATGCCAGGGGCGCGGCAGCGGCAAGATCTGCGTCCGTGACTTCACCCGGAGTGAAGATGATGGGCGGCGTGATCTGGCATTTCATGCCGGGGAACTGATATCCGGCGGGTATCTGCCGGAAACTGAAGCGCGTCGGTTTTTTTGTCCTCACGACATCAAGGGCCGTTTTGTTGGAGGCAAGCGTTTGCTCCCCCGCTCCACCGGTAAAATGCAACGTCGCCACATTCTCGATGCGCGTCTGCGCGTGTGCCTGATCCGACATCGGGCCAAGCAGCGCTGCAATAGCGACGCAGCACCAGAAGATGGGGCGAAAATTGGGCATGGCTCTCCCTGCTCAGGCCCGCGCCTTCACGCGGGCCTGAGGAATGGCAATCGGCTGGTCCCTTTCGTCAGTTGATGGTGACGCGAAACGCTACATTGAGTGGCAGCAATGTCGTGAGTGTCGGAATATTGGCCTTGATGCTGGTTCCGTCGAAGGAGCCGCCGTAAAGGTCGGTTTCATCCGCGCCGCTGGTATCGTCATCCTCGATCGTACCGCTCAGGACACATAGCCCGCCTATACCAAGCCCGCCGACGGTGAGGGAGTTGGATATATAGGTCGTCCCGGTCGGAATGGCGTCCGCGATGTTCACATTGGTTGCCGTGCCCGGCCCGGCATTGCTGATGGCCAGGCAATATTCGATGACCGCGCCCGGAATAGCCTTTGGACTTATGAGCAAATTCAGCGGATCGCTGATGATTGTCGCACTTTTCGACATCGCCACTGCCGCCGTCGATATCTTGTACGCATCGAAGGCACGCGCCGCACCATCGCGGGCCGCATCAAATGCACCAAGTGCATCGGCGAACACGATGTCGACCGTATTGGGCGAGTCAGCCGTCAGCAAACCGGTCGCGACGAGATCTGCGCCCAGCGATCCCCCGGTCACTCCCGCCACGGCGGCGGTGGCAACGAGTGACACGATCGCGACATCTGCACCGGCTGCGACGGGGATATTGGCAACTATGAAGACCGTCGCGGACGTATCGGGTGCCAACTGGTCGATGTAAGTCGCGATATCGACCCCCGCATCATACGTTCCGTTGCCGTTGCTGTCGACGAACACCCGCATGTTGGTCACGTTGAAATTGTCGATACCCAGCAGCGGGATGGAGAAGTTCTGCTGATCGGCATCCAGCCGAAAATCCTGCACGGCATTGGTCAGGTTCGTCACAAGAAAGGTCGTGACCTGATCGGTCGCGCCCTGCGCAGTCTGGGTGACGCTGCCGCCGACTTCCGTAACGCTGAGATTGACCTTGCGATCGACCACGAACGTAGCCTGGTTCGACTGGACGGTCTGCGTGGTGCCGCCTGCGGAATAAGTGACGCTGGCCGTGTTATTCACACTGGTTCCTGCGGTCGTTCCGGCGGCTAGAGCGCTTCCACTATGGCACAGGATCACGGCCGAACCCGTCAACAACAGTGCTTTCTTCATCGACGCCTTCATCATGACTTCCCTGTCTGGCAATGTGTAAATTCAATGGAAATGCTGGAGCGGCCGGTCATCGGACCACTGCCTCGAAAGCGACGCGCCCGCTCGCGCCCGGCGCGATCGGGCTGGCGAGTTTCCACCGCACATGCGTCACGTCGCCGGATTGCGCAGGACGCAACGCACCATCGCTGCCGCGCACCTTGAGCGTCGCCAGCGGGCCGAAGTTACGTCCATCCACGGATAGCTCTGGCGCCGCCGAATCCGATGCAGGACCGCGATACGCCAGTGCATCGGGAATGGGATTGTCGAGCGTCAAATTGCCCGCCGGGATGCTACCTTCGTTGCGATAGGCGATGCGGAATACCACGCGATCACCCGGCACGACCCGCGACACCGGCACGAGCGCGATGCTGGTCGATCCATCGGCCGCCGTGGCGCGCTGCTGCGCCATGACCGTGTTGGTCAGAACCACGCCCTTGGCCGCGGCCGGGCTGGCCGCGGCAATGCCGATGGCGGCAAGCACCACGGAAAGGCTGTGACGTGTCATGCTGCTAGTCCTCTTCATTTGATCTTCACCTGAAATGTCACCGTCCGGCTGACCGCCGATGGCACGTCGCCCAGCGCTACCCGGATTTGCCCGCCGTCGAATGCACCGGCGTCTGCGTCGTCAGCGTCGCTCAGAATCGTGTCGTCGAGCCGGAGGCTGCCGGGGAGATATTCGGTGCCCGCAGGCAGAGGGTCGGTGATGAACGCCCCGCGCAACACGCCGCGCGCCGTCGTCACGACTTCCAGGCGATAAGTGATCGTCGCGCCCGATTGCGGAGTGGCGCTGCCATCGGCGCCCTGCACTTGCTGCGACTTGACGATGCTGGCGGGAGGGCCGCCCTCCGCGAGCATGGCCGATGCAGACGCCGATCCGGCGGAAGCGCCGATAACGGCGTCGCACGATCCTTCGCCCCTGC
This sequence comes from Sphingobium sp., assembly GCA_051305835.1. Lineage (GTDB taxonomy): Bacteria > Pseudomonadota > Alphaproteobacteria > Sphingomonadales > Sphingomonadaceae > Sphingobium. Next base: position 27,284 of record JBPPMC010000169.1, read on the forward strand.
CCGCAAAGCTGGAGCCAGTGGCGCCCGTCCCGGTCTCCGCGTTTGCCGAGAGCGTTATGGTGGTCGCGTCGGCACCAACGCCATCATCGGTGAGCACCAGAATGTTGAGCGTACCGCCCGCCGCCAATATGGGTGTCGATCTTTCGATCACCGTCGTATCCACGGCGGCATCGAAAAGACCATTGCCGTCCGCATCTATCCTGATCGACAGTGCCGCGTCCTTGCCGTCTACCGCAGCGGCGAGCGCGAATGTCTCAGGGCCATTGCCCTTGTTGGTGAGCGTGAAAGCGACGGACGATGCTGAGGCCGAAGTTTGCGCCTGAAGCAGCAGATCAAGCTGTTCGTCGACACAGGTCGTCACGGCGTTCGACGTTAAAGTGGAGGTCTCGCCTTCGCGAACGAAGCTGGCCGACGCAATGTTGGTGATGCGCGTACCGGCGGCGGTCTGCGCCACGGCCGGCGTCGTGGTGGCGATAACGGCGCACAGAAAACCGTATCGTGCAGCGGCACGCATGCCTGGCCGATCTGTATAAGTAACCCCGTAACGCATTGCCTGAACCTGTTTGACGCGATGGCGTCTTCTAAGCTCCAGCCCGGTTAACAAAGTTGATTTAGCGGAGAACAAATAGGGTATATTGAGACCAAGGCATCAGACTTTTTGCCAGAATCTTCGTTGGCCGTCGGAGTCTAACCCATTCTTCTTGCTCCACGATTTTCTGTTATTCCGATGGTACGGCGAGCTTGAATGGCAGTCTATCGGCTGCTTCTGGACAGATGCGTGCCATCTGAAAGCCCCGCTCGCGCTTTAATCAGCGGGCATGAATCGGGGGCCAGCAAGACGGACAGTGGGCTGATGGGATCCGCAATAATATACCGCGCAGGGACACCCATGCCCTTTCAATCCCCCACGTCAGGACCACAATTCGTCGTCATGGTTGCCGGTGGTTATGGATCCCTGGGTACGAAACTCGGAGACTTCCCCATTGCCTTTGCAATGCCGAAGGGTAGGTGATGCGGCCGATCAGTAGGGAACTTCATTGCCTTCGAAGTCGAACAACTTCCCGCTGTCGGGCACTTTCAATCCTTCGATGACGTCGAGCAATTGCAGGGCGGCGCGTTCGGTATCGAACAGCCGCCCGGCCTGCACATTGCCCTGAAACGGGCGCGACAACGCAGTGTCGACCGTGCCGGGGTGCAGGGTCACGACGATCGCGCGTTCATTGCGGCGGCGCTCTTCGATAGCGAGGTTCCGTACCAGCATATTAAGCGCAGCCTTCGACGCGCGATAGCCGTGCCACCCGCCCAGCCGATTGTCGCTGATCGATCCCACACGCGCCGACAGCGCCGCGAACACCGCCCGCGCGCCCTTCGGCATGATCGGCAGGAAATGCTTCGCGACCAGCGCCGGGCCGATGGCGTTCACTGCATAGACCTGCGCCAGCCATTCGGGATCGAGATCGCGCAGCGCTTTTTCCGGGCCATGGCCGTCCGCATGGAGCAGCCCGGTAGCGACGATCACCAGCGTTGGCGGCGGGCCTTTGGCGACATGCGCGGCGGCGTCGGCAATGCTCGGCTCGTCGAGCAAATCAAGATGCTGCGATCCCGTTCGCGACCGGGCAAAACCGTGAACGACGTCGAACGCGCCCTCCCCGACAAGAGCCGCCTCGAACGCTCCGCCGATGCCGCCGGAAGCGCCGATCACGACGGCGGATGCTTTGCCCACGCCGCTCATGCGCGCGTGAACCGCCAGCGATCAGCGTCACTTTCGTCCGGGTCGAAACGATATCCGTCGCTGTCGAAGCAGCGCATAGCCTCCACATCGGTGACATGATGCTCGCAAAGCCAGCGCGCCATCATTCCCCGCGCCCGCTTTGCGTTGAAGCTTACGAAGCGCGGACCGTCCGGGCCGGGTTCGCGAAACTCGACGTTGATCACGCGCAGCCCTTCCAGTTTGTCGGCCACTGCGGCGTAATATTCCTGCGAGGCGAGATTGAGGATTACGCCGGATCCCTCATCGGCAATCTGCGCGCGCAGCAATTGCGCGATGCGATCGCCCCACCAGTCGGTCAGCTTCTTCTGGCGCGGTGCCCAGCGCGTCCCCATTTCCAGTCGATAGGGCCGGATCGCGTCGAGCGGTCGCAGCAGGCCATATAGGCCCGACAGCATGCGCACATGATCCTGCGCAAAAGCGATGCCCGCTTCGTCCAGCGAATGTGCCTCGAACCCGGTATAAACATCCCCGGCAAACGCAAACAGCGCCGATCGCTCGGGCAAATCGGCGAAATCCCGAAACCGGTCCGCATTGAGTTTCGCAAGACGCGGCGAGATATGCATCAGTTCCGACAGCCGCTTCTGCGAGAGGTTCGCCGCCGATTTCGCCAGAGCACGCGCTTCCTCGGCGAAATGCGGTGTGGTCGGGGAGATCGGCGGCAGTTCGCGCTCGAAGTCGAGCGTCTTGGCGGGGGACAATAGGGCAATCATGATTTGTCCGTAGCGAGGGAATGCAATGGGGGCAAACAGCACCGTCCGACGCGCCGCCGCAAAGGTGCTGACCCCAAAAATCCTATGGCCAGACCTCGACGTTTTTGGCGAGATCAGGATATCGTTTATGGATCGCACTGGCGACGCCGTTGGTCCATCCGAAACCGTCCTGAAGCGGATATACTATTGGGGGGTTGCAGACGCAGCGTATCATATGGTGGAAGAAAGCCCCGAACCTAAGATGCTTGCCAGGCGTTAAGGCTCAACAGATTCTGGAAAGCCCATTGATGTCCGAACCGCTCCTCGTCCGCATACCTCACAGCCTTGGCAGTGAAGAAGCGCGCCGCCGCATGGTCGCATCAGTCGACAAGCTGGCGTCCTATATCCCGGGCGGTACGGCAAAAGTCGAACATGGCTGGCCCAGCCCCAATCGTATGGGTTTGGATATCACGGCCATGGGCCAGAGCATATCATCGACCATCGACGTAGAAGACACGTCGCTGGTGGTATCAGTCATATTGCCAGGCTTGCTGGCATTGATGGCCAAACCGATCAGCGAAGCGATCGCGCGAGGCGGCGGCAAATTACTGGAGGATAAGACGGGTCGGCCCGACTGAGCGGAGGCACTGCGACGCACTCGCGCGTTCTCCCAGCCATGTTGCTATGGCCCTGCAGTTCTCGCTAGTCCCGGGGGGGCGATCAGCGCTGAAGTTAGCGAGGATTACGGAGAGTGCCGCATGCTGCTTTGCCGCGGCGCTGGATATATTCCGGTGTTATTCAGCAATGGCACGATGTTAAAACGCCAACGGCCCCAATCTGTGAGATCGGGGCCGTTTTGGGCATGGTAGAGCGTATTGTGAGCAACCTCAGCACGCGAGCCAATGCATATCTACGGTACGAACCGTACGACCTACATCGCTGATAATGAGAGGGGTAGGATTTCGGCGAGACGTGGTTGCGGGAGGGCGCAGTCCCCGTTGGTATAGTTGCCCTCCTCCCCCGCCTTCCTTGCTTACAGCATTGAGAATTCCCATGAGTTGCCCGCACAATTCGGCGTAAACCTGCCCACGGTCAGGGCCGGG
>JBPPMC010000172.1:0-10901 GCA_051305835.1 Sphingobium sp.
AGTGAAAACCCTAATGCCGCCTTCGCTTCTGGCGCCGCCTTACCCGGCCGCCCATTGGCCCCATCGTCTAGCGGTTAGGACGCGGCCCTTTCACGGCTGAAACACGGGTTCGATTCCCGTTGGGGTCACCATTTTGATTTATAAGCATTTATTTCCCTCCGGCATGTGCACGTCCCCCTTTTATGGAAAGCACGTCCCCCCTCTTCACTTTTGCGGCCGCACCTTGGGCGATCATTAACGCCCGCGCGCGCTTCGTATAATGGCGTACTGTATCGGGCGTCATGCCGCAGATTGCGCCTATCTCGGCATCGCTCAGACCTAGCTCTGCCAAGTAGCAAGCGGCGTTCTTACGCAGCCCATGGAAGCTGTAGAGTCTTGCGCGACCGTTGCTCACAAAAGTGGCCGCGCCGATCTGTTCCATCAATCGCCGGACCCGGTCTTGGAGATTGTCAGTCCCGGTAAAAGGCTTGCCCTCACGATCATACAGTAGCGTGACCGCGCGACGTGGATGCTTTGCGATCTCCGCAACCCAAAGATGATGCATCGGCACTGCGACCTCGACGCCTTTGCGAGACTTGCCCACACGCTTCTGCGTAACAAAGCGCATCATTGAGCCATCGTGCCATCCGTGCTGCATCCGGATCACGTCGCCAATGCGCGCGCCGCTGCAAAGGCCGGTGACGATCGCAAGGCGTAGCATCGGCGAGGCGGCCGCCAATGCGCGCTCTAGTAGTTCAGCGGGCCAAGGCTCGTGTTCGCCAATGTCCAGGTCGGGAATACCCCGAGCGGGATTTTCGCGGATCAACTCTGCCTCGATGGCCATTTCCATGACCTGTTTGAAACTTGAGAGCCAGTTGTTGGCTTTGCCCGGTGTGTCGGCAAACCTGTCGCGCATCTTGCGAACTGCCGGACGCGTGCAACCAGAGACGGTGCGATGTCCGTCCATCTCCTCGATCATCTTGAGATAGCGAACACGGTTCTGCTTCGTGTTGTCGGACAGAGTCTTGAAAGCAGGGCTGGCCCGATACGCTAGGGCCATCGCCCCTATCGTCTGCGCTCTTGGTCGCTCTACCAGCTTTTCAGGGCAGGCGGCTGCTGCATAGGCTTCTGCAAATGCCGGATCGTCGGCCGCTGGAAGACGGATATAGGTGTCCTGCCCCGCAACCTTGCGACGGTAATAGAGGCGGCCAGCCTTCTCGCAGACGCCCTTTAGTTCAAGTCGGCCCATGTATCGTCCGTCATCTCTTTAGGCACTTGGAGGCCGAATTGTGCTTCAACAAACCGGTCGAGTTGCACACGTGACCAAAGCAGCCGTTTGCCGTCCCGAACGGGTTGCGGATATTTTCGCGCATGCCATCGGTCCCGAAACGTGGTCTTCGATACCCCAAGGTAGGCGCAGGCCAGATCTTCGCTAAGGCGCGCTGGCCAGTGAGGAAGTACACCCGGCATCCTAGGCGGCTTCCTGCGTTTCAAGCAACGCAGGCTGAATAAGTTTCCAAGCCAGTTCTAAATCGACGAACGTGGATGCAACTGGATCAGAGCCATCATCATTTGGGTGCGGCCACCCAAAGTAGTCAACGCCAGCGGGCGTTAATTTAACGCCGCAACGCGTTTCTCTCGGCTCGCCGTCAACAACTCTGGATAAGACACGGATGTCGCCCCAAGATGCATTAACTGCGTTTCCTGCCAAGGCCGTCTGCATGCCGATGTCAGTTAAAAATCGAAAAGCCGATAGCGCTAAGGCGTGGGCATCATCAAAACGATCGATGCCGCCACCATTTGCCAAATCCCGCTCCAAAAACGGCAAGTGGCCCCGCCTCACTAGGGTATTCAAAGTATCACGGCTCAAAATTCCGGCTACAAACTGAACTTGGCCAATGCGCATAAACAACTCCTGTGTTCGACTGCACATAACGAAGCCTTTATCAGTGAGCAAGCTTTTTGTGTTCGGATGAACATACGTTGCGTGCGGCGCAGCGACTATGGGCGCAAACATGAAGCACGAGGTGCGGGACATCATCTGGGCACCTCAATGCCAAGCCGCACGCAATCTTCGTGGATGATCGCGATCGGATCGTTATCGACGAAACGCGAATTGTGCAGTTCATGCTCGATAACGACATGAATTTTCTTCGTGATGGCCTCGGTCGTCGGTGCTGGCGTCGCGAGAACTTCAGCCGCCGCCTGTTCCGCTGGTATTCCATACTGCATCCAGTGAGCGTTTTCCGCCTTGGCAACATTCTCCCATTCCGCGTCTAGAAGTGCCTGCTGTTCCGTGGGAAGTTCAGTGCGAAAATCGGTGCCGTATTGTCTCCTAAACTCACTGCGAAGGGCCGCATGCCGTTCTTCAGCTGCACCAAGCGCCCCGATCGTTGCGCTCATCTGGCGAAGCGCAACGCGTAACTCCCACGCCGCGTAGCGGGCGTTCCATCCTCCCACTCCCTCCGCTGTTAGCACGTCCTCGGTACAAGGAGGCTCTGCGCCGTCCGCTGAGAGCGTTGCGGCCAGTAAGTCTATCACGCTCGCAACCATCTGCGGCGCGGTCATATCCTTGGCGCGTACGGCGGCGTCTTCCGGCGCTACCTGATCAAGCGCTATATTTCGCACCCAACCGTCAAAATCTCCGATGAATGTTAGCGCGCCGCGAAGCTTTGCCAAAGCGCCTTCTAACGTCATCGGTTGCGCAATGACTAATGCCGTCTCCGCCATAGTGGCGTCATCATCTGACGTTCCGTCGCTGGCTTCAAAAGCAAGCCGCGCATCGCGCCAGGCGCGCCATGCGCACACTGCCGGATCTTCCCACCGGGCGCGCGGACCATTGATCGATTCTGAGACAATTTCAGAAGAGATAGTTGGTGCGTGGAAACGCGGCGTCGTGATAGGGGCGCAATCAGCCTGTAGCATGGGTCTCATCCTTGCAATGGGTTAGAGCCGGACGGTCGTTGGTAGCTTCCGTTCGGCTCGTTTCTCTGTTAACGAGGTTCCCATGGATGGTCAAGAAACTTCGTTAACAAGGAAAAGGCGCGGCCCTAAGCCCACCGGGCAAGGCTTGGTTGTAGGGGTACGCCTCCAACCTCCCGAGTTGGCTGCCCTCGATCGCTGGATCGCCACCCAAGGCGACGCGCCAACCCGCCCAGAAGCGATCCGCCGCATCATGCGCGACGCATTAAAACAGCATGGCTGACCCGCAGGAGACTGCCGATCGGCTGCGGGAACGCGCCGTATCTGACGGCGTGAAGCTTGTGTATTTCGCTATGGGCGCTGCAGCTTCGGGTATTGCTTTTGCATTCCACGAAACCAGCGATCGCGTGTTGGCTTGGAGTCTGTTGCCGATCGGGTTTGCATGCCTTGCTTGGGGAGGCAGCTTTGCCTCGGGTATCGTGTTTTGTGAGCAAGGGATCAAGTTAACCAACGCTGATTACAGGGCGTCAATGCTGCTTTTTTCCGGCGGCCAATTGGACGAAACCGGGCTGGCCAAATACAGCAAGCGCACCAAATTCGCTACGCGCCTGTTCTACGCCCAGATGTGGCTTCTTCTCGCAGGAGCAACCATGTACGCCACCGGGCATATCATGCACATCGCATACAAATGATTTTTTGTACATACAGATAACTTGACGTCGCCTTTATCTGTGCATACAGATAAACTATGAAAATCGAGTTCGACCCTGCGAAAGACGCAGCCAACATCGCCAAGCACGGCATTTCGCTGGCGCGCGCCGTTGAACTCGAAATCCAGTTGTTCATTGATGACAGCGCCCGCTTCGATGAACCGCGCTATCGCCTTTACGGCATGATCGACGGCAAGACATACTGCCTCGCCGCAATCGATCGTGGCAACAAGGTACGCGCCATTAGTCTTCGCCGGGTGCATGCAAAGGAGATGCTGCGTCATGGCCACTAAGAAACAGCCCCCCGTCACTTTCGACGAGGACAACCCGGAATGGACGGCAGAGGACTTCGCCAGGGCAAGGCCCGTGAGCGAATTGCCTCCGCACATTGCAGCAGCCTTCCCTAACACGGTGAAGGCGCGCGGCCGCCCTGTTGGCAGCGTCAAGGAAGACGCGAAAGAACGCATCACTATTCGCCTTGATCGCGACGTGGTGGAGAAGTTCCGCGCCACAGGTGCGGGCTGGCAATCAAGGGTGAACGAAGCACTACGCAAGGTGCAGGTTTAGAAATTCAACTTGGAGGGTTGAATCATTCAACTGATATGCTTATATAGCGTTAACGAAGGAGGTTACTACGTCAACACACAGGGGAGAAAGGATCTGTTGAGATGATCACAGAACTTGGAAAAGAGCTCCGTAAAATTCGGATCGATCGTGATGAACGTCTTCTCGATATGGCTGACAAAATCCAAAAATCCGCAGCATTTGTTTCAGCTGTAGAGGTTGGGAAAAAGTCACCCCCGTCTGGGTTCGAAGAACTCGTTATTCGCGTTTACGGGTTAGCAAACGACGCTGCCGAAGCACTGCGCATGGCTGCTGATCGTGCCCGTAAAGCGTTCACCATCGAACCGAACACGTTGCTCGGTAAGGACATGGCCGGGTTACTCGCCCGGAGAATGAACGATCTTTCAGAAGATCAACTTAGGAACATTCATGATATTTTGAATAATAAGCAAAGGTAGAAACTATGAGTGGGCAAGACTTCATCGTTCCGCCCAGGAACTGGAACGCAATCGAACGTGAAGCAAACGACTGGCGCAAAGCGTTCGGGCTGAATGACACTGCCCTTACTCCGATCATGGAAATGTTAGAAAAGGTCATGGACCGAACACTGGACATTTTCACGCTGCTTGTTGGAGAGCCAGCCATGATGGGTTCAGCGGAAGGGCTTACCGACCCCAAAGGTGAATTCATCATGCTCCGCGAAGATGTCTATCGAGGCGCGTGGGCTGGCGATGTGCGGGACCGTTTCACCGCTGCCCATGAATTTGGCCACTGGGCGCTACATACAAATGTTCCCCTCGCCCGATCTCGGCCCAACGAAAAGATTGAGGCGTATAGAATGAGCGAGCCACAAGCTAACCAGTTTGCCAGCGCGCTGTTGATGCCTAAAGAGTTCTTTCGCCGCAGCGACAGTTACAACGATGTCATGGATCGTCATGGCGTCGGTTTTAAAGCGGCCAACAATCGCCTTGACTACCTCAGTCGAAAAGGACTCATCACCAAATAAAAAGACCTGAGCAATGCTCAGGCCTCCAGTTTTCCTCATCGGGCTCACAGGGGCTTGCCGGTGAGGGAGCCCTGCATTGGAAACCGAATCGGCCGTGTGACAACGCCGCGTTATGAACAATCGGTCTCCAAGTCAAGGCAAACAGCGCCCCTCGGAGACGTGGCATGGCTAAGGGAACTCTCCCTCCAGCGCCCCCGGGATACCGCTACATCTTTCGCCCTTGGCGAAAGTGTGCGCACACCGGTAAGCTGCTCTACGCGAAGGCCTTTGGGCTCAAAGCGTGGCCTATTCTCATCCCGGTCTAACCGGTGATGCGACGGCGGTGGGCGGAAGCTCACCGCCGACAGGGGAAGTCAGGCAACGTCTCAATTCCGACAACATGAGGAGACGAACGTGAGTAAGAAGAACGAACCCAAAAAGACCGTGTACCGTGATTCTGGTAGCGGTCAGTTTGTGCCCAAGAATTACGCTGACAAGCACCCCAAGACTACCGAAAAAGAGCGTGTTCGGACAGGCGAATAACTTCGATGAAATGGGCGGCGCTATGCCGCCCATTTTTATGAATTACGCAAACATCAGCAGTTTAATGCGACCAGCGTTTAAGGGGTAGATTCATCAGAAAAGCTGGCAATCGTTAGTTCTTCGCCTGCCTCATCATCCAGCACAAGCGACCAACGGGTAAAGCTAAGCCAGCCATGATTAAGCCCTTGGCTTACAGTACGGCCGGTTGAAAGGTTTACCGCGGACCAGCCTCTCCAACCAAAGGAAGCCATAACGATCGGCTGATCACCATCGACTATGAACGTTCCGGCCTGTAAACTACTAGTGAAAGCGCTGGCGCTTAGAGATGTAGGATCAACACGTATGTGCACATCATCAAGCACTACGAAAGGCCCTTGCGGCGGTAAGTCACCAAGTTCTAGTAGCGGATTTCCGCCTGACGTGAACGATAGTGCTTTTTGTCTAAAGCGGCCTTCAAATTGCTCATCAGTTTCAACACATTGGAACAATATAGGTCCGCCTTGATATCCAATAGCTAGATAGTACTGACCCACTTCGACAGACTGTTCGGGTATGACGCCTGCTAGCCCACGGATCATTGGCTTTTCCCATCCGCTTGATCGACTGCCTTGACAACGGCTTGCTCCAGGCTTGGCCTCGTTGCCAAGATGAGGATTAACGAAGCGATCGCCAAAGTTATAATCCAAGCGATAATGTTGGTAAGAAGGGCCGAGCCAAAGCCTGTCCGCTGCGTAACATGCGCTTCTATTTTAACGGTAGCATTGTCTATTGCGGCAAGCACGGCCGATTGCTGTATCTCCGGTGTCGCTTCATCAATGGCACGGCCAATCACTTCCGTTAAGATTTGCTCTGCTGCAGCCCGATAGGTTTTGACCGTCGTAGCGGGCGGATTGCGGGTGTCTCCCGCATGTGCTGTGCCTGCTGCTGCCTCTTCGCGAACTGCCTGTTTGAAAAGCGCGTAAGCTACCAAGCCCACTACGTCCTCGTCGTCGCCGTCCGACGCTACAAAATTTTCAAAGGCACGACTGTAAGTGCGAGGCAAGCTCTCCGTCGTCTTACCTAGATCAGCGCTCAGACTTTTTCTCCGGCGATCGGCCCAGTGCGCGATCCATTATGTCACGACGAACTACGTTTATACGATCTCCATTGGGCAAACCAAATGAGCTATGGGCTTGTACCCGTCCCGATATACTTTTTGTGGATACAAAACCGCCTGTTGCAGACGAACGAGTGGTCACCCAACCCGAGCCCGATTTCTTGCCGCTTTTCGTCATCCTTCTATGCATAGCTATTAAAATGGTTCTGGACAATCGGATTGCAATCGTCGTCGCACTGTCTGCCGACAAGCACTCTATGTTAAGCTCAAAATTGATCAAGAGGCTTCCCCCGATGGCCGCGACCATCGGCGGATTGGTTGAGGCCAGCCATTGGCCCGCGACGGAGAGGGATGAGGAAGGCCAATGGATAGCCCAGGGCGGTCCCTCCCGCTATACTATCCGCCCTTCGCTTCTCGTTATTCGCCGGGATTCTTCCACGCCATGCGATGGTCCATCACGCCCGCGCCGAAATCATGGCGGACCTTGTACTCTGTCCCATCGACCCGCCAGCCTTCCTTGCTGTCAACGAAGGGCGTTTCCTGCCCGTCGAGATAACCATATTCCAGCGCAGGGCTGAAATCAGGGTCGGCAAACAGATACCAATTCTTGGAGCTAGCCAAACGGGGATCAGCGATTGGCACGAGCTTGCCCGCAAAGGGGTTTACATCGGCGGTAGTCGTGGGCGCGATCGTGGAGGCGACAAGCGTTTCTGCCGCCGTCTGCAGGCCGACAGGCACAAGCAGGTATTTGGGGTTGGCGTCGATCAGATGGACACCATCGAGGTCTTTCTGAGAGCGCATCGCCATCCGCCCAACGTCGAGTGCCGCGATCGAAAGCGGGGTGCCGGGAGAGGCGAGGTTTTTGTGCGTGGCGTGGAACCATGCAACCCCGTCGCTGAGCACGATATTGGAATTGAGCAGGGCGGCCAGCACCGTCGCTTCGAGTTCGGCAGCAGCACCCGCCATTATCACAAGAATATCGGACAACGCGCCAAGGTGGTCGTTCACCAACATTTGGCGGCTGACGTTGAACATGTTGCCGAACGTGTTGAGCTTCCAACCCTCTTTGCGCGTCGAGATGGTCTTATCCTTGAACTCCCCGGCCTCGTTCACTTGGTCGAGACCGCCGAACCCTCCCGACTGGACACCAAACTGATGCATAAAATTGTTCCGGTTCCGTTTCCGGGCCAGCAGCTTCAATTGCGACTGCTGCGTTTTGTAGCGATCGATCAGGAAGGTTTCAGCAGCACCACCAATCAGGTCGGGGAAGTCACTGGTAGTTTGCGTGATCGCGTTCATGCCAAGCACACCAGGCCGTGCCCGCCCGCCCGGCGTCATCGCCATATTGATGATGCGATCAGGATTCATGCGCAGAACGTCCCGCTCGCCGTTGCGAATGAGGAAATCGCGCGCGATGTCCACGACAGTCATGCCCTGAAAATCCTTGGCTGGACCTTCCGCACTTTTGCCGGAGATCTTCGCGACAAGGGCGTCACGAACGGCAACGTTGTATGTCGAGGGGTCGTCTAAAGTCTGGTGACCGCCGATGTTATGGCCGATGCTCACGCGATCGCCCTCAGCCGCAAGATGATCAAGGATTGCGGACCGTGCGCTGTCCAAGGTCGCGCCGCGCTCGATCAGGCCCTGCGTCACGTTCACTGGGAGGTTGTGCTTACTGCCAAGCGACATAATCGTCGAGATACGGGTGCGTTCGGCCGCCACGGCCTGCGCGCTGTCATTTTCAGGAATGGGCATAGTGGAGCCTTTCAGGTTTAGAGGAGTATTGCGAAATCCGAAGGGAGTGACGTCTGCGAATGCGACCAACGCGAGCGGCGCGGCGATTGATGTGACGAAACCCGCTGCCAGCGCTTCGTCCGCCGTCATCCATGTTTCAGCGGTGAGCATGTCAGCCAGCTTGGCAGCGGAGAGGCCCGTGCGCCGCGCGTATATCCCGATCAGCTGCGCTTCGATCTTGTCCAGCTTGGCAGCGTCGCGGCGGAAGTCATCCGCATTACCAAACGACGCATCCCACGGCTTGTGCACCATCATCAGCGCGCTTTCGGCCATGATCACTTCGCTGCCCACCATGGCAATCACGCTCGCCATTGATGCAGCCAGGCCGTCGATATGGATCGTAACTTTGCCCGGATAATCCCGGAGCGCCTGGACGATCGCCAAGCCCTCCATCACATAGCCGCCCGGACTGTTGATCCGCACTGCGAGGGGGCCGCTGGCAGCGCGGATATCGGCCGTCACGGTCGCCGCGTCCAGCTTGTCGAAGGTATCGCCGATGATACCGTAAAGGATGATTTCAGCCATGCCCCGAATCTGCGGGCGATCTGGCGAAAGGTAAATTACCGTTGTTGGGTCAATTGGGTACTTGTGAGGACATTAGTGGCCATCACTCTGCAAGATGCGCGAAAATTGGCGAGTTGATCGGTTGTATATCGGATGCGACCGCCCGGCATTCGGTGGTAGCCGATCGCGCCGCTCCTCCTCCACCGGCTCAAAGTTTTCGCTGACACTCCCAAAATTCGAGCCGCCTGCGCTTCGTCAAAATCATAATCGTCAGACATGGCCGGGCCTAGCTCGCTTGTGAATTTGGGGTGGCATCTGCAAGGCGTTCCATCCGGTCTGCCAACTCGTGCTGGTCCTGCTCGATGAGGGCGTCGATCGCCACCAGCAAATCGCGTGGGATGTCGTGCCGCTTCGCTAATCGGCTCGTGAAGGATCTGCCCTTTTGCTGAAACCAGACCAGCAACTGCGCAAGCGCTTCCTCCACGCTGGCTTTACGGATTAACTCGCCCCGGCGCTCCGCAACCTTAATCGCGACCAGCTCCTCCTCCAGAAGCGCACGCCGCTCCGATGCCGAAAGGCCGACCGCCTGCGTGGCCACCGCTGCATCTTCGCCAAGCAACTCCAAGCCGAACTGGCGGATCTCCTCTGACCGCGTGCGGGCAAGGGCTTGGTCCTTTTCACGCAGGCCGCGAACGAACGACGCGGCGGCTCCTAAGTCGAACTCATATGCGACGCCGTTCTTGCCACGGGCCACCACAGGGAAATCGGCATACTCGGCAAGCATTTTCCGCAGCGTAGTCTCCGACGGCATGCCGGGCATCTGCGTTAAATCGAACAATGATCCGTTCATGAACCCATACCCATACAACAACCACAAGCAATTGAAAAAATTGAAACTCTCGCACGAAGAACGCCTTTGGCCCCCGTATAGGAAGGGGCTGTCAGAAGGACCCAAAGGGTGGGGGCCGTCGCCTCAGTGCGCACGAGCGTGCCGCATCTGCGCCCCGATCTCGTCGAGCGATGCCGTCATCAGGTCAATGGCCGCTTCATCACCAACGAGGCGCTGCAGGATCGTGGCAGCACCCGACATCAGCACTGACACGGCGCGGAGCGGATGATCCGTTTCGTCCAGCGCCCGCTGCAGCAGATTGGTTGCCAAGACTCGATTATCGTCCGTCATGTATCATCCTTACCGCTGATGAAGTTTGTGGCAGTGGTCGGGTTCATGGCCGCTTGCTCGATCCGGCCGCAGGCACGAGACGCCCCAGCCTCCGCCGCATGCCAACCAACTCGGCTATGATGTCATCTAGCTCGTCCGCCATGACGCCGACAGCATCCCGGATCGGCCTAGCATCCGCGATCGTCATGGATCGCTTCGGCAGCGGCTCGCCCTTGAACTCACCTAACAGCGCATCGGCGTAATAGATCACGTTCGACTTGCGGTGCGTGTGCCCGTTGGCTTCCATGAAGGAGCGCACCGCCTGCGCCGAGCTGGTCAGCAAGCCATGCTCGTCAGCCCAAGCCACATAGGCGGCCGTGAGTTGCTTGAACGGCAACCGCTCTCCCGGCGCCAATCGGACATGCGATCGATAGAACTCGGCAAAGCTGTCATCTGGCGAGCCAGTCAACAAAATGCCTTCAAACTGCATTTGGGAGCTTTTCATTCTTCTTCCCCTCTAAGGGAGGTTAAGTGGGAGGTTATAAGTATTAGATATCAGTATCTTGTTTGAGTTTGGGAGCATGGGAGCCAGAAAGTAGGTTCCTACACGCGCGCGCCCACACGTGCGTACGCGCGCACATGCAC
>JBPPMC010000209.1:0-4266 GCA_051305835.1 Sphingobium sp.
CCTGATGTGCGCTTCGCCGCAGGGGTGGCACGTCCGCACGAAATCTCCTAGACTGGCGTTCAGACAGCAGGAGGGGTCCACATGCAGTTCCTGAAAACCGCGTTCTGGGTGGTGATTGCCGTGGCGATCGCGCTCTTCTGCAAAGCCAACTGGGCTTCGGTCCCGGTGAAGCTCTGGGGTGATCTGGTGGCGGATATAAAGCTGCCGATCCTGATGATCGCCTCCTTCCTGCTGGGTGCAGTGCCGTTCTGGATCGCGCTGCGGGCGACACGCTGGCGATTGCGCAAGCGGCTCGATGCGGCGGAAAGGGCGCTGGCCACGGTAACCGCTGCGCCGCCGCCTGCCCCGATCATGCCGCCACCCGAAGACATTCCCGTCGTACCGAGCATCTCATGACCAGCCCCATTTACATCGCGATCGACACGCCGAACCTCGAAAAAGCGAAGTCGCTCGTGACGCAGGTCCGTCGTCATGTCGGCGGCGTGAAGCTCGGCCTCGAATTTTTCTGCGCGCATGGCCATCACGGCATTCATGAAATGGCGAAGCTCGGCCTGCCGATCTTCCTCGACCTGAAACTGCACGACATTCCCAACACCGTCGCCAAGGCCGTGCAGGCGCTGCACGTGCTGGAACCCGCCATACTCACGGTCCACGCCGCCGGTGGCCGCGCGATGCTGGAAAACGCGAAGGCGGCTGCTGGCCTCAACACCAAAGTCGTTGCCGTCACCGTCCTCACCAGCCTGGACGATAACGACCTGACCGACATCGGCGTCAGCGCCCGTGCCGAGGATCAGGTCTCGCGCCTCGCGGAACTCGCCAAGAGCGCGGGTTGCGACGGCATCGTCTGTTCGGGCGAGGAAGTGGCAATAGCGCGCCGCGCCTGGCACAATGGCTTTTTCGTGGTGCCGGGCGTCCGTCCCGCAGGCGGCGCAATGGGCGATCAGAAGCGTGCTGTCACCCCACGCGAGGCACTGGATCGTGGCGCGTCGATACTGGTCGTCGGGCGACCGATCACGCTGGCGCAAGACCCGGACCATGCCGCACGCGAGATAGAAGCGACGCTCTGAATGTACTTCACACTCCTCCCCTTGCAGGGGAGGATTCGCGACACCTCATCAGCAACGCCACAGTTGGTATGTTGAACCGATCCGTCTAAACCGCGCCGATGTCCCGAATCGTCACCAAGATCTGCGGCCTCTCGACGCCGGAAACACTCGACGCCGCGCTCAAAGGCGGGGCTAGCCATGTCGGCTTCGTATTCTTCCCCAAAAGCCCCCGCCATATCGACTTCGATCGCGCCGCTGGCCTCGTCGCACGCGTCCCCACGCATGTCACAAGCGTCGCGGTAATGGTCGATCCCAATGATGAAGACCTAGCCCAAGCCGTCCAATCCGGTGTGAACGCCATCCAGCTACACGGCCACGAAACACCCGAACGGGTCGCCGCCATCCGTGCGCGCTTCGGCCTGCCGCTGTGGAAAGCCATTTCAGTCAAGATACGCGCCGACCTCGAAAACGGCCGCGCTTATAAGGGCGCCGCCGATTTCCTCCTCTACGACGCCAAGACACCCGACGGCGCGGCCCTGCCCGGCGGTATGGGCCTGCGTTTCGACTGGACTCTGCTCAGCGGGTTTCAGCCGCCTCTGCCTTGGGGCTTGTCCGGCGGCCTTGATCCCGACAGCGTAGCCGAAGCCATCGCCATCACCCGCGCGCCGCTTGTCGACGTTTCCTCCGGCGTCGAAAGCGCGCCGGGCATCAAGGATGTGGACAAGATCGCCGCCTTCTGCAAAGCGGTTTCCTGATTATGACCCAGCAAACACCCCTAGCGAACAGCTTCCGCGCACAGCCCGACGAGAACGGCCACTTCGGTCAGTTCGGCGGCCGCTATGTCGCCGAAACGCTGATGCCGCTCGTCCTCGATCTCGACCGCCATTATCGCGCGGCCATGGAAGATCCTGCCTTCCATGAGGAATTCGACTGGCTGATGAAGCATTATGTGGGCCGCCCAAGCCCACTCTATTATGCGCAACGCCTCACCGAAACGCTGCGCGAGAGCGCGCCGGAGGGCAAGGGCGCGCAAGTCTGGTTCAAGCGCGACGAACTCAATCACACTGGCGCGCACAAGATCAACAACTGCATCGGCCAGATCCTGCTCGCCAAGCGCATGGGCAAGACGCGGATCATCGCGGAGACCGGCGCGGGCCAACATGGCGTGGCGACGGCGACCGTCGCCGCACGCTTCGGCCTACCCTGCGTCATCTATATGGGTGCGCGCGATATCGAGCGGCAACAGCCCAATGTGTTCCGCATGAAGCTGCTCGGCGCGGAAGTCATCGCCGTGCAGAGCGGCGCGCGGACGCTCAAGGACGCCATGAACGAGGCGCTGCGCGATTGGGTCGCGAACGTCCACGACACTTTCTACATCATCGGCACGGCGGCAGGCCCGCACCCCTATCCCGAACTCGTCCGCGAATTCCAGTCGGTTATCGGTCGCGAAGCACGTGAGCAGATTCAGGAACTCGCCGGACGCCTGCCTGATTTGCTCGTCGCGGCAATCGGCGGCGGATCCAATGCTATCGGCCTGTTCCACCCGTTCCTCGACGACCCCAACGTCGCCATGCTCGGCATCGAAGCAGCCGGCCACGGCATTGACAGCGGCGAACATGCCGCTTCGCTGGCGGGCGGCACCCCCGGTATTCTCCACGGCAACAAGACGTTCCTCCTTCAAGACGAAGACGGGCAGATCGCGGAAGCGCACAGCATTTCCGCTGGTCTCGACTATCCCGGCATTGGCCCCGAACATAGCTGGCTGAAAGACATTGGCCGCGTGCAATATGAATCGGTCACCGACACCGAAGCGCTCGACGCGTTCCAGTTGCTTTGCCGCACCGAAGGCATCATCCCCGCCCTCGAACCCAGCCATGCCATCGCCGCCGTCGCCCGCAAGGCGCGCGAGATGGACCGCGACCAGATCATCCTCGCCAACCTGTGCGGTCGCGGCGACAAGGATATCTTTACGGTCGCCGAAGCGCTCGGAGTAGAGATGTGAGCGTCGCCGATCGCCTCTCCGCCCGCTTCGCCAAATGCCGCGCCGAAGGCCGCGCCGCGCTCATCACCTTCGTGACCGCAGGCGATCCGACGCCGGGCGACAGCGCCGCGATCCTCGACGCGCTCGTCGCGGGCGGGGCGGACATCATCGAACTCGGCATGCCCTTCACCGATCCGATGGCGGACGGCCCGGCGATCCAGCTTGCAAACCTGCGCAGCCTCGGCGCAGGCACGAAAACGGCGGACATCCTTGCCATCGCCAGCGCATTCCGTCAGCGTCATCCCGATACGCCGCTAATCCTGATGGGTTACGCCAATCCGATGGTCCGGCGCGGTGCCGAATGGTTTGCGTCCGAAGCCAGGAAGGCCGGAGTCGACGGCGCAATCTGCGTCGATATCCCGCCCGAGGAAGACCAGGAACTCGGCCCCGCCCTGCGCGAAGCCGGACTGCACCTGGTCCGCCTGGCCACGCCGACCACGGACGCTGCGCGCCTGCCCACCGTCCTGAATGGCGCGAGCGGCTTCGTCTATTATGTCTCCGTCGCCGGGATCACCGGCAAGCAGCAGGCGCAGCAGGCCAGCATCGAAATTGCCGTCGACAAGCTGAAGGCAGCAACGACTGTGCCGATCGCGGTCGGCTTCGGCGTGCGCACGCCTGAGCAGGCCGCAGCCATCGGTCGCGTCGCGGATGGCGTGGTCGTCGGCTCCGCCATCGTCGATATCGTCGGCTCACACGGCAGCGCCGCCGCGCCGTTCGTGCAGGCCTATGTCGCATCGCTCAGCGCTGCGCTGAAAGCACCGGAACCAGTCGCATGAGCTGGATCAACCGCGTCCGCAACGCCATCCCCTTCATCGCCAAGCGCAGCGAAGGGGCCGACACGCTCTGGCACAAATGCAGCGGCTGCGGGCAGATGATCTTCACCCGCGAGTGGGAGGAAAATCTCTCCGTCTGCCCGAAATGCGATCATCACGGCCGCATCGGTCCAAAGGCGCGCTTCGACCAGTTGCTGGACGAAGGCTTTACGGTTCTGCCCACGCCCACCGTGCGCGAAGATCCACTGAAATTCCTCGACACCAAGAAATATACTGACCGCGTAAAGGCCGCGCGCTCCGCCACCGGTGAAACCGACGCGCTCATCAACGCGCGCGGCACGATTGGCGCTCAACCGATCGTGCTGGGCGTCCAGGACTTCGCCTTCATGGGCGGATCGATGGGCAT
>JBPPMC010000222.1:0-11668 GCA_051305835.1 Sphingobium sp.
TCTCCATCAAGCAATATCCTTGTCGTGCAGCCGGGATAGCGGAAATGAACCCCCGATCAAACCGGGCTTCCTCAATCAAGCGACGATTCACCAGGAGTGCATGTGAAGAAAATTCCTCCCCGTTCGCGTAATGTCCGCATATTGACCACCTTGGGGCCAGCCAGCAGCAGCCCGGAGATGATCCGCAAGCTCTACCTTGCCGGAGCGGACGCCTTTCGCATCAATATGAGCCACGGTGCGCATGAGGATCATGCCGTCAACATTGCGTCGATCCGCGCGCTGGAGAAGGAATATGGTCGGCCGACGACGATCCTGGCGGATCTTCAGGGGCCGAAGCTGCGGGTCGGCACCTTTGCCAATGGCGTGGTGATGCTGAAGGTCGGCGATTCGTTCGTGCTGGATCGCGATGTGACGCCCGGCGACACGAATCGCGTCAATCTGCCCCATCCCGAAATCTATGCGGCGCTGCTGCCCGGTACGCGGCTGTTGCTGGACGATGGCAAGCTGGTGCTGCGCGTGCAGAATGTCTCGGCGGACCGGATCGAGACCCTCATCGAAGTCGGCGGCAGTTTGTCCAACCGCAAGGGCGTGAACGTGCCCGATGTCGTCGTGCCGATGGCGGCGATGACCGACAAGGATCGCC
The DNA here is from genome assembly GCA_051305835.1 of Sphingobium sp. Lineage (GTDB taxonomy): Bacteria > Pseudomonadota > Alphaproteobacteria > Sphingomonadales > Sphingomonadaceae > Sphingobium. Next base: position 644 of record JBPPMC010000222.1, read on the forward strand.
GCGATTTGTCCTTCGCCATGCAGCAGGGGGCGGACTGGATCGCGCTCAGCTTCGTGCAGCGGCCCGAGGATCTGGCCGAGGCGCGCAAGCTGATGGGTGGCTATGGCGCGCTGATGGCGAAGATCGAAAAGCCCGCCGCGGTGCAGCGGCTGGACGAGTTGCTGGAGTTGTCGGACGCCGTGATGGTGGCGCGCGGTGACCTGGGCGTGGAACTTCCGCCCTATGCCGTGCCGCCCCTGCAGAAGCAGATTGTCGAAGCCGCACGCCGGATGGGCAAGCCCGTGGTGGTCGCGACGCAGATGCTCGAATCGATGATAAAGGCGCCGACGCCGACGCGCGCGGAAGTGTCGGACGTTGCGACCGCCGTGTATGACGGTGCGGACGCGATCATGCTGTCGGCGGAGACGGCGGCGGGCGACTGGCCCGAGGAAGCGGTGACCATGATGGACAATATTGCCCGCAGCGTCGAAACCGATCCCCGCTATCTCGACCGGTTGCATTTCACCGAGACTAAGCCCGATCCGACGACCGCCGACGCACTCGCCGAAGCCTGTGCGAGCATCGTACCGACAGTGGGCGCGACCGCCATCGTGTGCTTCACGTCGAGCGGCAGCACAGTGCGACGCGTGTCGCGCGAGCGCCCTGCTGCGCCGATCATCGCGCTCACGCCGCGCCAGGACACGGCGCGCAAGATAGGGTTGCTATGGGGCGTGCATGCCGTCCGCACCAAGGATATCGGCAGCTTCGAAGAGATGATCGGCAAGGCGCGGCGCATGGCGCTGCGGCAGAATCTCACTGAAGCGGGCCGCAAGATCATCGTGCTGGCGGGTGTGCCCTTCGGCACGCCGGGTTCGACCAACGTGATCCACGTCGCGACCGTTCGCGGCGATGAATTGAAGGGGCGTGACGACGGCTAAGGCTGCGCCGGTCACAAGCGGGCGGGTATAAGACCGCCGGCTTGACCGTGCGATTTATCCGAGAGCCTTGCGCATCAACCGCTCCAGCCGTTCCGCAAAAGCGCGCGGGTCGGCAGGTGGTTCGCCGTCGGCGATACGGGCCTCGTCCAGCAGCAGGTGTGCCAGATCGGTCTTGAGGTCCGTGTCATCGCTGGCGGAGTCGGCAAGGCGAGTGATCAGGCTGTGTCCGGCATTGATCTCCAGCACCGGCTTGGCGGCGGCGGGAAGCTGGCCTGCGCTGGCGAGGAGCTTTTCCAACTGGCGATCCATGCCGCTTTCGGTCGCCACCAGGCAGACGGCGCTGGTCGTCAGGCGATCGGAGATGCGCACGTCGGACACCACCTCCTCCAGCACCTGCTTGGCGAAGGCGACGAACGCGTCGATCTTGTCATTGGCCTCGACCTTCGGCGCTTGCGCAGTTTCGGTGAGCGGGATCAGGCTGAGGTCAGCCGCGCCCTGTGTCACGGACTTGAACGGCTTGCCCTCATAGTCGATGCCCGACGTCGTCCAGAAGCTGTCCACCTGATCGGGGAGCAGCAGCACTTCGATGCCGCGTGCACGGAATCCCTCGATCTGCGGTGAGGTGGCGATCCGGTCGAGGTCGCTGCCCACGGCGTAATAGATTGCGGTCTGGTTTTCCTTGATGTCCGCGACATAGTCCTTGAGCGAGCGCCAATTGCCCGCCGATGTCGTGGTCTTGAAGCGGGCGAGGTTGAGCAGCGCCTCGCGCCGTTCATAATCCTCGTACAGCCCTTCCTTCAGGACCGCGCCGAAATTCTCCCAGATCGTCGCATAGGTTTCGGCATTGTTCGCCGAAAGTTTTTCGAGTTCGGATAGGACGCGACCGGTCACGCCTTTCTGGATCGCGGTCATGATCGCGCTGTCCTGAATCATCTCGCGCGACATGTTGAGCGGCAGATCTGCGGAATCGACCAGCCCGCGTACGAACCGCAGGTAACGTGGCAGGATATCGGCCTCGTCGGTGATGAAGACGCGGCGGACGTACAGCTTGATCCGGCCCTTGCGGTCGGGATCGAACAGGTCGAACGGCTTGCTCTCCGGAACGAAGGCGAGGACCGAATATTCGGTGCGGCCCTCGGCGCGATAATGCAGCGTCAGGGCTGGCTTGTCGAACTGGCCTGCGACGCTGCGATAGAAGTCCGCATAATCCTCTTCGCTGATTTCGGACTTCGGCTTGGTCCAGAGCGCGGCGCCGTCGGTGATCTCCTGCGTCTCGGCATCGGGCTTTTCGCGAATGACGATGGGTACGGGGACGTGGCCCGACTGCGCCTTGACGATGCGCTCGACCGTGTAGCGCTCCGCATAGGATTTCGCGCTGTCCATCAGGTGCAGGATGACGCGTGTGCCGCGCTGGGGTGCGTCCTCGATATCGACGGGTTCGATGGTGTAGGTGCCCGATCCATCGGACGACCAGCGCGCCGCTTCGCCGCTGCCTGCGCGGCGGGAGATGACCTCCACCTTGTCCGCGACCATGAAGGCGGAATAGAAGCCGACGCCGAACTGGCCGATCAACTGCGACCCTTCGGTGGCCCCTTCCTTGGCATTGTCGGCGGCGAGGCGGTCCATGAATGCCTTGGTGCCGGATCGGGCGATGGTGCCCAGCGTTTCGCCCATATCCTCGGCGGTCATGCCGATGCCGTTATCCTCCAGCGTCAGGCGTGCGTTATCAGGGTCCAGCGTGATGGCGATGCGTGGCTGCGTATCTTCGGTCAGGAACTGCGGGTGGCTGATCGCCTCATATCGCAATTTCTCGCAGGCATCGGCCGCGTTGGAGATCAGCTCGCGCAGGAACACGTCCTTGTCGGAATAGACCGAGTGGACCATCATGTGCAGCAGCTTGGATACGTCCGCTTCGAAGGCGCGCGTCTGCGGCGCGGCGGCAGTGTCAGTCGTCATCATATACCCTTTTTGCTTATCGGTTGGCGCGGAGATGGATCAGACCTCCGTGCTTTTCAAGATGTTCTACGGAACAGGCAAGGATGGGGATGGTTGGTGCGGGACATTGTTTGGATTAGCGACAAGGACCGCATGATGATCAGGAAACTTCTTTTGGCAGCCGCTGCTATATTTGTGGGCAAGAAGGTGATTGCCGCGAAAAACCGGCAGGGTGGCACGGCGTTCGCTGGCGCAACGCCGCGCGCCACGACCGGGGAGCATGTGCCGACCGACCTGATGGGTGATACGCATCCGGGCTTCGATCAGCGCGCGCCCGAGGCTTTCCGGCCCGATCCCCATGCGCCATCTTCGCCGGAGGAGCGCGAGGCAATGCGTCCGGTTACGCTGCCGCTGCGGAGCTAAAGCGCCGTGAAGCGGAAGTTCCGGAACTTCGCTTCCCCTTCGCCAGCCGCATAAAGGCCGGGGCGGAGCATCAGGAAACCGCCGCGCACATTGTGGTGATAGCCCGATACTTCCATGCCCCGGTCGAAGCGTTTCCAGTTTTTGCCATCGCTGCTCAGATGATAGGCAATGATGTGCGCGCGGCTGGTGACGCGCATGTGCAGCTTCCGCCCATAGGGATTGGCCGGGCGGCCACGCTCCATGCCATATTGATGCGTGACGAATTTGTCGGCGTCGAAGCCAAGACCGCAATAGAGATGCTCGTCATAGAATAGCAGCAGTCCTGCGACGCCCTTCGGCGCTATCTCGATCTCGCATTCGAATTGATAATCGCGGTCGCCGGCGATCAGCAGCAGCGGCGCGCCATCGCGCGGGCTGGTGCCTGCGCCCTGCAGGATGAGCGTGTTGTTCGACACGCGCGCGCGGCTGGCTTCATCGGGGCGGGGCTTGAAGAAATTCCATTTCGTGCCCAGCGCCAGTGTGCGGAAATCATCGCTAAGCGCCAGTCCATGTGCGCCATTTCCGCCGCCCCGCGGCTTGGCGAGCGGTTGCGACAGGTCGCCGCCCTTCATCCTGAACCAGCCATTGTCGGTCCACTCGATCGGGTCGAGCAGCGCCTGCCGGCCCAGCGTCCAATAGCCATTTTCGTAACCATGATAGACCGACCACCAGTCGCCCGCCGGTCCTTCGATCAGGGTGGCGTGGCCGCGCGACCACCATTTTTCCGCATTGTCGGTCGTCCGCACGATCGGGTTGCCGGGGTGATGTTCCCATGGGCCATTGATCGAGCGCGAGCGCGCGGCGATCACCATATGACCGGTCGGCGGCCCGGCGGTTCCGCCTACTGCCGTGACAAGGTAGAAATACGCACCATGGCGCATGACCTTCGGGCCTTCGGGCGAGAAACCCTCCACATCCCAATCATCGGGATAGCGCCACGGGTCATAGACATGCTCGACTGCGCCCATGGTCGACAGCCCATCGGCCGCGAGCCGGATGCGATCGCCACCGGACAGGAAGAGCCAGCGCGATCCATCTTCGCCAACGGCATGGCCGGGGTCGATATGATCGGGCAGGTGCAAGTCGATCGGGTCGCTCCACGGTCCGTCGATATGATCGGACCAGATGACATAGCTGGTGTTGGGCGACGCCTTTACCGGCACATAAATATAATAGCGGCCCTTGTGCTTGCACAATTCGGGCGCCCAGACGGCACCGATATTCTTCGTCAATGCGGCCTTGCGCGGGGTCCAGTTCACCAAGTCGCGCGAATGCCAGATGACGAGGCCGGGATAGGAATCGAAGGTCGAGAAGGTCATGTAGTAATCCGCGCCATCCTTCAGGATCGACGGATCGGGATGGTCGCCCGGCATGATCGGATTGAGGAAGCGGCCATCGCCGAGGTCGGCCTTGCGCTGATTGTCCAGACCGCGCCGCCACTGTCCCGCCGACGCGCCTGTGGCCGTGCAGGCGGGCGCGGCGATCGCAGAGCCGGTGCCTGCCATACCAGCGGCAGCGGACGCGGCGGCGGTCGCCAGAAGATCGCGACGGCTTAGCGACATTGATCCATCGTCCTCATGCTTCGAACAGCTTTTGCGACACGGCCCAGTTCAGGAACAGTTCGGGCCAGATCGCGGCGGGCTTGCCCTTGGCGCGGCTGACGCCGAACCCATGGCCGCCTTCGGTGAACAAATGCGTCTCGACGATGATGCCCTTGTCCCGCAGCGCCTGCCGGAGCAGCAGGCTGTTCTCGACAGGCACGGACATGTCGTCTTCGGCATGGACGAGGAAACAGGGCGGGGCGTCGGCGGGCACGTTGCTGTGGGGTGCATGTGCCCGCTCCTGCGCGGCGGTGGGATTGGCGCCGAGCAGATTCTTGCGCGATCCGGCATGCGCTGTCGGCAGCGTCATGGAGATCACGGGATAGATAGGCGCGGCGAGGAACGGGCGGGCGGATTGGCGGTCCGCTTCATCCACCGGATCATAGGTTCCGGCATCGAACCGCGTGGCAATGTCCGCGCATAAGTGCCCCCCGGCGGAGAAGCCCATGAAGGCGACGCGCGCCGGATCCAGGCCATATTGCTGTGATCGCGACCGCACGATCCGCATGGCGCGCTGCGCGTCGGACAGGCACACATTGGCACCCGCTGCCCAGCCTTCATGCGGCAGGCGATAGAACAGGACGAAGACAGTGATGCCCCTGGCGGCGAGGATGGGTGCGACTTCATAGCCTTCCTTGTCGACCACGACCCAGCTATAGCCACCGCCCGGCGTGATGATCACGGCCGCACCATTTGGCTTGGCGGGGCGGAACACCGCCATGCGGGGCCGCGAGATCTGAAGCACGGCGCGGTCGTTGAAGGTGGGATCGGTACTCCGCTCCTTCACGAGTTCGGTAAGCCCGGCCGCGGGCATACCTGGCGCGCCCCTGGGCCAGAGGTCGATGGTTTCCTGCGGCTGGGGCAAGGCGGAATGGCGTCCCTTTTCATTGCCCGGTGCTGCCGTCTGCGCGGCTACCCGCCCCGAAGCGATCATCGACGCACCCAGCAGCGCGCCCCCCACCATAGTCCGCCGACTGACATCGCTCATCCTCGCCTCCTCATTAGAAAAAATGGCCAACCGCTGTGTGCAGACAGCGGTTGGCCACATCTCTCACCTCATCGGTGAAACTGCATTGCGAGCTGGTAGCTCACATCTTGAACCGCGCGCCGATCTGAATGGTGCGCCCGAAGTGATTATATTCGTAGTTCCGGTTCGCATCGACATCCGTGTAGCGATCGCGATATTCGTCAGTGAGGTTAATACCCTCCAAGGACACTTCGATGGCCGGAATGATCTTGTAACGGATCGACGCATCGACGTTCACGGTCGAGTTATAGCCTTCGAACACATTGCCCGTGCCGCTGTTCTGATCGACAAAGCCGCTGCGATAGCTTGCCGATACGCGGGCGCTGAACTTTTCATCCTCATAATAGAGCGTGCCGTTCAGAGCCTTTTTCGACAGGCCGAACAATGTCGAACTGCGCGTCGTGGTAACATTCGGGCCAAAGCCGCAAGCTGCCGCCGGGTTGGTGCCACGGACGCAAGGGTTCACCGTGGGACCAGTGACCACATAATCGGCCGACGATTTCACATAGGTCGCGTTCAGGATGCCACCAAAGCGTGAGAAGATGCCCGGCAGGAAGCTGAACGGACCCTGCACGCCGACTTCAATGCCCTTCAGGCTCGCGCCCGCGCCATTGGCAGGCGTGGTGATGTTCCACAACCGGCCTTCAGGATTGGACGCCGCTGGCGAACTTGGCGGAATGATCGAGAGCGGCAGGCCGGTCGAAGCATAAGTGCCGCTGGTCGTCAGGCTGATCGGGAAGCTCACCACGTCCTTCTTGAACAAGGCGACCGAGAAGATCGACTGTGGTGCGAAATACCATTCGATGCCGATATCATAGGACGCTGCGCGGTAGGGCAGAAGCTCCGGATTGCCGAAGTTGATATTGTAGTTGAAGCCGTCCACCGAGCCGCCCGGAGAGAGGCTGCCGAGGCTGGGGCGGGTGATGACCCGTGCGGCCGAGGCGCGTAGGATAAGGTCTTGCATCGGGAACAGCGCCACGTTCATAGCGGGCAGCCAATCGTCGTACGACCGCTTGACGGTACGTTCGATGCCGCTTGCCAATCCGGTGGAGCTTTGGTTGGTCTTTACGTACCGGACGCCGGCATTCGCCGCATATTCCAAGCCCAGCAATTCGCCCTTTACGTCGAACTGAAGATAGCCGCCCGTGGTCTTTTCCGTAACGCTGCGCGTGTTACCGGGGTCGATGGCGGCGTTGCGGTTGTAAAGGCCAGTGAATTCCGTGCCCGCGGGAAGATTGGGGATCAGGAACTGCGTGGTCGTGCCAGCAGGCTGACCTGCCTTGCCAATCGTCAGAAGCTCACCCAGCGCCGGTGTGGCCTGATATCCATATACAGCCGTCGGACCGAACACGCTGGACCCGGTGCAGGTGATCGTGCCGAGCACTGCGTCCCGGCCGCCGGTGGCCGTCGTCGGGCAGACCACGGCATCGCGCGTGAAGCCGACGGTGGAGAAGTCGAACTGACGATGTACCGCGCCAGCCTTTATGGCGAAGCCCTCGGTCATGTCCCATTCGGTGCGCAGTTGCAGCGTCTTGAACTTGTTCGTGGTGGTCGATGGACGATCGCGAATTTCGGCGAGCTGGAAGTTGGCGGGATCGGTTACGCTGGTGCCAAAGCTGAGCACTGGCTTGCGCATATTGGTGTAGTCGTAGGTATAACCCTGCGCATCGCGGTCATCGAACACGAGCGTCGTTTCCAGCGGAATATCGGCCTCGGACTTGGAGAAACCGCCCAGCAGCGTGAAGCGGAACTTGTCCGTCACATCCTGGTCCCAGGTCGCGCCCAACTGGTAGAACTCGGTCGTCGATTTGCGCAGATAATGCTCGGTGCGGACCCACGCGTCGTTCAGCGTCGCCTTGATCAGATTATTGTCGGCATCGATCGTGTAGTTGCTGACATCGATCGAGCGTTCATTGCCGCGCAGCAGCACTTCGCCGTACTTCTCTTCGCGCGTCGCCTTGAAGCGCGAATACAGGCCGTCGATCGAGAATTTGGTGGCGTCGGACGGCGCAAACTGCACCGATCCGGTGATGCCGAGCCGCTCACGGTCATGCTTGATTTCGCCGTAGCGCGGGATGCGCGGGTGGAAGGCAAGAGCCGCCGCATCGCACGTGGCGCTTGGGCGGTAGAAGCCGCCGCTATTGGAGGCGCGCGTCGTGCCGGTGGCCGTCGTGGTGAAGCATCCCGCGCCATCCACGGAATCGAAGCGACCCTGCTGCCAGCGAACCGTGTTGTTGCCCAACTCTTCGGTCTTGAGCTTGGAATAAGCAGCGGAAACCGCGACGCCCAGGCGGCCATCGGGCGACTTCCATGACAGGATGCCCGCCAGACGCGGACCCCATTTCTTGGATAGATCATTGTAGCTGCCAGTGGCCGAGCCAACCATGGTCAGGCCGTATTTGCCACCCAAGGGGTTGCCGGTGTTGAGATCCACCACCGCGCCGAGCGATCCTTCGTCCAGGCTGGCTTCGGCGGTCTTGTGGACGACGAGCGAGCTGAACAGCTCCGACGCGAACACGTTGAAATCGAATGAGCGATCGCGGTTCGGGCTTGCGCCGTCCGTCGATGTCGCGACCGTTTCCAGGCCGTTGAGGCGGACGCGGGTGAATTGCGAACCCAGGCCACGCACGGTAATCGCACGGCCTTCGCCGCCGTCGCGCTGGATCGAGATGCCGGGAATACGCTGAAGCGACTCGGCAAGGTTCTGGTCGGGAAACTTGGCGATGTCTTCGGCCACGATCGCGTCAACGGAACCCACGCTCTCACGCTTGAGGTTGATTGCAGCCCCCAGCGACTGACGGAAACCGGTGACAACGATTTCCTGCACTTCTTCTGCGGGCGGGGCAGCCTGATCCGTTGCGGGAGCCGACTCGGCGCCGGCGGTCTGGGCCAGTGCGGGCACGGCTGCACCCATGGCGAGCGCTGCGCCGGAGACCGCAGACAGCCACTTTACGGGGCGTGAGCGGGCTTGAACAAGGTTCATCGTCTTCATCTAGGCATCCCTTCCTGATTACCCGGTCATTATCTAAATCTGACGGTCTCTGATGATTTGCCGACTTTTTAGACACCGGTGTCAATCAGGACTTGCAGCGAGTTGCGCCGAATGTCAAGAATGCAGTGGAGAGGAGAACAACATTGCTGCACCGGACCCTCAAGGGGCTGATAACTCTTAGTTACGTGCTCGGATTGCCTGCGCTGGCAACCGCCGCCAGTCCAAGGCAGGCACCACCCGCCGCCGCCACAAAAGGGCAGGTGGCTTTTCCGGGCGCCGTAGGGTGGGCAGCAACGACGCCGGGCGGACGCGGCGGGCGGATCATCCGCGTGACGACGCTGGCCGCCAGTGGACCGGGCAGCTTCAAGGCGGCGCTGGAAGCCGAAGGGCCGCGCATCATCGTGTTCGAAGTGGGCGGCGTCATCGACATGGCGCGTCAGACGATCACGATCCGCAATCCCTACGTCACGGTCGCGGGGCAGACCGCGCCCTCGCCGGGCATCACGCTCATCAAATCGGGCATGGACATCGCCACGCACGATGTCGTGATGCGGCATATCCGCGTGCGCACCGGCGTGGATGGACAGCCCCTGCTCAGCGGTTGGGAAGCGGATGCGATGTCGACCGTTGGCGGACATGACATCATCATTGATCATTGCACGTTCACCTGGGCGATCGACGAGAATATGTCCGCATCCGGCCCGCGCTTCACCGGCAAGACCGTGGAGGAGTGGCGCAAGGGAACGTCGCACAACATCACCTTCTCCTATAATCTGGCGGCGGAGGGACTGGCGAACGCCAGCCATCCCAAGGGCGAGCATAGCAAGGGCACGCTGCTGCACGACAATGCGACCAACATACTGATCTATCGCAATATCTATGCGCATAATGTGGAGCGCAATCCGTTGCTGAAGGGCGGCGTGCATGCCTCCGTGGTCAACAACATCATCTATGATCCGGGCGAGCGGGCCATCCATTACAACTTGATGGCGCTGGAATGGGGCGAGCATCCCTATCAGAATGGGCGGCTGTCGGCGGTCGGCAACGTGATGCGCGGCGGTAATTCCACAGCGGAGGGATTGCCGTTCCTGATGCTGGGCGGTGACGGTGACCTCGAATATCATGGCAAGGACAACATTGCGGTCGACAAGTTCGGCAAGGCGCTGCCGATGTTCGGTCGTTATGGCGAGACCCGCGCCAAGCTGATCGAGAAGAGCGATCCGCTCGATTGGTGGACAGGCCTCGACGTGTTGCCATCGCGCGATGTCGAGACGCATGTCCTGTGGCATGCCGGCGCGCGCCCGTGGGACCGTGATGCCGACGACCTGCGCGTGCTGTTCTTCGTGGCGGAGGGCCGCGGGTCGATCATCGACGACGAAAAAACAGTTGGCGGCTATCCCAAATTTGCACCATCGCGCGCGCCCTTTGTGAAGGCGCAGTGGAATTTGGATACGATGGAGCCGAAGTCCGGCCGCTATCCGGGACAGAAGGACGAAACCACCGAACATCTTTCGGATCGTGATAAATTGATGCGACAGGAGGCCAAATGATGAGCGCACTTCTCTCCCTGCTGCTGGCAGCGGCACCGCCGATGGCGATCGTGGACGAACGCGATGTCGTCCGGGAAGAACCGACCCCGCACGGCAAGATCGGCATGAGCACGGCCTATCGCATCAGCGACGCCGTACCGCAGCCGCGCACCATGGAGTTCCGCAAGCGCGTGCTGCACGTGGGATCAGCCATCGGCATCCACCCCATCGCGCATGACGAAGTCTATTACGTCGTCTCCGGGACAGGCGAAGTGGAATCGGACGGCGTACGCAAGCCACTAACGCCAGGCATGACCGCCTACCTCTACACCGGCGCGCAAGTGGGTATCCGCCAGGTCGGCAAGGAACCACTGGCGCTGATCATCAGCTATCCGGTGGTTAAGGAGAAGTAGGTTGGAGAGGCGGAGGCGGTGACTGCATTGGACGTCCGAAATGAGTAGTTAGGGAATGTCGGCTTTGGAGGATGTGTGAACCCATAAGCGCCGTAACGCGATGACGGAAACCCTTCATTTGGGTTGCCGCTCATTCGCGCAATCTGACA
>JBPPMC010000251.1:0-2314 GCA_051305835.1 Sphingobium sp.
TCCAGCGCGACATTGGGATCGGCGATGATCTTCGCGCCGTTCTCGCGGGCGATGCGCGTGTGATCCTCGATCCGCTCGGCCTCAAGCCCCTGCTCCGGTCGCCGCGATGCTGCCGGGCCGATCTTGTGCTGCGGCTCCAGCCCGATACCCTGCGCCTCATAGGAACGATGGTCGATGCGACCATCCAGGCCCAGCTCGGCCATCGCCAAGTTGACGTGCGCGCTCCACGCCTCGCGCCAGTCCTTCAAAAGCTCGGTCGAGTTCCAGTCGCGGTTCTTCTTCCCGAACCCCTCCGGCCCCACGTCGCGCATGGCAAGCATGACATGTGCGTGCGGCTTCGGCGTGCCGTCCTTCGCCTTGTCCCAATGCACGTTGAGGTCCGCGACCATACCGCGTGTCACAAACTGCTTCTTCACGAAGTCGCGCGCGAGCTGGACGCCTTGCTTCTCGTTCATCTCGCGCGGAATCGAGAACTCCACCTCCCGCGCCAACTGCGCGTCCTTGCGCTTCTCGCCTGCCTCCACCTCGTTCCACAAGGTCGTGCGGTCGTTTAAACGCTCCGGTGCGCCCTCTGGCAACATCACTTCGGAGTGAATCACGCCCGCTTTGTTCGAGAAATCGTGGTCGCGGTTTAGCCGATCGTCGTGCAGATCGGACGCGGAACGATAGGCAGCGCTCGCAACGGCGCTCGATCCGTTCGCGCGGCTCACGACCTTGGCGGAGAAGTGGTAGATCGCCATGACGCCCTGCACACTGCCCTACTTAGCGCACGTCGGCAACGACGTATAAGCGCGCACTCACAATCCGCTGCGCTCCTCGTGATTGACTTTCGCCTAATTTGTGAGACGATGGATAGGACCTGCCATCATGGCCATGATGGGTAGAATGCCGTTGCCTATCATAGGGGCCTGACGACATGCGATCAGAGGAAGACGAAATACGGCGACGGGAGCACGAACACGTAGCTGCCGAACTGGAGGTTCCGGTCGAGACGCTCGATCGTTATTCCTACAGGATGGATGACGGTCATAGCTTCAACGGCGCGTACATGACCTGGCGTGTGCTATGGCAAAACCTAGCTCCCGAAGGTGTAGCCACGGAAGGATCGCCGGGCGCTTTGTGGACTGACATCATGGCTATGACCTCGGTCAGGGAGGATTGATGCGGAAGGTTCGCGATTACGATGCTGAGCTGAAGGCGCTGGGTGACAAGGCCCGCGCGCTCAAAGCAAAACGGGTCGAACAGCTCGGCCAGCTCGTCGCAGCAACCGGGGCCGACGCACTCGATGCGGAAACCCTTGCCGGCGTTTTGCTCGATGCGATCGGATCAAAAGATGCGAGCGCAAAGGAGGCATGGCGCGCGAAGGGCGCTGCATTCTTTCAACGGCGCGGGCGCAAAGGTGGCGGCACTGCTGCAATCGACGGATTGGACGCTGCGGCTGAACCGGGCGGCGACGCTGCGGGCGGAAGCGGCGGAACGGCGAACGGATAGCAGGGGCTGGGTCGTGCAACGTCGCGAACGAACACGTCACCTGATTGAGCTGGGCGGGCTGGTCCAGAAAGCCGGGCTAGTCGAGCTGACCGACGACGATCGCGCTACCCTCTACGGCGCGCTGCTCGACATCGCCGGGCGTGTGCAAGGCGATGATCGCGGCGACGTGCTGGCGCTATGGAAGCGGCGCGGCAAGCGGGCGTTCGACGCGGAAGCGGAAGGGAGCGAAGCGCAATGAGCGATTTCGATATCGAGACGATCCGCCGCCAGGTCCGCGCGATGGATTTCGTGCGCGGCACGCCGGCGGAAGTCGCCATGTGGCACGAGGACATGGCGGACTCGCGCGCCAACCTGGTCATCGAAAACATGATCCCGACGCCCGACGACGATGCGTTCTTCGCGATGATGCTGGACGAGGGCGTGCCCCCTCCCCTCGTTTCGCAAATCCTGCTCCGGCTGCTCGATCATCCCGACGCCGATCGATCCCTGCCGGTCACGCCGATGGGCGCGCACTGATGGCTGGTCCTCTCATCGGCGCGGGGCGGCCGATTAGTTGGCGGCTCGCGATCGGTGTAGCCGTGATTGTGCTGTTCGTCAGCAACGCCCGATTTATGAGTATGTACGGCCGCGGCTTCATGGCCAACGACGTGCCGCTCCTGCTGTTCGGCCTGATCCTGTTTGCAACTTGGCGCATCAACCGCAGCGCCGCCAACCGGCAAAACGGCCTGTTAGGCTCCGCGCGCTTCGGCGACCGTGCCGACGTGCGCAAGCTGGAAGCGAAAGGGGATCTCCTGATCGGCCGCTCGGCGAAGTCGGGCAAGCT
>JBPPMC010000286.1:0-2637 GCA_051305835.1 Sphingobium sp.
CTCCGCTCCGCACTTCTAACAGGACAGGCTTTCACACTTATGGCGACGTATCGGGATCCCGCTTTTCAGGATCGCCTCGCTCTTGCAGCGCAGGCGAAGCAGAAGGCGCTCGACAAGTTGAAAGCCAAAACACCCGTCGATCCTGCGGTATTGGAGGAGCGCAAAGCCGCTGCGGAAGCCAAGGCCGCTGCCGACGCCGAAAAGCGGGCTGCGAAACTCACCGAGAAAAAGGCCGCGCAGGAAGCTGCCGCTGCCGCCAAGGAAGCGCGCAAGGCCGCTGAACTCGCCGCTCAGCCGGTGAAGAAGGAAAAGCCCAAGCTGACGCCCGAGGAGCAGAAGGCCATTCGCGATGCGAAATATGCGGCCCGTAAAGCGCGTAAGTAGTTTCGACGAGGTCGGGGTGTTGGCCGGAAGGTCAGCCTGACCCTGATATTGCGCGCGGCATCACCAAAGCACACCTCTTACCGGCATCAACGGTTCGCGTGCCTTCTCCCTGATGGCTTCGAGCAGGTCGATTTCGATGGTTCTGCACATGGCGCTTAGCGGCACATCATGCACTGTGTTGGCAAACGGATCGACCAAGTCATCGCCGACGCGCAGCACCGCGAGAAACATGAGTCCCGCCAATGTCGACCCCAATGGAGTGGCGTAGCCCAGGGTCTCGACCAGCCCGATAGGCAGGACGACACAGAACAGGTGCGCGAACAGGATCGGCAGGAAGCGAAACTGATTGGGAAGCGGTGTATTGCGCAGCCGTTCCATCCCGCCCTGAGCATTGGTGATATCGACCAGCGTCTTTTCAATCTGCATCTGCTGGATGGTGTCGATCCAGCCGGAACGCTGGGCATCAGCAATCCTGCGTCCAATCCCGTCGACTAAACCATTAGCCGGATTGAGGCGTTTGAATGCTGGATCTTCTCGTCCTGCATCGATGAACCGGTAAACATCCTCATCCAGCACTTGCCGCCGCAACTGGCAACGCAGGGCGTTTACATAGGCAATCTGTCGACGCACGATATCCCGCTTCAGGTCAGCAGCTTTGGAATCGGGGAGAAAGTTGCGGACGGCGCGACTGAGACTTCGCGAGGCATTGATCATCGCGCCCCAGAGCACGCGACCTTCCCACCAGCGCTGATAGGCCGAATTGCTGCGGAAGCCGAGGAACAGCGCCAATGCGGAACCGAAGATGGTCAGCGGCAAAGCGGGCGCCTTGAATGGCAGCATATAGTAGGTCACCGTGACCGCGCAGTCCCATAAGAACAATAATCCGAGCGGCTTCCACACCTCAGCCACGATCTGCCGGGTGCGGGGGACCGTATCAATTATCATTCGTCACTATCCAAGGTCATGTTGGTGGCTGGCGGAGTAAGCGGGCCAGAGATGGTTCGGCTAGCGCTAACTCCGAGATATGTCCGATGTTCCAGAACCGCGGATGCCATGACGCTATAGGTGGTGCAGGCCAGCGCCAACGGATAAGGCGGGCCGATCCACCGCCGCGCAGGTTCGAACGCCAAACGGTTTTGCGCGGCGCGTAGCTGCACCAGCGCAGCGTGATGCACAGGTGGCAGCCCCGCGCGCCGCCACGCTTCGGCCGCGCAGTAGACGCGACGTCCGCGCCGCACGCCCGCTGCTTCCGCCACGATGTCCACCAGAAATATGTCGAGTTCGCGCAGGCCATTGCCCATCACCCGGCGCGGCATGGGTCGATCGCCGCGAGTCGCCGCCGGATCGCGCGCGAGAAACGCGGCCGCGCGCAAAAGCTGCGCGACTTGCGCTTCCAGGCGCGTCGTCGCCGCGTTCACCGCAGCTTGGCGATCTTGATCCCGTCCGCCTTGGCGCGATCCTTCACGGACTCCTCGCTGCGCGTCAATGCCTTGGCGATCGCCTTCATCGCCATGCCCTTCGTGGCGAAGGTACGCAGTTTGGCCAGCTCTTCCGAAGTCCAGGGTTGCTTGTGGCGCTCGAACCGTTCGCCCATGATGCGTCTCCCGCAGATGCCCGACGCATGATCTTCTCACTGGCCGGACAAATGCTCAAATGAAAAAGGGCGATCCCATGAGGACCGCCCTTTTCGAGGTTGGTATATTCTCGAAATCAGCGCTTCGAGAACTGGAAGCTCTTGCGGGCCTTCGCCTTGCCGTACTTCTTACGCTCAACCGTGCGGCTGTCGCGGGTCAGGAAGCCTTCGGCCTTGACCGCGCTACGCAGTGCAGGCTCGTACTTGGTCAGCGCCTGGCTGATGCCGTGCTTGACGGCACCGGCCTGACCCGAGAGACCACCACCCTTGACGGTCGCGATGACGTCATAGGAACCGGTACGATCCGTCACGGTGAACGGCTGGTTCAGAACCAGACGCAGCGTAGGACGTGCGAAATAGATTTCCTGATCGCGGCCGTTGATGGTGACCTTGCCCGAGCCGGGCTTGATCCACACGCGGGCAACGGCGTCCTTGCGGCGGCCGGTGGCATAGGCGCGACCCAGACCGTCGATTTCCTGCTCACGCAGCGGCATCGTCGGCGCGGCGGGCTGAACGGGAGCAGCAGAGACGTCTTCCGAAGGCGCGGAAGCCGCAGCCGCTGCGACAGGCGCAGCCGACGTCAGTTCGGCGAGGTCGGAAAGTGACTGGCGGTTATCGGA
>JBPPMC010000334.1:0-3043 GCA_051305835.1 Sphingobium sp.
ACAGGGGCGGTGCCGAAAGGCGCCGCCCTTTTTCATGCCTGTAGTGGCAGCGGGCGGGGCCGATGATGCTCGTCCAGTGCGACGAAGGTGAAAACGCCGCTGGTCACCTGCACCTGCTCCTCCCTGGCGCCACGAGTCGCCACAACGTCCAGCTTGATCGCCAGGGACGTGCGGCCGCGCTTCACGATCTCGCCATAGACCGAGACTATGTCCTGGAGCAGGATCGGCGCAATGAATTCCATACGCTCGATCCCGACGGTTGCGACCGCGCCAGCCGCTTCGCGGTGCGCCACGATGCCGCCGGCTATGTCCATCTGACTCAACACCCAACCACCGAAGATATGGCCGTTGGCGTTGATGTCGCCGGGCCGGGGCACGGTGCGGAGCAGGGGAGTGCGGTCAGTCATCTATGTCTATCATGCCCTTCATTCTGTCTTCGATCTGTTCGTCATGGCCGGACCCGTTCGACAGGAACAGCAGGCCCATCAATCCGGTGCCGAGCATGAACGTGAAAAATACGCCGATGGCCGTCGCGATGATCATGTGCAGCGGCATCGGGCCGGTCCAGTACCAGAGCACCGCAATCGCCACGCCGACGCACACCAATGCGCCCAACACCATCCACAGCATCAACCTGCGATAACGACCCCAGGCAGTCGCCGCAATTTCGGGATCATCCAGGGCTTTTGCGCGCTTCATCTCTTCCCTTTGGCGGCTGGACATGGGATCATCAAGCCCTCAGCCAATGAGCGGAGCCAAAAGCGCCCCGAGATGGAGAGAGAATAATGACGATAGCGGCAATTCTCAAGAACAAGGGCAGCGATGTGCTGCAAGTGTCCCCCGATGCGACGGTGCTGTCCGTTGTGTCGACGCTGGCGGAAAAGCGAATCGGATGCGTGCCCGTTGTCGATGGCGGAGAAGTCATCGGGATATTCTCCGAACGGGATGTCGTGCATCAACTGGTGAAGACGGGGCACAGCATGCTCGACGCGCTGGTCAGTGATGCGATGACGACGCCCGCCGTGACGATCACTTCGGACACGCCGGTGCTGTCCGCGCTGTCGCTGATGACCCGGCGGCGCATCCGGCATCTGCCGGTGGTCGATAATGGCGAGATGGTCGGCTTCGTGTCGATCGGCGATCTGGTGAAATATCGGATCGACCGGATCGAGGCGGAAGCGACCGCGATGCGGGATTACATCCAGAACGCGTGACGCGGTTATGCCGGTGCGGTGCGGCGGACGACCAGTCCGACCAGTGCGTCCATCGTCTGCCGCGCGAAGAGGAACAGGATCGCCGCGAAGCTGAGGCCTCCGGCGCAGACCAACACGCCAAGATGGAGCGGGGCGGCAAGTGGCGGCAGCGCCATGTCGACGGCCCTCACGATCACAGCCATCGATGCTGCACAAAGAACAGCGGGGACGGTGGCTGATGCCAGATCGCGCAGCCGCAATCCCATCGGCTTGCCGGCAAGGTGAACGGTCACCAGTGTCAACAGCGGAAAGGCGAGCAGCCAGGCCCAGGCAAGACCAATCGCGCCGAACCGTATCCCGACGAAGAAGGCGGCGGGCATGATAACGGCCCCTGACATCGATACGCGCGCGGTTATGCCGGGCCGACCCAGTGCGTTGGAGACCGGAGCGAACATCACTTGCAGCGTCATGAACGGCATGGCGAGCGCAAGCACCCTGACGAATGGCGCCATCTCCAGCCATTTTTCCCCGAATAGCGTCGCAACGAGCGGTTCCGCCGCCACGGCCATGCCGAAGTAGATCGGGCAGGACACCAGCAGCAGCAGGCGTACTGCCTTGCAGAAGGATTCGGCGACGCGCGCGGGATCCTTCTGCATCCGGGCATAGGCGGGGAAGGCGACATCGTTCAGCGGCGGGATGAACTTGCTGACGAAGATCTGGGTGAGGAACAGGGCTTCGGCATAGAGGCCGAGTGCATGGGGGGACAGGATACGCCCGGCGATGAAAATATCTGCTTGGCTCTGGACGATCCAGAATAGCTGCGATCCTAATAGTGATGCGCCGAAGGCCACCATTGCGCCAGTGCCGCGAAAGTCGAAGCTGGGCACGGGGAGGAAGCGTGTCGCGATGCTGTATCCGATGCCCTTGACCCAAAAGAGCGTCAGCGGTGCGAACACCAGCGTCCATACGCCCCAGCCTGCGAGCGCGCCGCCGATGGCGACTCCGGCGGCGGCGGCTGCTGCGATCAGGTTGACGACGGCCGGGCGTTTGAAGTTCAGCGAGCGACCCATGACGGCTTCCGGAATAGAAATGAAGGGCGTCGCCAGGTAGATCAGCGCCTGTACGCGGAGCAGGTCTGCGATCATCGGCTGGTCGTAATAGCCTGCCGCAACGGGCGCGAGCACGAGCTGGATGATCGCCAATGCGCCATTGAGCAACAGCATGATCCCGAAAGCCTGCCGCAGCTTGTGCGCGTCCAACGTCTCGGACTGCACCAGGGCGCTGACCAGACCATAGCCATTGAGGAAGCCCATGAAGTTCAGGATCACCTGCGTCATGGCGAACAGGCCATAATCAGACGGATCGAGCAGGCGGATGACGGCAAGCGTGGACGCCCAGCTGACCATCTGTGCGACGATCTGGCTGCCCGACCGCCAGAAGACGGCACTGCGTATGCGTGCTGCAAAACGGACATCACTGGCGTCGGCGTCGTTTAGGCTCATGGATGTCCCGCTATATGCTGCTGCCGAAAGGGCAGGGCCGCTATATGGCAGGGAAGCGTTTACGGCCCGTTTCGATCTTTTTTCACGGAACTGTAAGATTGTATTTGACGACTCGGTGAGGTGCTCATATATGCCATCTCACCGGACGGGGTGCTGCTAGCAAGTAGCGCTTCTGACTGGTCGCCAACATAAACGGACAACATGTCCCCCGATAGCGATAGCGGGGAACGATGGTTGTCCGCCACTTTTGTCGGCTGGGTTCTTTGACATTGTAGGTTAGATGAAGGGACATGTGGGCGACGGCTCTGGTTTCACACGGTTTTATGGCGTGTGGGGTCAGTTAAATTT
>JBPPMC010000005.1:0-10069 GCA_051305835.1 Sphingobium sp.
CGGATGACGGAATAGATCACGATTCGCAGTGTCTGTCTCGCGGGAAATGGTGCGCTGCGACCGATGCAATTTCTTTTGCGACAGCCTGCATTTTTACCCCGGCCAGGCAACACGGATTGCGCGGGCGGAAACGATCGGCAATGGTAGTGAAATGACACCGGAAGATATCATGCGCAGGCTCGAAATTCTGCGAATCGAGCATCGTGATCTGGACACCGCAACCGTGGCTCTGGCGGATAGCGGCACCGGGGATCAGTTGCAGTTGGCGCGTCTGAAAAAGCGCAAGTTGCGGTTGCGCGATGAGATCGCGGCGCTGGAAGATATGCTAGTGCCTGACATCATCGCGTGAGCCGTTGCCGCGCGGCGTAATCGATCCGAAATGGGACAGGCACCCGATGAGCGGTGTCCATCGTAAGAACGGGACTGACAACGGCCCGAGCATATGCGACGGAGCGAAATGCAGCCTACCCCTTATGGTCTTGATGTCGGCCTTCACCGCCGGTTAGTCGACAGCCTTTATGTCGAGGCTATGGTCATGGCCGACGAGGCGCGCGCCTATTTCGACCGGGCGGGCGCAACAGACCGGGAAGCGTTGCAGCCGATCATGCGGATCACATTCTCCTGCGAGTCACTCAAAGTCACGACACGGCTTATGCATGTGATTGCCTGGCTGCTGGCGCAACGCGCCTGGCAGCGTGGCGAGATCGATAGCGATACCTTGGCCGATGATCGGTTCAGGCTCGGCGAGGCGGCGGTGACCGATCCCGAGACGATCGCCAGCTTTCCCTTTGCAGCGCGGTCGCTGATCGACGGCAGCATGGACCTCTATGCCCGCGTCGCGAGGTTCGAAGAGCGCATGATGGCAGGCAAGGGGCAAAAGGCACAAGATCGGCAAGGCCCGGCACAAGCTCTGATGGATCGGCTTGCAGCCTCGCTTTGACCAGCGGGAGGGGTTGTTCAGCGCGTGTCGCGATCAAAAACAAGCGCTGCGATCGCTCGGTCCGTATCTTGGGTGGCGCAGCGCCTGTAATATCGGCTAGAGCGGCCCGATGTTGCATGCCTCGCGGCCTATTTACGAATTGATCTTGTGCCCGCGTGCTGCATGGTTGAGCCTTGCCAGTCTGGTGATGGCACCCGGCTTGGCGCTGGCCCAGACTGTTCCGCCATCAAATGGGCAGGAGATGGGCCAAACGCCTGACGTGGCGAACCCGCTGGATCTCGATCCGGATGCGCCACTTGCCCCTATGCCCGATATCGGTATCACATGGCCGGATATGAATGCGCCCGACGTCGTCGCGCCACCCATGATCGAAACACCGGACGCGACGAGCGCCGGTTCCTTGCGGGGCGCCGAAACCCCGGCGAACTCGGTAGGAACGCCTCCTCCTCCGGTGGTGCCCACCCAGAACACGGATTTCGATGCCGGGGCCGAACATCGTTATCGGGTCAAGCTGGAGGGCCTCGATGGCATAGCCGACACGCTGTTCAACACGCGATTCGACGAGCTTTCCGTGCTTAAGCAAGGCGACGGGAAAGTCGCGAACATTGCGCAGATCAACCGTCGGATCAAGGAAGACACCGAGCTTCTTGATCGGCTGATGCGGGCGAAGGGCTATTATGATGCCCGTATTCGAGGATCTGTTTTTGTTGGCGCGGCTGGCGATGGGCGACTGCAAATCACGATGGATGTCGTGCCCGGCCCGCTTTACCTGCTTGCATCGGTGGACCTGCAGGGGCTGGCGGATGCGGGTTCCAGGCAGACCGTGCTGCGTGATGCGTTTATGGTCAAGGTCGGCGACCCGATAGATGCGGACAAGATCGTGGGTGCGCAGGATTCGCTTGCGACCGTGCTTGGCAATGAAGGCTTTCCGTTTGCCAAGGTCGAGGAACCGGTTGTTCGCGTGGATCACGAAGCCCGCAGGGGCGATCTGGACGTCATCATTGCTACGGGTGGATATCGCACCTTTGGACAGATTATATTGCCGAACGACGATCTGTTCAGCGCCAAGCATGTGCAGCGTATTGCCCGCTTCCGGCCCGGTGACACTTATATGGCGTCCGATGTCGAGGATCTACGGCGCGCTCTGGTCGCGACCGGGCTGGTCTCGTCGGTCACGTTGACGCCCAAAGATGCGGGCGATGACGCGCATGTCGATCTCGATGTGAATGTCACCCCCGCACCGCCGCGGACGATTGCCGGGGAAATCGGCTATGGCACGGGCGAAGGCGCACGGATCGAGGCCAGTTGGCAGCATCGCAACTTCTTCCCGCCCGAGGGTGCAGTGACCGTGCGCGGCGTGGTCGGTACGCAGGAGCAGACGGGGTCGCTCACCTATCGCCGCAACAATTTCAAGAAGCGCGATCAGGTGCTGACGGGGCTGCTTTCAGTCAGCAACATCAAGCGGGACGCATTTGATGCGCGGACGGTGCAATTGTCTGGTACGATCGAGCGGCAGACCAACATCATATTCCAGAAGAAATGGGTGTGGAGCGTCGGCGCGGAACTCGTCGCGTCGGAGGAGCGCGACAGCTTCAGCCGTCTTACGGGAGGGCGGCGCACATTCTTCATCGGCGCGTTACCCACGGGCCTGACTTATGACGGCAGCGATGATCTGCTGAATCCCACGAAGGGGTTTCGGCTTGGCGGACGGCTCAGTCCGGAATTGTCGTTTCAGGATACCACTTTCGGCTATTTGAAGGCGCAACTGGACGGCAGCGTGTATCAGTCGATGAGCGACCGGATCGTCCTGGCGGGGCGGGCGAGGCTGGGCACCATCTTCGGATCGACCGTCAGCCAGATCGCGCCATCGCGGCGGTTTTATGCAGGCGGCGGCGGTTCGGTACGCGGTTATGGCTACCAGGATATCGGACCGCGTGACGTCAATAATGATCCGATCGGCGGCAAGAGCCTTGCAGAATTCTCGTTGGAAACGCGCGTGCGGTTCGGCAATTTCGGCGTGGTTCCTTTTATCGACGCTGGTAATATTTCGACGCAGGCGCTGCCGCGCTTTCAGGATTTGCGTATCGGTGCGGGCGTAGGCCTTCGCTACTACAGCAATTTCGGCCCGATACGTGTGGATGTCGGCACGCCGATCAACCCGCAGCGGGGCGATTCGAAAATCGCAGTCTATGTGTCGCTGGGGCAGGCATTCTGATGAGCGGCGATTTGCCCGAGGCACCCGTCAGGGCCTCACCCAAACGCGGGCGGTGGCAGCGTTGGGTGCTTGGCGTGTTGCTGGTGTTGACGCTGGCGGTTGCGGGCGCGGCGGTATGGCTCGACACGGGCGCGGGGCATCGCTTCCTGATCAGCCGCATCGAACGCGTCGCGCTGAAATCGGGCTTGCGTATCAAAGTCGGGGCGATCGACGGCAGTATCTATAGCAAGGCGGGGCTGCGTGATCTTGAGCTTTACGATCCGAACGGACTGTTCTTTTCCGCGCCACGGGTGGCGCTGGACTGGTGGCCTATCGCCTGGTTCTCCAACCGGCTGGATATCGACCGACTGCTGATCCCGCAGGCCACGCTGCACAAGCTGCCCAAACTTCGCCCTACGGAAGTCAAGGGGCCGATCCTGCCCGACTTCGATATTCGGTTGATGCAGTTGAAGGTCGACAGGCTGATCCTGGCGAAATCGCTGACCGGGCGGGAGCAGATTGCTACGCTGGAAGGCGATGCGGACATACGGTCAGGTCGCGCCGTCATCGACCTGCGGGCGAGAGTGCTTGACGGCGCGGATGCCATCATTCTGGCGCTGGATAGCCGCCCCGACGATAACAAGTTTGACGTCGATGTGACTGCCAATGCACCCAAAGGCGGCGTGCTGGGTGCGATGGCCGGGTTGACGCAGGATGCCAATCTGCGCGTGCAGGGGGATGGAAGCTGGACGCGCTGGAACGGGACGGCGGTGGCCACGCTCGACAAGGTGCCTGCGGTGTCGCTGCGGCTTGGTGCGAAGAGCGGAACATATGCGCTGACCGGAGCGGTCGAAGGGCAGGCGATTGCGGGCAATGGCCTGATCCGTCGGCTTGCTGCGCCGCGTCTCGACCTGACGGCTACGGGCACTCTCGAAAACAGGGTGCTGGATGGCGTCCTGAAGCTCAGTTCCGCCTCGATCGATCTGACGGCGGATGGCGCGATCGACCTGCGCGGCAGTGGCTTTGACAATATGCTGGTCGATGTGAAGCTGGCGCGACCGCAGGCTTTGCTCAAGACGATGACCGGGCGCGATGTGGCTGCGCGCATACGGCTGGACGGCCCGATCCCGACCGTCGGTTTCGAATATCTGCTGTCCGCCAAGCAACTGGCGTTCGGCAAGACCATTTTGCGCGACGTCCGCGCCAAAGGCGAGGGGCGTCGTGCGGCGAATGGTCCCATGATCGTGCCGATCAACTTGTCGGCACGGCAACTGGACGGGCAGGGCGATCTGGTCGCCGGTATCGTCCGCAACTTCACGCTGACGGGGGCACTCCAATTTCGGGGTCAGACTATCACGTCGAGTCCGATGCAGGTGCGATCAGACAAGCTGAAGGGCGCGCTCGTGTTGATCGCGGACCTAAAAACCGGGCGTTACGATATCGGCCTGACGGGCAACATCAACGGGCTGTTCATACCCGGCCTTGGCGTGGTGGACGTGCGGTCGAAGGTTCAGGCCGTGCCGGGCGCGCGCGGCGCTTTCACGCTGAAGGGGCAGGCGCAGGCGACGGTGCGGCGGCTGGATAACAGCTTTTTCCGCACGCTGGGCGGCGGCCTTCCGCGCTTGCGGTCCGGTCTGGCGCTTGGGGCTGACGGGCGCCTGATGCTGACGGGCCTCAAGCTGGAGGCACCGCTGATCTCGGTCCAGGGCAATGGTTACCGGCGACCGGACAAGACCTTCCACATCGAGGGCAGCGGGACGCACAAGACCTACGGCCCGTTCACCCTGGCGCTGGACGGCATCATCGATCGCCCGATGGTGGACGTCGTGCTCGCGCGGCCATTGCCTGCTTTGGCGTTGAAGACGGTCAAGGTGCATCTGGACCCCGATCCGATCGGCTATCGTTTTACTGCAGAGGGTGGGTCGGTGATGGGGGCGTTCAACGGCAACGGCACGATTGCCATGTCCAAGGGCGCGCAGGCCGTTATCAACGTCGATCGCCTGGCAGTGGCCGGGGCGCTCGCGCAGGGACGCATATTGCCGGTGACTGGCGGCCTTTCGGGGCAACTGGACGTGACCGGCGCCGTGGCGGGTATCGTGGCATTTACGCCGGTCAACGGTATTCAGCAGATACGGACCGAACTTACGGCCACCGACGCCAGCTTCGACGGTCCGACCCGCATCGGCGTGCGCCGCGGGACGCTGAAAGCGACCGCTCTGCTTGATCCTGCGGGCACGACCATCGACGGCAGCCTGTCGGCGCGCGGTGTGTTGATCGGCCCGATGCGGATCAGTCGGCTTGACGGCACGGCGAAGCTGGTGGGCGGAAGCGGGAAGGTCATGGCGACGATGACGGGGCAGCGCGGTCGCCTGTTCGATCTGAAAATAAATGCCGACGTTGCGCCGGATCGTGTGGCGCTGTCTGTCGGTGGTACGCTCGACCGTCAGCCGATCAGCCTGACGCGCGCAGCGGTGTTGACGCAGACCGAAGATGGCTGGCGACTGGCACCAACGACGGTGCAATATCGCGGTGGGACAGCGCAGTTTGCAGGGCGGCTGGGCGGAGAAGCGACCGAAATTGAAGCGCGGTTGAATGGATTGCCGCTATCGCTGCTCGATATCGCCTATGAGGGGCTAGGGATCGGCGGACAGGCGACAGGTACGCTAAGCTATGCCAAGCCGCGCAATGGTGTTCCAACCGGAAGTGCCAATTTACGTGTCCGGGGACTGACGCGGTCGGGGCTTTCGCTTACGTCCCGGCCCGTGGATGTTGGCCTTAATGCCATATTGTCGGCTACGCGCCTGGCTGCACGAGCTACGATCAATACGGATGGCAAGACTATAGGCCGTGCGCAGGCGTTGTTGTCGCCACTAGGCAACGGCGATTTGATGGAGCGATTGCGCGCTGCGCCGTTGTTCGCGCAGCTACGCTATAAT
Source organism: Sphingobium sp. (assembly GCA_051305835.1). Lineage (GTDB taxonomy): Bacteria > Pseudomonadota > Alphaproteobacteria > Sphingomonadales > Sphingomonadaceae > Sphingobium. The sequence continues at coordinate 6,071 of JBPPMC010000005.1, forward strand.
GGCACAGCGGATACGCTGTGGCGGCTGACCGGCGTGGAGATCATCGACCTTAGCGGCCCGGCGGCGGTGGCTGCTGACATTTGGGGAACTCTCGACAATCCGCAAATCAATGGATCGATTGCGAGCGACAATGCGACGATCGACAGTCCGATAACGGGCATGCATTTGACCGGCGTGAAGGCACGGGGCCGCTTTGCCGGGTCGCAGCTCGTCATATCCAGCTTTTCCGGCAATGCACGCGGCGGCGGCACGGTAGCTGGCACCGGCAGGTTCGATTTCGGCAGTGCGAAGGGCGTTGCCATGGACCTGGCCATGCAAGCGAACAATGCGACATTTCTGGCGCGTGACGACATTGGCGCGACGGTGACCGGGCCGATCACGATAAAGTCGGATGGGGTCGGCGGGACGATCGGCGGCGATGTGGCGCTCAACAAAAGCCGCTTCACGCTTGGCCGTGCTGCAACAGTGGCGGCCATTCCCGAGCTGCGCGTGATCGAAACGAACCGGCGAGGCGAAGATTTCGAACGGCCAGCAGCCAGTGCGCCGTGGAACCTTGCGATCAAGGCAAATGCGCGCAATCGGTTGACCGTCACCGGTCTCGGCCTTGATAGCGAATGGCGGGCGGATCTGGATATTGGCGGCACGGTGGCCAGCCCGGCAATACGGGGCACTGTCGACCTGATCCGTGGGGGCTATGAATTTTCCGGCAGGCGCTTCGATCTGACCGAGGGACGCATCCGCTTTGACGGATCAACGCCGAACGATCCTACGCTGAACATTCAGGCCGAAGCGAATATCAACGGCATTAATGCGACGATTCGGGTGACGGGCAGTAGCCTCAAGCCGGTCATCAACTTCACCAGCGTTCCCGCTTTGCCAGAGGATGAACTGCTTTCCCGCCTGCTGTTTGGCACTTCGATCACGAACCTGTCGGCGCCCGAGGCGCTGCAACTGGCGTCCGCGGTCACGGCCTTGCAGGGCGGCAAGGGTGGGCTGGACCCGATCAATGCCGTTCGCAAGGCGGCTGGCCTCGATCGCCTGCGCTTCATACCGGCTGACCCGACGCTAGGGCAGGGGACTGCGGTTGCGGCGGGCAAATATCTGACGCGCAAGACCTATGTGGAGTTGATCACCGACGGGCAGGGATATTCCGCAACGCGCATCGAATATCAAGTCACGCGCTGGCTCTCGCTGCTGTCGAGCGTTTCGACGATCGGGCGGCAAAGCGCAAACGTCCGCGTTTCGAAGGATTACTGACGTGGCGTCTGCCGAAAGCCCTCCCCGCCAGCGGTCGCGTATCGACAGTAGCGCCGCCATCAGCGTCGTCGATTTGTTCACCATCGGGATTGGTCCGTCCAGTTCCCACACGGTCGGACCGATGCGCGCGGCGCTTATGTTCATGGAGGGACTTGCCCGGCGGCCAGAGAATGTGAAGTGCGAACTGTTCGGCTCGTTGGCGCTGACCGGGCATGGCCATGCGACGGATACTGCCGTACTGCTCGGGCTTTCGGGAGAACGACCGGAGACCGCAGACCCGGAAGCCATCGCAGCGCAAGTGGCGGGGATACGGGAAAGCCGGGTGATCCGGTTCGGTGAATGGGATATCCCGTTCGTGGAAAGCCGCGACCTGCTGTTCCACAAGGGCGTATTTTTGGAGCAGCACAGCAACGGCTTGCGCTTCACGGCCCGCTTCGATGATGGCAGCGACGTCGTGCATGAGTATTTCTCGGTCGGTGGCGGCGCAGTGTTGGGTGGCGAAGATATCGCCGAAATGGGCAAGATCGGGCATAATCTGGTGCAGCCGATGCCGTTTTCCTCCGGCGCGGAGATGCTCGCGCAGGGTGAGGAAACGGGGCTGTGCATCGGGACGCTAGTGCTGCGGAACGAAACCGCCTGGCGTCCGCAGGCGGAAACGGAAGCGTTTCTCGACAATGTGATCGATGCAATGAACGCGTCTATCGATCGTGGCATGCGGCAGGAAGGTATGCTTCCCGGTGGTCTGAAAGTGCGTCGCCGCGCCAAGGCGATCCACGCCCGCCTTCGCGCAGGCCAGGAGGGGATGCAGCCCGCTGCGGTGTTCGAATGGGTGAGCCTGTTTGCGCTCGCCGTGAACGAAGAGAATGCGGCGGGTGGCCGCGTTGTGACTGCGCCGACGAACGGTGCGGCGGGGGTGATACCGGCGGTTCTGCGCTATTATCGCAAGTTCGTGCCGGGTGCGGATCGCGAGGGGGAGCGGCAGCTTCTGCTGACGGCGGCGGCGATCGGGTTCCTCTACAAGAAGCGCGCGTCTATCTCGGCGGCGGAGATGGGGTGCCAGGGCGAGGTCGGCGTCGCGTGCTCGATGGCGGCCGGGGCGCTCACCGAGGTGATGGGCGGGACCCCCGCGCAGGTGGAGAACGCCGCCGAGATCGGCATGGAGCACAACCTCGGCCTCACCTGCGATCCGATCGGCGGGCTGGTCCAGATCCCGTGCATCGAGCGCAATACGATGGGTGCGATCAAGGCGATCAACGCGGCCTATCTGGCCTTGCAGGGGGACGGGCGGCACATCGTCAGCCTTGATGCCGTCATTGAGACGATGCGTCAGACGGGCGAGGACATGGCGAGCCGGTACAAGGAAACCAGCTTGGGCGGACTGGCTGTGAATGTGGTGGAATGTTGAGATGATTAGCCCGGCGCCATATGCCGCCCATCCCGATCATAGTCGCGGTCGCCTTCATCCCGAAGCTGGCGGAGAGACGCGCGGGCCGCGCGATATCTTCCAGCGCGACCGGGATCGTATCATTCACTCAATCTCCTTCCGGCGGCTGCGGCACAAGACGCAGGTGTTCGTGGCACCGGATGGCGACCACTATCGCGTCCGGCTGACGCACAGCCTTGAGGTTGCGCAGATCGGGCGGACAATTGCCCGCACGCTGGGGCTTAACGAGGATCTGACCGAGGCGCTGTGTCTGGCGCACGATATTGGGCATCCTCCGTTTGGGCATGCCGGGGAAGATGCGCTGGAGGAAGCGTTGGCGGAGCAGGGTGGATTCGACCATAATGCCCATACGCTGCGGACGTTGATGCTGCTGGAAAGCCCCTATCCACGCTTCGCCGGATTGAACCTTAGCTGGGACATGCTGGAAGGACTCGCCAAGCATAATGGCCCAATCGACCACCCCAGTTGGGCGATGCAGGAAATGGATGCGCTGTTTCCGCTCGATCTGCATAGCTGGCCGAGCCTGGAGGCGCAGGTCGCCGCAATCGCCGACGACATCGCCTATGATAATCACGATATCGACGATGGCTTGCGTGCGGGACTGTTGACGCTTGAGCAGTTGTTGCAGGTGCCGTTGGTGGCGCAATGCTGGTCGCGGGTCCGTGCGCGGCATCCCGATGTGCCCGAGGCGCGGCTGCTGCGGGAACTGGTGCGTGATCAGATTGGCGTGATGGTGAACGATGTGCTGGAGACGACCCGCGCGGCGATCCGAGACAGCGGCGTCGGCAGCGTTACGGATGTGCGGAGCGCGGGCCGCGCGCTGGTGGAGTTCTCGCCCGGGATGGCAGAGGATGAGCGCATGTTGAAGCGCTTCATGTACGCGACACTCTATCATCATCCCGAACAACTGGCTGCGGCCGCCCGCGCACGGACTGTGGTGTCGGAGTTGTTCGCGGCCTACCGGGATGATCCTTCGCGCATGGCGCCAGGCTGGCTTGAGGGCTGCGGCGAGCAGGAGCCGCAGCGGAGCCGGCATATTGCCGACTTCATCGCGGGAATGACCGATCGCTATGCGGAAAATCGGCATTATGAATTATTCGGTCGTCCGATCCCCTCGCTGACGGATTGACGCGGCGCAGGGTTTGGGCGATTGACGATGTGTCTCCACGCCGAGGATTCGGTGGGGGCATGATACGGGAGAGCGTCGCTGCGGGATCAAAGCCGGAGCGTCCACCGAAGGAGCAACCGCCCCGGAATCTCTCAGGTGCAAAGGACCGTATCATGTGCAGGCGCTCTGG
>JBPPMC010000030.1:0-24800 GCA_051305835.1 Sphingobium sp.
ACCGCCGAAGGTACGGAAGACGAAGCCGCAGCATAAGCTGCCTTCTCTTCATGACGCTGAACAGACCCCGTTCGTTCTATTCGGAACGGACGGGGTTTGCGTTTGGAGCCTGACGACATGCAGCTTTGGGTCGGCCTCGGCAATCCCGGCGCACAATATGCCCTGAACCGGCATAATGTGGGCTTCATGGCGGCTGACATTATTGCAGAACTGCACGGCTTCACCGCGCCCAAGCGCCAGTTTCAGGGTTGGGCCAGCGAGGGACGCTTAGGCTCGGAAAAGCTGCTGCTGCTAAAACCGGCGACGTTCATGAACGAAAGCGGCCGGGCCGTCGGCGAGGCGATGCGCTTCTACAAATTGGCACCGGAAGACGTAACGGTCTTCCACGACGAACTGGACATCGCACCGTTCAAGGTGAAAGTGAAACGCGGCGGCGGTACGGCGGGGCACAATGGATTGCGGTCCATGGATGCGCATATCGGGCCGGAATTTCGCCGCGTGCGGATCGGCATTGGTCATCCGGGGCATAAAGATCGGGTACATGGCTATGTGCTCGGCAATTATGCGAAGGCAGAGATGGACCCGCTGTCGGACCTGCTCGGCGCGATCGGTGCGGAAGCGCACTGGCTGGCGGCTGGTGACGATGTGCGATTTACAAATGACGTCGCCCTTAGATTGCAAGACTAGGGCGCTAAAACAATTTAAGGCAGGGACCGGGAATATGGGTTTCAAATGCGGTATCGTCGGGCTTCCCAATGTGGGCAAGTCCACTTTGTTCAATGCACTGACGGAGACGCAGGCGGCGCAGGCGGCGAACTATCCGTTCTGCACGATCGAGCCGAATGTCGGCAATGTCGCCGTGCCCGATCCGCGTCTGGATGAGATCGCAAAGATCGGCGGCAGCGCCAAGATCATCGAAACCCAGCTAGCTTTCGTCGACATCGCCGGTCTCGTTCGCGGCGCATCCAAGGGCGAGGGTCTGGGCAACCAGTTCCTTGCCACTATCCGCGAAGTCGACGCCATCGTGCATGTCCTGCGCTGCTTCGAAGACGACGACATAACCCATGTCGAGGGTAAGATCGATCCGATTGCCGACGCAGAGACAGTCGAGACCGAACTCATGCTGTCGGACCTAGAGAGCCTTGAGAAGCGCGTTCCGGCGCTCCTGAAAAAAGGCCAACAGGGCGACAAGGAAGCCAAGGCGGCGGCAGCCGTTCTGGGGCAAGCGCTCGACCTGCTGCGCGAGGGCAAGCCTGCGCGCCTCACCAAGCCACGCGATGAGGAAGAAGAGCGGCTGTTTTCGCAGGCGCAACTGCTCACCAGCAAGCCAGTCCTGTATGTGTGCAACGTCGACGAAGGCAGCGCCGCCGAAGGCAACGCGTTCAGCGTGCGCGTGTTCGAGAAGGCGAAAGCAGAAGGTGCAAGCGCCGTCATCGTATCCGCCGCGATCGAAGCCGAACTCATCACCATGCCAGTGGAAGAGCGCGGCGAATATCTCGAAGCGTTGGGTCTCCAGGAAGCCGGCCTGGCGCGCATCATCCGGGCCGGATATGAACTGCTTGGCCTCATCACCTTCTTCACCGTCGGCCCGAAGGAAGCGCGCGCCTGGACTGTGGACAAGGGTTCGAAAGCGCCGCAAGCGGCCGGCGCGATCCATAGCGACTTTGAAAAGGGCTTCATCCGCGCTGAGACGATGGCCTATGATGATTACGTCAAATTCAACGGTGAAGCAGGCGCCAAGGAAGCGGGCAAATGGCGTTCCGAAGGCAAGGAATATGTAACGCAGGACGGCGATATCATGCTGTTCCGCTTCAACGTGTGAACCCCTGCCGCCGGATTGACGGGTACGGAAAGTCGGCTTAGACCTGCGCCTCAAGTTGCAGGTTAAAACTCACATGGCCTATTATTTCGAAGACATTGAGACCGGCGTCGTCGAGCGCTTCGGCAGTTATACCGTCGAGCGCGAGGAAGTGATCGACTTCGCCTCGAAATACGATCCCCAGCCCTTCCATTTGTCAGATGAAGCCGCTGCTTTGACGCATTTCGGCCGGCTCGCGGCGAGTGGGTGGCATACCGCCAGCATGTTCATGGCGATGTTCGTTGCCCACATACAGGAGAAACCGGAGCGTCAGCAGGCAAGCCTTGGCGCGCTGGGGGTCGATGAAATCCGCTGGCTCCAACCCTGCTATCCCGGCGATGTCCTGCGCTGCGAAGCCGAAGTCATAGAGAAGACCGCGTCGCGCAGCCGCCCCGAAATGGGTATAGTGAAATCGAAGATCACTGTATTCAACCAGAGCGAAGAACCGGTGTTGACGTTGAAGCCCATCGCGATGTGGCGCACGCGCCCGATCTGATCATTCCGCGGAAGGCTGCTTGCACCTGCCTACTTGTCCCCCTAGCCTGATGTTCAAATCAGAGGAGCTTGACGCATGACCACCGCAATCCAGGAAATTCCGCTTAAAACCATCGGCAATGCGGACGCGAGCCTCGCGGACTATGCCGGTAAAGTCGTGCTTGTCGTAAATGTCGCATCGAAGTGCGGACTGACCCCGCAATATGAAGGGCTGGAGAAGCTCTACGCGAATTACAAGGATAAAGGCCTGGTGGTGACGGGCTTTCCCGCCAATGATTTTGGTGCGCAGGAACCCGGCACGAACGAAGAGATCGCGACTTTCTGCACCACGAACTTCGCCGTCGAATTTCCGATGTTCGCAAAGCTGACCACTGTCGGTCCGGACAAGCATCCGCTATATGCTGCGCTCACCGAAGCCGCGCCCAAAGCGGAAGGTGATGCGGAGGGATTTCGCGAGAAATTGCGCGGCTATGGCATGACGCCCAATCCGGAACCGGAAGTGCTGTGGAATTTCGAGAAATTCCTGATCGGGCGTGATGGCAATGTGGTGTCGCGCTTTGCGCCGACAACTGCGCCGGACGATGCCGCGCTGGTCGCAGCGATCGAAGCCGAACTCGCGAAGTAACTGCCGCTACGCATAACGCGCAATCGCACATGCGTTTGTTGCAGCCGTGGAACGCTCTGCCCGTCGCGCCGTTACGCAGCGCATGGCAAACCCAAGATTATACCCGCTGCTGGCGAGTCCGAATATCGGACTCGCCGGTCCTGTCGACTACAATATGTATGGCTTTTTTCGGCAGGCGTTGATCAACGCGCCGAAGTCCGGCCCGATCGTCATATCCCTCACGACCATGGGCGGCGATCCCGAAGTCGCACGCGCGATGGGCGACGATATCCGGATACTCCATGAACTCGAGGGCCGCGAGCTACTGTTCCTGGGCCAAGCAGCCGTCTATTCGGCTGGTGCGACGTTCATGAGCTATTTCCCACCGGACAAGCGCTTCCTGACGCGTGGCACACGGCTGATGATCCACGAGCGGCAGATCACCAAGACGATCAACTTGTCCGGCCCGCTACGCATGTGCGTAGCCACGTTGAAGGCTACGCTCAATGAGATCGAGCATAGCATCAATATCGAGGAAGAAGGCTTTCGGGCGTTGATCGAAGGCACCAGCATCAGCTTCGACGAAGTGCATCATAAAGCGCCTGAGAACTGGTATATTGACGCCGAAGATGCCCGTGACATGGGGCTGGTACTGGACGTGATCTGAGAGTGACTGTCGCGGATCAGGTTCGGGACAGTCACTCTGGACGGGACATCACGCCCCCTTGAACGTATCGCATTGCGCCGGATCGCCCGTGCTCAATCCCTTGCGCAGCCATTCCATACGCTGCGCCGACGTACCGTGCGTGAAACTTTCCGGCACGGGGCGGCGGCCCGCAGCCTTCTGCAGCGTGTCGTCACCGATCGCCTGCGCTGCGCGCATGCCTTCTTCCAAGTCACCCGGTTCCATCAGGTTCTTGTCGCGGGCCGCCCATACCCCGGCATAGCAGTCCGCCTGCAACTCCATCGCGACTTGCAGGGCATTGCCCTGCGCTTCCGATCCTGACTTTTGCCCTGCGCGAACCTTGTCCGCTGTGCCGGTGATCGTCTGGATATGATGCCCAACTTCATGTGCAATGATGTAGCCGATCGGAAAATCGCCCGGCGCATTGAACCGCGTCTGCATTTCATTGAAGAAATCAGTATCGAGGTAAACCTTCTGGTCCGTGGGGCAGTAAAATGGTCCCATGGCCGATTGCGCCGCGCCGCAGCCCGAAGTGCCATTCTGGCTGTAGAACACAAGCGTCGGCGGCGGATATTGCTGACCTTCCGCACTGAATATCTCCGACCAACGGCGCTCGGTCGATCCCAGGACTTTTAGCGAGGTACGCTGCACCGGTGTCAGTTCCTGCGTGCCGGGCTGTTCGGTCTGGACTTGCTGACCACCACCACCGCCACCCAGCAGGCTCAGCGGATTGATCCCCATCACGAGCGCACCGATCACCAATATCGCTATCCCGCCAAGGCCGAAGCGGCTGCCGAGAAGCATGCCGATTATACCCAGCCCGCCGCCAAAACCGCCACCGCCGCCGCCGCCACGTTGCACTTCGTAGTGGCTGCTTTCATTCTCGTCATCGAGCCGCATGAGATGCCCCTCTTCATTATGAATTCTTGGCTTACGGTAATGTGTAGGCCGACGAAACGGTTGATATCTGCTACGGGTCCGTGATGATGAAATCTTTGTAACAAAGGAACGATGCAAAGCCTCATCATTTTGATGTATTGCATTGCAACATGAATCACTCACTTCACACCCGCCCTCGCCGATCGGCACCCCCGATGCCCCTGCCGGATCACGTCGCCCTGCTTTTACAGGGAGGCGGCGCACTCGGATCCTTTCAGGCGGGGGTGTATGAAAAGCTCGACGAACTGGCTATCGAAGTGGACTGGGTCGCCGGAATTTCCATCGGTGCCATAAATGCGGCGATCATTGCCGGGAACCCGCGCGAGCAGCGGATGGAACGGCTAAAGCTGTTCTGGGACAAGGTGAGCGGTGGCATGCCGAACTTCTGGTTGCCGGATAACGATCATATCCGGGAGGCAGCGCATCTGGCAGCCGCCGGCGCCGTCGCGATGTTCGGCGTACCCGGCTTTTTCCGCCCTCACCTCATCCCTTCTGCCTTTCTGCCGCAAGGATCGGCGGGCGCGATCAGCTACTATGATTCGACGCCGCTCATCGACACACTGAATGCCCTGATAGACTGGGATCTCTTGAATGACGGACCCGTGCGCATCTCAGTCGGCGCAGTCGATGTCGAAAGCGGTAATTTCGCTTACTGGGACAACCGCGGACCGGACGGGAAGAGCCGATCAAGCACGCGAATCGATGCGCGTCATGTCATGGCATCAGGCGCTTTGCCGCCCGGCCTGCCACCAATCGAGATTGACGGACGCTATTACTGGGATGGTGGCTTGGTCTCGAACACACCGCTCAGCCATGTGCTGGATCGACAATCCGGCGACATGCTCGTGTTCCAGGTCGACCTGTTCCCCGCCGAAGGGCCAATGCCCGCGCAAATGACGGACGTTTGGTCGCGGCAGAAAGATATTCAATATTCCAGCCGTACGCGTCAGGTCACGGATCAGTATCTGCGCCTGCGCCGCGAGCATAAGGCGATACGGACCGTGCTGAACCATCTGCCGGCAGAGATGTGTGACGATCCGGAAGTTCAGCGAGTGCGGGCGTTGCTGGACGATGGATCAGTGAACATCGTCCATCTCATCTATCGCAGCCGCAATTGGGAAAGCGGCGCGCGCGACTTCGAGTTTTCCCGTGCCACAATGCTCGACCATTGGGGCCAGGGCCGGGAAGCCGTGGAAAGCGCCATGCACAAGGGCGACCTGATCGCACGCAACATCCTGGATGGCGCCAGCGCCGCGTTCGATCTGGATAAATCTTCAGGGCACAAGGAAATGACTGTATGACCCTCAAAGGCAAGACGGCGCTTATCACCGGCTCCACATCGGGCATCGGCCTCGCTTACGCAAAGACGCTGGCGGCGGAAGGCGCGAACGTCGTCATCAATGGCTTTGGCGACAAGGACGCGATCGAGAAGGAGCGGGTTGCCCTGGAGGCGGCGAGCGGCGCGAAGGCACTCTACAGCGGGCATGATCTGACCAAGGTCGATCAGATCGAAGCCATGATGGCCGAAGCGGCGAAGGCCTTTGGCGGCGTCGACATATTGATCAACAATGCCGGTATGCAGCATGTCGCGCCGGTCGAAGAATTTCCGATCGACAAGTGGGATCTGATCATCGCGCTCAACTTGAACGCGGCGTTTCATACCACGCGGCTCGCCATCCCTTATATGAAGGAAATGAAGTGGGGCCGGATCATCCAGACCGCCTCGGCACATTCAAAGGCAGCCTCGCCATTCAAATCGGCTTATGTGACGGCAAAACACGGGCTGGCCGGTTTTACGAAGACGGTTGCGCTGGAAGTGGCGACCTTTGGCGTCACCGCCAATTGCATCAGCCCCGGTTACGTCTGGACGCCCCTCGTGGAAGGCCAGATTCCCGACACGATGAAGGCGCGCGGATTGACGCGGGAGCAGGTCATTAACGACGTTCTACTCGCTGGCCAGCCCACGAAGGAGTTCGTCACCGCTGAACAGGTCGCGGCGATCGCGCTGTTCCTGTGTGGCGATGCCGCCAGCCAGATCACCGGCGCGAACCTGTCCGTAGATGGCGGCTGGACCGCGCAATAACGGTGCCCAGTTCCTTATAGATGCATGAAATCGCGGGGGTAGCTTTGCATATGGGCGCCCCCGTCAATGTACAGCACCTGCCCCGTAACCGCCGTTGCACTCGCGAGATAGGTTACGGCGTCAGCAATCTGGCTGGCCTGCGGTAATCGTCCAAGCGGCATGGCGCCCATCAGCCGATCCATCTGTTCCGGATCATAATCCGGCGTCGCAATCGTCAGGCCGGGCGCGACAGCGTTTACGCGAATACGCGGCGCCAGTTCTCGGGCCGTAAGCTGGGTAAGGCCCGCCAGAGCCATTTTCGAAAGTGTATAGGCGAGCTGATCGCCATGCGGATGGTCAATCCGTTGATCAAGAATATTGATGATACAGCGGTCGGTGAGGCCCGCCGGAACGGTCGCAAACGCCTTGGAAAGCAGCGTCGGGGCGGCGCAGTTCACCGCGTAATGGCGCATCAGATCGCCGGCGCTGACATTCTCCAACCGGTCCTGCCCGAAAATCGCCGCGCTGTTTACCAGCAGGTCTGGCGGCCTGCCAAATTTTACGGCGACATCCGCCACCAGTTCCTCGGCAGCCTCCGGATCAGCGAAATCCGCGACGAAGCCCTCCCATTCGGTCGCGGAGGATTCAAGCGTCAGCGCCAATGCGGACTCCAGCCGAACATCATGACTGCCGTGAATGGCAAGCGCATAGCCCGCGCGCGCCAGCGCGGTACTGATCTCTGCGCCCAATCGCCTATGCCCGCCAGTCACCAGCGCAAGGCGTTTAGTCGATAATGGCAACGGCCCTGCCTCCCGCACCGACGCGTCATTGGCAGGCCGCGACAGCGGGCGGAACGCTTCGCCCTCGCCGGTCGCACCGTTCTCGGGCGTCTCAATCATACGCCCATCAGGTTGAGCACTTCCTTGCGGCTCTTCTCGTCGTCACGAAACACGCCCATCATCCGGCTTGTCTTCATGGATACGCCATGCGTGCGGACGCCTCGGCCCGACATGCAGCCATGGGCGCCTTCGATGACGACGGCGACGCCCAGAGGCTTCAGATTGTCCCAGATGCAGTCCGCAATTTCGGCGGTCATCCGCTCCTGCACCTGCAAACGACGCGAAAAAGCGTTCAGAACGCGGGCCAGCTTGGAAATACCCACTACCCATTGATCGGGGAGATAGGCGATGTGCGCCTTGCCCACGATCGGTGCCATGTGATGCTCACAGTGCGACTGAAACGGGATGTCCTTCAGCAGCACGATCTCGTCATAGCCACCGACTTCATGAAAGATGCGGCTGAGGTGATAGGCCGGGTCATCATGGTAACCATCGCAATATTCCCGCCATGCACGCGCCACGCGCTGCGGCGTTTCGATCAGACCTTCACGTTCCGGATCGTCGCCAGCCCAGCGGATCAGTGTGCGGATCGCATCCTGTACATCCGCTGGCACATCCAGTTTTTTCGGGCGTATTATCTCCTGTCCGGTTTCTACATATTCCGCGCTCACGCTCATCCCCTTTTCCGTATCCAGTCTGAATATGGTGCTATCGAGTAAAGATTGCCAGTCCTGCAAGAGCCATCTTAAGCCTGTAAGTACCCGGGTGGACAGGCGATAGATGGAGTGGCAGTGTCCGCCGCATGGACGATATTAGCAACTTGATAACCAAAGCGCGGGAGTGGGGATCAGCGCGAATGGCGATAGCTACGGTTGTCCAGACCTGGGGGTCTGCGCCTCGACCGCGCGGCTCGCACATGCTGGTGCATGAAGACGGCCGGTTCGAAGGGTCGGTGTCGGGGGGGTGTGTGGAAAACGCGATCTTGGCGAGCGCGGAAAGCGTCATTGCCACCGGAACATCGGCATTGCACCGGTTCGGCGTCAGCGATGGCGATGCGTGGGAGGCGGGCCTGCCGTGCGGCGGCGAAATTGCGGTGATGGTGCAACCGGTAACGGAAAGCGGCTTCGCCCCTGCCCTGCTCGAGCAAATCGAACTGGCGCGGGAACGCGGTGAAACGCTGGCGGTCTCGACCGATACGGGAAGCGGCAAAAGTGTCGTTGGGGAGGTCACTGGCCAATTCGTCAACCGCTACCGCCCGCCCCGGCGACTGATCATCACTGGCGCAGTGCAAATAGCGCAGGGCTTGGCGGGTCTGGCTCGCGAACTGGGTATCGCCACCACGATCGTCGATCCACGTGGGCGTTTCCTGACGCGCGAACGCTTTCCCGACGCGATATTGGACGACCGCTGGCCAGACGAAGCCGTCGCGGCCTTGCGCCCTGATCCGGCAACAGCGGTCGTGACATTGAGCCATGATCCGAAGATCGATGATCCTGCCCTGATCGAAGCATTGCGTAATCAGACGGGCTACATAGCCGCACTGGGATCGCGAAAAAGTCAGGCCGCACGGCGCGAGAGGCTGGCGGCGGAGGGCTTTTCGTCGGCGGATCTCGACCGGATCGACGGACCGGCAGGCATCGACATCGGCGCGCTTGGACCGGGCGAAATTGCGCTTTCCATCGCAGCAGGCATGATCCAGGCATTCAACCGGGTCGAAGCACGCATGACGCAAGCCGCCTGACCCGATGCGCCCAGAACGCGTCGCAGCCGTCCTGCTGGCTGCCGGAAACTCAACTCGCTTCGGTGAAGACGACAAGCTCATGGCCGATCATCGGGGGAAACCGCTGATCGTGCATGCGTTGGAGGCTGTCGCATCGCTGCCGTTCAAATATCATATCGCAGTCGTGCGCAGCCATGAACTTGCACCAATCATCCATCGGAAGCTGGAGCGGCGCGGCTATACGCTGATCGTCAACGACAATCCCGACGAGGGGCTGTCGGCAAGCATCGTGCGGGCAGCGAATTATGTTGCCGAACTGCGCTGCACGGGCATGTTGATGTGTCTCGCCGACATGCCGAATGTGCCGCAGAGCCATTTGATGCGCTTGTGCCTGGCCGCCGAAGATATCCGTTCCGTCGTTGCCAGCACCGACGGATTCACGCCCAGCCCTCCAGCATTTTTCGGGCAGCGCCACTTTCATCAGCTACAGGCGCTGAAAGGCGATCAGGGTGCCCGGGCGCTGATAAGCCAGGGGCTGCTGATCGAAACCAGCGGCCTGCTTCTGCATGACGTCGACACGCCGGAAGATCTTCGGACCTAAGGCTGCTTTCCAATAGCATCGAAGGTGAAGCTGACGGCTACGGTCGCATCAAGACCGGTGCTGCTATCGCCATTGCCCACGCCGAAAGCCTTGCGAGTGATAGACGCACTGCCGCTCACGCTACGTTTCAGCCCCATTCCGTTCAATGTGAAGCGGATGGTCTGCCGCGCGTTTGCGCCCTTAAGCGCAAGTGTGCCGCGCGCCGTATAGCTGTTCGGCCCGGCTGCCTTGGCGCCTTTAGCGGTAAAGATCGCGCGAGGATGGGCCGCCGTGCCCAGAAACTCGTCATTGGGCAGCATTTCATTCTGGGTAGGGTCGCCCACGCTGGCACTTGCGACATCAATCTCGACGCGGATGTCTGCCGTTTCGGGGTGCTCAGGGTCCATCGCGATTTTTGCCGTCCAGCGCGAGAAGCGGCCGCTTATCGTCTCACCGCTATTGCCGACGGAAAATTCTATCTTGCCGCCGGGTTGCACAGTCCAAATAGGCGGTGGACCGACGGGGGCGACCGCTTCGGCAGTGTTGTCGACGACGGCGGCATTGACGGCATTATCCGTCACCTGCGGATCAGCAGCTTCAGAGACTTTTACATTCTCCTGAACTGCCGCTTCCGCTTTTTCAGGCTCCGGCGCTTTTGCGGGGGCTGCACCTCCCATTGCCTGTCGCGCAAGCAGTCCTCCCGCCACAAATCCCAGCGGCACCAGCATGATCAGCGCAATCATTACGGTAACCGATCGGCCCGGCACCATGCGCCACACCAATCCATCTCTTAGCAGCAGGTGATGACGCGCCGCACCGATGACATGCAGAGCGAAGAGCGCTAGCCCGATCCAGCCCAGCAGGGCGTGGCCACCATCGAAAAGTCCGTTCGCAGCGTGTGGAAAGGGAAGGTTCGGCAGGGGAATAGTGCCGAAGAGAAGTGTCGGGATCTTCAGCTTCTCGGTGGAGACCATCGCCCAGCCAGTCAGAGGCGCGAGCAGCATGAAACCGTATAGGCCGACATGAACAGCCTTCGCCAAAGCGCCTTCCCAGCCACCTTCGGATGCTGCCGGGCGCGGCTTGAACAGGCGGGTCAGGACGCGCAAGAGCGTCAGGACGAGGATCAATATGCCAACCGACTTGTGTAGTTGATAAAGGGCGAAACCTTTCGACCCCAGGCTCTCCAGCGACCAACCAACCCCCAATTGAAATGCCAAGGCGATGGCTATCGTCCAGTGCAGAACGATCGCGGTACGGCTGTAGGTCTGCATGATGGGCCTGTCCTGCTATGAAGCCACGCTTCTAATACGGCCGAACCTTAATCGCCATTCCGACAAGGGGAAACTCTCCGTTACGGAAATGTCATGAAAAAAGTCTTGGTTGGCGAAAACATCGCGGCCCCTACGGCATGCGCCCCTCCGCACATCATAACCTTCCACGCTGCTTTACGGGAACGTAAAGCCCTCTTGCACTTCCGATGAAGAAGGTCACATTGCACCCGTTCGACGCCCTTGCGGGTGAGTCCATGAGAGAGGACGCAGATATGGAAGCCTATATTTACGACGCCGTTCGCACCCCACGCGGGCGCGGCAAGGCGGACGGATCCCTTCACGAGATCACGCCAATGCAACTGGCGACGCAGACGCTGCAAGCGCTGCGCGAGCGCACCCGGATCGATACCAAGGATGTGGACGACGTCATTCTTGGCTGCGTCACGCCCGTGGGTGAACAGGGTGCCGACATTGCAAGGGTGGCGGTGCTGAACGCCGACTATGCGGAAACGACTGCGGGCGTGCAGGTCAACCGCTTCTGCGCGTCCGGACTTGAGGCAGTCAACATGGCCGCGACCAAGGTAGCGACTGGCGAGGCTGATTTCGCCATCGGTGGTGGTGTGGAACATATGAGCCGCGTACCGATGTCTTCGGACGGTGGTGCGTGGGCTTTTGACCCCGCTGTTGCCTGGCACACCTATTTCGCGCCGCAGGGGATCAGTGCGGATCTCATCGCGACGAAGTTTGGCTTCTCGCGTACCGATGTCGATGCTTACGCCGTGGAAAGCCAGAAACGCGCCGCCCGTGCCTGGGAAGAAGGCCGGTTCGGTAAGAGCATCGTGCCAGTGAAGGACGTGATCGGCCAAATCGTGCTGGATCATGACGAGCATATGCGGCCCGAGGCCGATATGCAGTCGCTGGGCGCGCTCAAGGCCAGCTTCATCGGATTGGGTGAGGAAATGCCGGGCTTCGACGCAGTGGCGCTCCTCAAATATCCTGAGCTGGAGAAAATCAATCACGTGCATCATGCCGGCAATAGCTCGGGCATTTGCGACGGCGCAGCCGCGGTTCTGGTCGGCAGCAAGGCGATGGGCGAAAAATACGGCCTGAAGGCTCGCGCCCGGATCAGGACCACGGCGTCGATCGGGTCGGAGCCTACGATCATGCTCACCGGCCCCGAATATATTGCGGGCAAGCTGTTGAAGAAAGCGGGCATGTCGAAGGACGACATCGACCTGTGGGAGTTGAATGAGGCGTTCGCCAGCGTCGTGCTGCGCTATATGCAGGCTCTGGACCTCGATCATGACAAGGTGAACGTGAACGGCGGCGCAATCGCAATGGGTCACCCATTAGGCGCTACCGGCGCAATGGTGCTTGGCATCGCGCTCGACGAGTTGGAGCGTACCGGCAAGGGCACCGCACTCATCAACCTGTGCATCGGCGCGGGCATGGGCACCGGCACCATCATCGAACGCCTGTAAGAGCGCGGAGAGGAATTTTAACATGACGACGATCCAATTCGATGTCGATGCCGACGGCATTGCGACTCTCACTATCGATGTTCCCGGCCAATCGATGAACGTCATCGGGCCTGATTTCATCGCTGATCTGTCAGCGGCAATTGATCGTATCAAAGACGAAGAGACCATCAAAGGCGCGGTGATCTGTTCCGGCAAGGCGAGCGGGTTCATGGGCGGCATGGACCTGAAAAACATGGAGTCCATGTTGGCACCTGCCAATGACGAAGCGCAGGACATGGGCGCGCTGTTCGACAAGGTGTTCGTGCTGAACAGCCTCTTCCGCCGCCTGGAGACCTGCGGAAAGCCCGTCGCGTGCGCGATCGAGGGCACTTGCGTGGGCGGCGGCTTTGAACTGGCGCTCGCCTGCCATCGCAGGATCGTGGCAGACGACACGAAGGTCCAGCTGGGCTTGCCCGAAATCCTCGTCGGGCTTTTCCCCGGCGGCGGCGGCAGCCAGCGGCTTCCCCGCATCACCGGCGTTCAGACGGCCCTGATGTATATGCTGCAGGGCAAGCTCTTCCGCCCGCAGGAGGCGCTTGCCCTTAAGGTGATCGACGAACTCGTTCCTTCAGGCGGCACGGTAGCTGCCGCCAAGACGTGGTTGAAGGCCAACCCGACCGCCAGTGTGCAGCCATGGGACCAGAAGGGCTTCCGCTTCCCCGGCGGCGCGGGCGGCTTCAACCCGAACTTCGTGCAGACATTCATCGGCGCAACGGCAATGACGATGAAGCAGACTCAACGGAACCTGAACAGTCCAATCGCGCTCCTTTCGGCGGTGTATGAAGGCGCGGCGCTGCCAATGGACCGGGCGATCCGCATAGAGAGCAAATATTTCGCCAAGGTCGTCGCCGATCCGCAGGCACGCAACATGGTTCGCACGCTGTTCGTCAACAAGCAGGCAGCCGAGCGCGGCGCGCGCAGACCAAAGGACGTCGCCAGGTCACCGACAAAGAAGCTCGCCATGCTGGGCGCAGGCATGATGGGCGCAGGCGTTGCCACGGTGTCGGCGCAGGTCGGGATCGACGTGGTGCTGCTCGATCGCGATCAGGCCTATGCAGAGAAGGGCAAGGATCATGCCCGCGCCGTTCTCACCAAGCGTCTGGGCAAGGGCATGACGCCCGAGAAGCTGGAAGCTACCCTCGCCCGCATCACGCCCACGACCGATTTCGCCCAACTCGAAGGCTGCGACTTCGTGATCGAAGCCGTCTTCGAGGACACCATCATCAAGGCGGAAGTGACGAAGAAAGTCGAGGCGGTGCTCGGCGCGGATACGATCTTCGGGTCTAACACGTCGACCCTGCCGATCACGGGTCTGGCAAAGGCATGGAGCAAGCCGGAGAACTTTATCGGCGTCCACTTCTTCTCCCCCGTCGAGAAAATGCCGCTGGTCGAGATCATCGTCGGTGAGAAAACCGGTCCGGAAGCCATTGCAAAGGCGCTGGATTATGTAGCGCAGATCAAGAAGACACCGATCGTCGTCAATGACTCACGCGGTTTTTACACCTCGCGCTGCTTCGGCACCTATGTGCAGGAAGGCGCGGAACTGCTGGCCGAGGGCGTCGGTGCGCCATTGATCGAAAATGTCGGCAAGCAACTGGGCATGCCCGTTGGCCCGCTTGCCGTGTCGGACGAAGTGTCGATCGAGTTGGGCTACAAGGTCATGTCCGCCGCCAAGAAAGAACTCGGCGACGCCTATGTGCCCGGCGCAGCCGACGACGTGATGACGAAGATGGTCGAGATGGACCGCCTGGGCCGCAAGAACGCGAAGGGCTATTATGACTATCCCGAAGGCGGCAAGAAGGCGTTGTGGCCGGGGCTGGCAGATACATTCCCGCTGGCTTCGGTACAGCCCGCGCCCGAGGACGTTCGCACGCGATTGCTGTATCGGCAATTGGTAGAGTGCGCGCGCTGCTTTGAGGAAGGCGTGCTGGAAACGCCCGAGGATGGCGACATCGGCGCGATTTTCGGCTGGGGCTTCTCGCCCTGGACCGGCGGACCATTCAGCCACATGGACACAGTGGGCCTTGCAAAGATCGTGGAAACGCTCGACGCGCTGACCGCTGCACACGGTCCCCGATTCGCACCCACCGCACAGTTGCGCGAGATGGCCGCGAGCGGTGCGACCTTCTATGGGCAAGCGGCTCAAAAGGCGGCGTAACTATCATAGGTAACTAAAGCATCACCCTTGCCATGCCATGTCGGCTTGCTTAGGCGACGGGCATGGCATGGAGAGTGTGAATGGCGGATAGACTCACGGTTCTGGTAACAGGCGGCGCAGGCTATATCGGCAGCCATGCGGTGCTTGCCCTGCGTGACGCGGGATGGCCGGTGGCCGTCATCGACAATCTGGTCACCGGATTCCGCTGGGCCGTGCCGCAGGACGTGCATTTCACCCAAGGCGATATCGAAGACCAACCGCTGGTCGAGGCGCTACTGCGCGATCAGAATGTCGGCGCGATCATGCATTTTGCGGGGTCTGTCGTTGTCCCGGAATCTGTTTCCAACCCGCTTAAATATTATCACAACAATACCGTGAAAAGCCGCGCGTTGATCGAAACTGCTGTGCGATCCGGTGTGCCCCATTTCATCTTTTCGTCGACGGCCGCGACCTACGGCACGCCGGAGGAAAGCCCGGTGCGCGAAGATGCGCCGCAGCGTCCGATCAATCCCTACGGCATGTCGAAGCTGATGACCGAGGCGATGCTGGCCGACGTCGCGGCGGCGCATCCCATCAACTACTGTGCGCTTCGCTATTTCAATGTCGCGGGCGCAGATCCGCGCGCCCGCACCGGCCAGTCGACAGCGGGCGCGACCCATCTCATCAAGGTCGCTGTGGAAGCCGCGTTGGGCAAGCGTGAGCATGTCGGCGTGTTCGGCACAGACTTCGACACGCCGGACGGCACAGGCGTCCGGGATTACATCCACGTGTCCGATCTGGCCGCCGCGCATGTGCTGGCACTTGAGGCTTTGATTGCCGATCCCTCGACCAATCACCGCCTCAATTGCGGCTATGGACGCGGGTTTTCCGTTCTCGAAGTGCTCGACGCCGTGGACAGGGTCACGAACATGACGATAGATCGCCGGTTCGAGGGCCGCCGGGCGGGTGACCCCGCAGCGCTTATTTCCGACAATAGCGCAATCATGGCGCGCTTCCCTTGGAAGCCCGCCTATGCCGATCTCGACCAGATCGTCACCCATGCCCTAGCCTGGGAACGCAAATTGACCGAGATGCAGCCTGGCTGATTAGCGCCTTAAGGGTTTTGCGGCGCCCGCACGGGTTCGGGCGCGCCTTCCCAGCCGCCGCCCAAAGCCTTGAACAAGGCAACCTGCGCACTTGCACGATCGGTCTGTGCCGATGCAAGCGAAGCACGGGCCGTCGCCCGATCGCGTTGCGCATCCAGCAGTTGCAGGAAGCTATCCGCGCCAGAAGAAAACCTCTTCTCCGCAATGAAAGCCGCGCTGTTACTCGCCGCAAGCCCACGCGTCAGCGCCGCCTCCCGGTCGAGCGCACCTTTCAGCCGGGCCAGCGCCTGTTCCGTCTCCTGAAGCGCCGTCAGAACGGCCTTGTCGAAGCTCGCCAGCGATCCTTCGGCAATGGCTCGGTTCTGCCGCACGCGCGCACGCGCCGCGCCCAGAAACGGAAAGCTCCAACTGATGAGCGGGCCAACGGAGAAGCCGAATGACTGACTTGTGCCCAAATCTTTCGGGCTAAGCGCGCTCGACGTGGCGGACCCCAGAAGGCTGATCGAGGGATAAAGCGCAGCGGTTGC
Organism: Sphingobium sp.; assembly: GCA_051305835.1. Taxonomy (GTDB): domain Bacteria; phylum Pseudomonadota; class Alphaproteobacteria; order Sphingomonadales; family Sphingomonadaceae; genus Sphingobium. Next base: position 16,344 of record JBPPMC010000030.1, read on the forward strand.
AACACCGATTCGCGCCGTATCCGCCGCCAGTTGACGCTCGGCTTGCCGGACGTCCGGCCGCCTGGCCAAAAGTGCCTGCCCATCGCCAACCGGAATCGGTTGCGCGACGGTCGGCAAGGTCGTGCATGCGAACAGAGCCTTGTCCGCCTGCGAGGGCGGCTGCCCGGTCAGCACAGCCAGCGCGTAAACGGAAGCGCGTTGCTCGGCCTCCGCAGTGGCGAGTTGCGCGCGGGCCTGTTCCACAAGCAGCACGGCCTGATCGACATCGCGCTGCGTATTGCGACCACCTGAAAGCAGCCGTTGCGTCAGATCCAAAGTGCGGTTCTGAAGCGCGACAGTCTCGCGCGCAGTCGCGGCCTGTGCGCCAAAGCCACAGGCGCTTGCGTAAGTACGCGCGGTTTCCGCCGCGATGGATACGCGGGCGGCATCGAGGCCCGCCTGTGCGGCATCGGCATCCGCCCTGCCCGCCTCGACCGATCGTGCGACACGGCCGAACAAGTCGATTTCGTAGGAGGCGTCATACCCCAGCTGATAGAAGTCACCTTCAATCGCCCGCGGTATCCCGTTGATCGGGGCGATACGCTGCTGCGTGCCTTGCGCGCTGGCGCTGCCGGTCGGCAGCCGGTCTGCTCGCGCCTGGCTCAACAGCGCGCGGGATTGGCGCAAGTTTGCCGAAGCAATCCGCACATCGGTGTTATAGGCCAGCGCCTGTTCGACGAACGCGTCCAGACGCGGATCATTGAACAGCTTCCACCATTTGTCCGGCAGCGTTTCGCTCGATAATGCCGCGCTGGCATTAGCTTCGCTCAACTGCGTCTGCGCAGCAGGCAGCGGCTCCGGCGCGCGATAATTCGGTCCTACCGCACAAGCGGACAGGGCCAATAGTGCGACAGAGGAAAGGAGCAACTTCATGCGCCTGCCTCCCCTGCCTGCACATCGTTCGGATGCGACTTCCGGCGGCGCGCCGCAGACCAGCGCGATGCCTTGTCACCCAGCATGCGGCTGATCACATAGAAGGCCGGCGTAAACAGCAGGCCGAAAATGGTGACGCCGATCATGCCGAAGAACACCGCCACACCCAGCGCCTGCCGCATCTCCGCGCCAGGTCCAGACGCAATGACCAGCGGCAGCACGCCAAGGATGAAGGCGATCGACGTCATCAGAATCGGGCGCAAACGCTGATGCGCGGCCTGTTCCGCCGCAGCACGCGGTTCCAGACCCTCATCCTCACCCTGACGGGCAAATTCGACGATGAGGATCGCGTTCTTCGCTGCCAGGCCAATCAGCACGACCAGCCCCACTTGCGTCAGTATATTGTTGTCCCCGCCCATCAGGTTGACGCCGAGGATCGCCGCAAGAAGACACATCGGAACAATGAGGATGACAGCCAGCGGCAAGACGATACTTTCATACTGCGCTGCGAGAAGCAGGAAGACGAACACCACCGCCAGACCAAACACCAGGATACCGGTATTGCCCGCCTGCTTTTGTTCGAACGCGATTTCGGTCCATTCGTAGGAGAAACCCGGTGGCAGGATTTTCGCCGCTATTTCTTCCATGCTCGCAAGAGATTGGCCGCTGGAGTAGCCGCGCACGGTGTCGCCCTGCAATTCTGCCGCGGGATATAGATTGTAGCGTACGACGCGGTACGGGCCGCTATCATTGCGCAACGTCATGACGGCTGCCAGCGGCACCATCGCGCCATTCGCCGACCGCGTCTTCAATCGGCCCACGTCGTCCGCATCGTCACGATACGGCGCATCTGCCTGTGCCGTCACGCGAAACGTACGGCCCAGATAATTGAAATCGTTGATATAGGACGACCCAAGATACGTACCGAGGGTAGCGAAGATATTCTCGACGGGCACGCCCATCTGTTCGGCCTTTTGCCGATCGATATCAGCATAGAGGCGTGGCGTACGGGTATTGAAAGTCGTGAATACCGATTTCAGTCCAGGCGTCTGATTGGCGGCGCCCATCATGCCGAATGCCGCGCCTTCCAGCGCCTTATAACCCGCCCCGCCACGATCTTCGATCATCATCTTGAAGCCGCCGCCAGTACCAAGCCCACGGATGGGAGGAGGCGCGATAAAGAACACGTTGCCCGCCGTGATGCCCGAAGCGGCCTGCATCAACTCACCGGTAATTTCGTCGGCGGACTTTCGATCGGCGTGCGGCTTCAATCGCACGAACATCGTACCGCCACTCGGCGAATTGGTGAATGTCGCGCCATCGAAACCGGAAAAGGCGATAGTACCGGATACGCCCGGGTTTTTGGAAGCGACGCTTATAAGCTGACGTGTGGTCTCATCCGTCCGCTGCAGCGCTGTCCCCGGCGGCATCTGGACGACCCCTATAAGATAGCCCTGATCCTGTGCAGGAATAAACCCGGACGGCGTCTGCGCAAAGCGCCATCCTGCCAGAGCAAGCAGCAGCAGATAAGCAACGCCGACGATCACGAGCATCCGCACGGCCTTCGCCGTCAGCCGGCCATAGCGATCCGCAAGCCATTCAAAGCCCGCATTGAACTTTTCCGCAAAACGGGCGGGGTAACGGCGCCATCCCTGCGGCTGCGCATGCTCGCCCTTGGGCTTGAGGATCAGCGCACCCAATGCTGGCGAGAGCGTCAGCGACACGAAAGCGGATATCGCTGTTGCGCCTACGATCGTAAGCGCAAATTGCTTGTAAAACTGTCCGGAGATGCCCGGAATAAATGCCGTCGGGATAAACACGCCTGACAGCACCAGCGCGATCGCGATCAGTGCGCCCGACACTTCGTCCATCGTCTTATGCGCGGCGTTGAGGGGGGATAGTCCCTCTTCGTGCATCAGCCGCTCAATGTTTTCCACCACCACGATCGCGTCATCGACCACGATGCCGATGGCGAGCACGAGGCCAAAAAGCGACAAGCTGTTAAGCGAGAAGCCGAATGCAGCCATGACTGCGAAGCTGCCAATGAGCGACACCGGGATGGCTATGATCGGTATGATCGCCGCGCGCCAGCTTTGCAGGAAAAGCAATACGACAAGGCTCACCAGGACGATCGCTTCGATCAACGTGTGCTGCACGGCTTCGATCGACGCAGTGATATATTCCGTCGGATTGTAGGGGATGGAATATGTCATGCCAGCCGGAAAGGTCTTGGACAGCGATGCCATTTCGGCGCGTACGGCTTCGGCTGTTTCCAGCGCATTGGAGCCTGGCAACTGGGTAATGGGCATTGCAACCGCCGATTTGCCATCGAGATAGCCCTCGGTGCCATAATCGAGAGCACCTAGCTCAATCCTCGCTACATCCGCCAGTCGCGTCAGACGTCCCTGGTCATCCCGCTTGATGATGATCTGCCCGAATTCTTCCGGCGTCGCCAGCCGCCCCTGCGTCTGGATATTCAGCTGAAACGCAGTCCCGCCCTGATTAAACGGAGGCTCGCCAACGGAGCCGGCAGCGACCTGCGCATTTTGCCCGCGAATGGCCGCCGTTATCTCATCAACTGTGAGGTTGCGGATAGAGGCACGCTCGGGGTCGATCCACACGCGCATGTTGTAATCACGGGCACCAAACGCCTGCACGCCGCCGACACCCTGTATACGCGCAAGGCGATCCTTGATCTGCAGGGTGGCGTAGTTCGACGTATATTGATTGGAGAGGGTTCCATCCGGTGAAGACAGGGTGATCACCATCAAGAGATCAGGCGAGTTCTTACGCACCGTGACGCCGATCTGACGCACCTGCTCCGGCAGGCGCGGCTCTGCGGACGAAACACGATTCTGCACAAGAACCTGCGCCTGATCGACGTTAGTGCCTTGCTTGAAGGTAACCGTGATCGCAACCTGACCCGACGCCGTCGAAGACGAAGCCATGTAGATCATGTCTTCAACGCCGTTGATCGACTCTTCGAGTGGCGCGGCGACCGTCTCCGCAAGGGTCTCTGCCGACGCTCCCGGAAAACTGGCGTTCACTACCACTGTAGGCGGTGCGATCTCGGGATACTGACCAACCGGCAGGCTGGGGTAAGCGACGACGCCCATGATGATGACGAGGATCGACAGAACCGCCGCGAAAATCGGGCGGTCGATGAAGAAATGTGGTAACCGCATTAGCGTGTCGCCCCGGCTGCCGGAGCCTTTCCTGATTCAGAAGCGGGTTGCGCGACATTGGCGCCGGGTGCGGATGCGGGGCGAGATGCCTGCGAGGCAGCCCGCGGCTTTATCTGGCCGTTACGAATTTGGACCTTCATGCCGGGCTGCAGACGAGCCAGGCCATCGAGCACGATCTTCTCATCTGCCTTCAGTCCCGATCGAATAACGCGCAATCCCTCGACCATAGGTCCAGTCTCCACCAGCCGCGGCACAGTCTTCCCGTCCTTACCTACTAGAAAAACCAGCTTTCGAGTTTGGTCGGTCTGGATCGCCTCGTCAGGAACAAGCATGGCGCGATACGTGCCGGAACCCATCAAACGGGCGCGGCCGAACATACCAGGCACCAGAAAACCGTTCGGATTGGCAATTTCCGCATGAGCGCGGATGGTGCCGGAATTGGTGTCGATCGCATTGTCGACGAAGATCATCCGTCCGCGCCAGCGATACTCACTTTCATCGGCAAGCTGCACCTCGACCGGATTGGCGGCATAGCGAGAAGACGTACGCTCGCCCTTTTGAGCTTGGCGTATATATTTAAGGTAAAGGCTCTCGGCCCCTTCGAAGCTGAACCACATCGGATCGACTGTGACCACAGTGGTGAGGAGCGTTTGTCCCGAGGAAACATAATCCCCGACCGCTACGCGCTTGTCCGATACCCGACCGGAGATCGGTGCGCGAACGGACGTAAACTCCACGTCGAGCGCGCGCGCACGCGTCGCGGCCTGGGCTGCTGCCAGATCCGCCTCTGCCGAGCGCAAAGTCGCAAGCCTGGTTTCATACTCTTCCTGGCTCACCGCCTGAAATTTCCGTAACTCGTCAGTGCGCTTCAACTCCGTACGGGCATTCACCAGAGCAGCCTGTGCGCGGGCAGCCTGTGCCCGCGCCTGCTCCAATTGCGCACGATAAGGACGGGGATCAATCTGGAACAGCAACTGCCCCTTTCCCACCTCTACGCCCGCGCGGAAGCCGATCTGCGTTATTTGCCCCGATACGCGCGGCAAAACCTGAACATCTTCGATCGCTTCGAAGCGGCCGACATAATCGTCCCAGTCTTTGACATCGCGCTGGAGGGGCGCGGCAACCGTCACAGTCGGCGGTGGCGGTGGTGGAGGCGCCTTGGTTCCGCACGCTGCGAGAGTAAGGAGCAGCGAGGTCATGATCGGCATAGTGATTTTTGAATGCATAACAGCCCTCTGCTGCACCGCAATAAAGATTGCAAGTCGCAACTTACTTTGGTTTGCAAAAACTTTTCTGTCCGGCAGGAAAATGACCCGCTGCGCGCACCCTTAGCACATCGGCGCGTGGTGTGGGCAACTCATGCGAGTGGCGTCACGGGTCACGGGGCCATTTCGGATCGTGACCTGCGTGCCATGTCTAGAACTGCCAAATCTCTGGCATCACCATTGCCTGCTTCGTGGACCAGAAACAAAAGGCGCGGACCCTATGGATCCGCGCCTCTCAATCTTTAGGGCAATTGCCGTCGTGCTGACGACAGCCTCTCGTTAGTGTTTCTTGTCGGCCCAGATGTTCTGATACGCCATATAAGCAAGGCCCGTTGCAATCAGCAGGAAGAACACCACGGCCAGTCCGGCACTCCGGCGGTTTTCCAGCTTCGGTTCCGCCGTCCACGTCAGGAACGCTGCCACATCCTTGGACATCTGATCAACGGTGGGCTTGGTGCCATCCGAATAGGTGACCTGACCCTCAGAGGTAAGCGGCGGCGGCATCGCCAGATTCAGGTTCGCGAAATAGGGGTTGTAGTGCAGCCCCTGTGGCGTTTTGGAATCCGGGAAGTGCTTGAGCAGTTCTGCTGGCTGTGCCTGATATCCGATAAGCAAGGAATAGACGTAATCGCTGCCCTCATGCCGCGCCTTCGTCATCAGCGACAAGTCTGGCGGTATCGCATTGTTGTTGGCGGCAGCCGCCGCGACATTGTTAGCGAAAGGCTTGGGGAAGTGATCGGCCGGGACCGGATCGCGAGTCGATGCTTCGCCGGTCGCTGGATCAACATCAGGCGCCTTGATCGCCCACTGCTTGGCAATGGCCTTCACTTCGGCTTCGCTGTAACCGATCTGCTGCAGATCACGGAATGCCACGAATTTCAGGCTGTGGCAGGCCGAGCAGACTTCCTTGAACACCTGAAAGCCACGCTGCAATTGTTGGCGATCATAGTGGCCAAGCGGTCCGTTAAAGGAGAATTTTGCCTCCTCCGGATGCCGGTGAAATTCATGCTCCGCAGTCGCAACCGGCGGATCGCTAACATAGGCGACCGCGCCCGAAGCGAAGGAATAGAGGAGCATCAGCGTGAAGAACGCGCCAATGGCAATGAGGGCTGGGCGAAGCATGTTCTGATATTCCCCTTATTCAGCCGGCTGCGGATCGCTGCCCATGCCGGGCACCGCGCGCTGTTCGCCTTCGATGGCGTGACGGTTGAGCACCGATTCCGTGATCGAGTTCGGCAATGGCAATGGCTTTTCAAAATAAGCGATGGCCGGCAGAATGATCAGGAAGTGGGCAAAATAGTAAGCCGCCGCAAGTTGGCTGATCATCACATATGGCTCTTCCGCCGGAGCGCCGCCGCAATAGCCGAGGATGAGGACGCAAGGGATCAGGCCGAACCAGAAGAACTTCTTGAAGACCGGGCGGTAGTTACCCGAACGCACGGGCGACGTATCCAGCCAGGGCAGGAAGAACAGGATCAGGATCGACGCGAACATCGCCAGCACGCCGAGCAGCTTTGCAGGCACGAAGAAGAAGTCGAACGTGAAGGCGCGCAGGATCGCGTAGAACGGCCAGAAATACCATTCCGGAACGATATGCGCAGGCGTCGAGAGTGGGTTCGCTTCGATGTAATTGTCCGGGTGGCCCAGATAGTTAGGCGCGAAGAACAGCAGCGCCGTGAACAGCACCATGAACACGCCCAGCCCGAAGCCGTCTTTCGCCGTATAGTAGGGATGGAAAGGCACGGTATCCTGCGGCCCCTTCACATCGACGCCGGTCGGATTGCTGGACCCTGGAATATGCAGCGCCCAGATGTGCAGGATGATGACACCCGCGATGACGAACGGCAGTAGATAGTGCAGCGAGAAGAAGCGGTTGAGCGACGCATTGCCCGGAGCGAAACCGCCCAGCAGCCATGTCTGGATCGGCTCACCCACGACTGGAATAGCGCCGAACAGACCGGTGATGACCTTCGCACCCCAATAGCTCATCTGCCCCCAGGGAAGCACATAGCCCATGAACGCGGTCGCCATCATCAGCAGGAAGATTACCAGACCAAGCAGCCACACCATTTCGCGGGGCGCTTTGTACGATCCGTAGAAAAGGCCGCGGAAGATGTGGAGGTATACGACGATGAAGAAGAAACTTGCTCCATTGGCATGCGCGTAACGCAGCATCCAACCAGCATTGACATCGCGCATGATATGCTCGGTCGAGCCGAAAGCGACCAGTTCATTCGCGGCATAGTGCATGCCAAGGATGATACCGGACACGATCTGGATCATCAAAGCAACGCCAGCGAGAACGCCGAAGTTCCAAAAATAGTTGAGGTTGCGTGGGACCGGATAACCGGCACCAATCGCGCCATAAACGAGGCGAGGAAGCGGAAGACGCTCGTCGATCCACTTCATGACCGGCGCCTTGGGGGTGTAATGTTCTGCCCAGGGGAAACTCATCGATCTTTACCTCAGCCTACGAGAATGGCGGTGTCGGACGTATATTTATACTCCGGAACCATCAGGTTTTTGGGGGCCGGGCCCTTACGGATACGGGCGGCGGTGTCATAGCTCGAACCATGGCAGGGGCAGAAATAGCCGCCAAACTCGCCGCGATTCTCGCCTTCACCCGCGCCCAGCGGCACACAGCCAAGATGAGTGCAGACGCCCATGGTGATCAGCCACTGCTTCTTGCCATCCACCGTGCGATCTTCCAGCGTCTGCGGATCGCGCAGCGTGGAAGGATCGACTGCATCGGCCTTGGCAATTTCGGCCGGGGTGAGGTGGCGCACGAACAACGGCTGCGCCCGGAAGGTCGTCTTGATCGACTGGCCCGGCTGAATGGCGGACAAGTCGACTTCAGTCGAAGCCGACGCCAGCACGTCCGCGCTGGGGTTCATCTGATTTATCAGCGGCAGAACGACTGCAACGGCGCCTACGCCAGCAAAGCTGACCGCGGCTATATTGATGAAATCACGGCGACGAACGCCATCGCCCACCTGCGGCGTTTCCGTCTCAATGTGCTCAACCGTCGCCATGCACCATAACCCTTGTAATTGCAGCCCCTGCCCACGCCGTGACCTGATGCCTTCAGGAAATCA